>CAJUGP010000087.1 GCA_910586365.1 uncultured Christensenella sp. | reverse complement strand
TAGGGATTTGGAACTCTATAAACAAAATCCCTGCTGGAACAATGTTTGTGCCGCTATTGATAAGCGCCGTTATTTGTACTATAACGGTTGCTTGTGGTCTTGGCACAGGGAAAGCGGGTGAAGGTATGACGTTATGGCAATATCTCGGTAATCCCGTCAAAGATTTATTCGGTTCTACAGGTCAAATGTTAATGATAGGACTGATGTTATTCTGTACGGGGACAATGATTAAACCGCACGATTTTGTAGATGTCTTTAAAAGAGGAATATGGGTTGTTTTAGCAAGGCTTTTGCCTGCTTACATTATTTCGGCTGTGGTTTGGATAGTTTGTGGGCCCGAAGGCTTTTTGGGAATCGATGCTATTACTTTTACTTGCGTTGTAACAAGCGCGAATGCAGCATTGTATATGGGCGTTACCGCACCTTATGCAGATAATAGCGATAGAGCGACGTTCCCCATAATGTTAATACTTTCAATGCCGTTACTTCCTTTTATATTTATTAGCGCATTCGGGATGCCGGCAGGAAGTACGTCCGCTGCAACAATAGGTAAAATTTTACAAATCTTTGCATTACTAATACCGTTTTTGTTGGGATTTTTGTTTGGTAATCTCGATCCGAAAATACGCGAAATATTCAAGGGCGGCAACACGATTATATTACCGTTCTTGGGATTTCAGTTTGGCTCGACTATTAATCTCGCAAAAGCCTTCCAGCCTACGGTGTTATTGGCTGCCGTTGTAATTACGTTAATCTTTTGGGCAATTACTATGATATTGCCTTATGTGGTAGACAGGTTTATTTTGAAGCGTCCGGGCTATGCTTCAATCGGTAGCTCGTCGCTTGCGGGCGTGGCTTTATCGATTCCTGCTATGTTTGCGACATACACGTTTCAAGGGCTTTCGGGCGCTGACGTGGCGGCACATTCGATTGCTATACTTGCGTTTGTGCTACTCATAACCAATATTTTATCCCCGTTCTTCACAAGGGGAATTATGACGCATTACTTTAAAACAAATCAAGGCGATAAAATTGAAAATCCCCGTAAAATTTTCGGTGCGACTCACGGTGAACTTTTAGCCGCCGTCTATGACGAAAATAATCATTATATCTCAAAACATCATCATCTCAGAAAACATCATTTAGGAGGCATTTAAAATGCAAAATAATCAACTTTTACAAATCGGCAATCTCAACAGTCTTATGATGGGCGACTATCACGGTAGCTGTACCGTCAAAGACCTGCTTCGTTACGGCGATACGGGAATAGGCACTTATGACGGTCTTGACGGCGAAGCCATTATAATTAATGGTAAAGCGTATAACGGACGAGCAACAGGCGTGGTAAGCGAAATGAACGACAGCGATTCGCTTCCGTTCTCAACGGTAGCAAAATTTGATGAGAGAGCGGAAGAAAATCCTTTGGAGTTTGTATCTATCGAAGATTTCAAAACTAAAATGGAACAATACATACAAAGTCATAATTTCTTCTACATGATAAAAATGGAGGGCAAATTTAAGGTCAGAGTGCGGTCTTGTTTTGTTCAAAGCGAGCCGTACGAACCGCTTTATAAAGTTGCTTGCGATCAAAGAGAGTTTGAGTATCACGATGAAGAAGGCTTTGTTGTAGGAGTATATTGTCCAAACTATGTAAACGGGATAAATATGCCGGGTTGGCACATACATTTTATCAGCAAAGATTTAACAAAAGGCGGACATATCCTTAAACTTTCATCCGACGATTGCATAATGAAAATCAACTGCTTGGATGAATGGAACTTAATGCTTCCGCACACTGCCGGTTTTGAAGAGTGGAATCTTGCAACGGATTTAAAAGATAAGACAAATGCGGTAGAAGGTTCAACGAATTAAATTTTTATAGCAATAGAACAGGGCTTGCAAAAGTGCAAGCCCTGTTTTCCATGAAATCTTGAAATAAAAAGATCG
>CAJUGP010000086.1 GCA_910586365.1 uncultured Christensenella sp. | reverse complement strand
CTTTCCCTACACGACGCTCTTCCGATCTGCGTGATCCGCGCAAACAGTTTGACGGGGCTTGCGCCGTCGAGTTTCGCCGCCTCGAACAAGTCCTTGGGAATGTTCATGAGAACACCCGTCGTAATAAGCATGGTATACGGCACGCCGATCCACAAGTTCACCATAAGCACCGAGAAACGCGGCAGAACGGCGTTGTGCGAAACGTCCGTCAGCCACCCGATCCGCTCTTTGATTAACCCCATGTCCATGAGTACGGTATTGAGCGGACCGTCGACATCTAAAAAGTTCGACATGGTAAGCAGCGTGATAAACTGCGGAATGGCAATCGTCAAAACGAAGATCGTACGGAACACAGGCTTACCCACCACCCCTTTGCGGTTTATGAGCATGGCGAGGAATATCCCCGCAAAGTAACAGCTGCTTGTGGCGATAAGCGCCCATACGAGCGTCCAGCCGAGAAGCGGAAAGAATGTGCCCGCGATCAGCGGATTGGCAAACACTTTGCCGAACGTCTCGAAGCCGATCCAATCGAACAGCGACGCGGGCGGCAGATGATTGTGGTCGTAGCTCGTAAACGCCATTAAAATCATATAAACGAGCGGAACGACGGTAAACGCCAACACGCAAAGAATGGGAACGGCGAGCATGGTTTTGTACAGCTTTTGATCGAACAGCTCGAATATTTCCTGCCTAAAATTTTTGGGCTTGCCGCCGCTTTCCTTTACCGTTCTTGCCGCAATGCCCGAACGGATCGATTTGAAATACAGCACGGCAAACGCGATTAACACCAGCAACGTACAAACGCCGTATAAAAGCATCAACAGCGAATTGTCGCCGTGCGCCACGATCGGGTTGCCCCATTCGTCCACTGCGTCGCCCGTGTTCATGGCGATCGTTCCAAGCGTAAAGAACCCGACGAACGCCGAACCGCCGAACAGCGCCATAAACGCGATAAACGCGCCTTCGACGAGCAGATACAAAACGCCCTTTATATACTGCCCTGCGCCGATATTTGCCGCACCCATAAACAGATACGAAAGTTTCACCGTCCAATGCCCGTGAACAAAGTCGAGCGCAAACTGCTTGCATGCTCTTCCGAACCGCACGAACGCACCGCCGATTTGCCCGGGCAGTTTACGAAAGAACGTGCAAATACCGTTCCATAACCCTACGAACCATGCGACGACCCTCTTATAGAATTTTACAAACGCATTGTCCGTAAATTTTTGCTCCATACCTTCACCTCCTTATTCAAAATGCACGCTATCGTATCATTTTCGGGCATGCGGATTCCGAAGTTTCTTATTTTTTGACGATATTCCATATCTTTTCCGCATACTCGCCAATCGAGCGGTCGGACGAAAAGAACGCCGCGTGCGCCGTGTTTTCCATCTGCTTTTGCGCAAAAGCCGTTTTGTTCCCATAATCGCGGTTGACGCGTATTAAAGCGTCGACGTATTCGGGTAAATCGCGGAAGATAAAATAATGATCGGGCTTGTGCCAATGCGCGCCCACGGTAAGCGAATCGTGCAGTTCCTTAAAATACCCCTTCCCGCCGTCCGAAAACGTACCGTCCGTCAACGTATCGCAAACGCGCTTTAAGTCGGAATTTTGCGATAATATTTCGTTCGGATCGTATGTATCTTTCAAACGCTCGATTTCTTCTACGCTGGCGCCGAAGATGTAATTGTTCTTCTTCCCCGCGTGTTCGACGATTTCGATATTCGCGCCGTCCATCGTGCCGCACGTGACCGCGCCGTTTAACATAAATTTCATGTTGCCCGTACCGCTCGCCTCGAACCCCGCAGTGGAGACCTGCAAGCTCACGTCCGTTCCCGCGACGATCTTCTCGGCATACGACACGTTATAATTCTGTACAAACACTACTTGTAACAGTCGATTTGTCTGTTCGTCGCCGTTTACAAGCCGAGCGATCTCGTTCAGATACTTGATAATCCCCTTTGCCCTGAAATAGCCGCTCGCCGCCTTTGCGCCGAACAGAAAGACCGACGGGTGAAAATCGGGCAGTTTTCCCTCTTTTAAATCGTAATATATCCGCAAGATCGCAAACGCCGTCATGAGCTGCCGCTTGTACTCGTGCAGCCGCTTGACCTGCGCATAGACGATTGCACCGTCTAACAGCTTTACGCCGTCATGAAGCAAAATGTATTCGGCAAGCTGTTTTTTCTTTTCGGCTTTCACCGCGATAAATTCC
>CAJUGP010000085.1 GCA_910586365.1 uncultured Christensenella sp. | reverse complement strand
GACGCTCTTCCGATCTGCCGAGAAAAAATATCCTCACAGTTTGGTACACGGTAGGCAGCAACATCGCCGCAAGAATCGCAAACCACAATCTGTAATTGATTGTCTTTAAAGCGCTAATTATCCGCATTTTATCGAATCGTTATTTCCTTTTTAAAAACTTTTCTTTCGCGTATTCGTATGCTTCCGCGATCAGCGGCTTTAACCGTTCAAACGTTTCTTCCGAGGGATTTAAACAGCAGATCCAACTCATCCAACCGTAAACGGGATGCGGTAAAATACGGTCTGTTACGGTATAATCATACCCCATGTCCACAGTTCCACCCTTGGGCGGACGCGCGGGAACAGCGCCGAACGTCTTTTCGAACGTGCTTTTCCGTACGCCGATATTTACCCGATAAATACCTTTTCGGTTTAACTGCGAAGCGCTGTCGTTTTCCCCGTCTTTTTCTTTTAACGTAAGAATGTACACGCCCCGCTTTAATCTGTTTTCGGGATTGTAGAAAACGCCCCGCTCCCCCCAACTGTTTACGATTGTGATCCCTTCTAACCGATTCAAACAATATGTAATTATCTTATCCGCCGTCATATAAATTTTTCTGTTCCTTTATAAAACTTCCCGCGCGCATTTTAGCGAAAGTTCCACCATATTGCGGCGAATGTCCGATCTGTCAAAAAAGTCGCGGTGATCGTATTGCGTTCCGCTTAAATCATCGCCGCAATAAAGAATTTGCCCCAATCGCACCCCTTGAAACTGCGCGACCGCCATCAAAGCGCTTGCTTCCATTTCTACCGTAATACACCCCTGCTCACGGCGCAATGCGACTTTTTCTTCCGTTTCACGGTATAACGCATCCGTCGTCCATGTTTTACCCAAACGGAAAGGAAGCTCTTCTCTTTGCAGAAACCCACCGATCGCTTCTATTACGCTTTTATCTGCTTGTATTTCGTACGAGGGCGGCGCGTAATGAAAACTCGCTCCTTCGTCGCGCACGGCGCAATCGGGGATCACAAGGGCGCCTACGGGGCTTTGCGTCAATGTTCCCGCCGCACCGCAAACGATAAACTTTTTTGCGCCCAAGGCGATCAAGTCTTCCAACTGCGCCGCCGCGCCCGCAGAGCCTAAAAATCCGCATACAAGCGCGATCTCTTCCCCTTGCACGTTTAAAAGATATACGGGCAAATTAACGGTACAGGAAGAAATATAAGTTTTAACTTCCGCGCGATATTGTTCCGCAATCTCGTTTACCGCGCTTTTAAAAAATGCAATTACGCATTTTTCAGGCAAACACTTTTCCAGCCCGAAATTTTTCGGGGAAAATTTTGCCCGTTTTTCCCTGTCAAATTCCAAAAGTGCAACCTGTTGCTGTATCATATTATCGTCCCCCGTATGTTTGGGTTATTATATCATATTACAGAAAAATTTGTCAAACTCTTGTCAAGAGAATCATATTATGGTAAACTGAACGTACTTTATAACGCGAGGCGCATATGAGAAAATTTCAGCGCGAAATTACCGATAGGAACGAACTTCTGTCCGTTTTGGACGCATGTCAGACGATTCGGCTGGGTCTGTATGACAACGGATATCCCTATGTTATCCCCCTTTCCTTCGGCTATGAACAGGTAAACGGCAAAATCATCATATATTTTCACTCTGCAAAAGAGGGTAAAAAGATCGATTTGCTTGCAAGAGACAAACGCGTCTGTGTCGAGGCGGATATCTTAAATGGCTACGTGAGAACAGATCACGGCGTGACCGCCGACTACGCGAGCATTATCGCCTTCGGGCATGCCGAAACTGTAAGCGGAGACGAGGCGATCCACGGCATCGAGCTACTGCTCAACCACTGCCGCATTACGGGATACTCTGCTCGCGATTGCGTTAAAACAGATCTCGTCGCCGTCTATAAAATTACCGTGAAAGAAATGACGGGCAAGCGGAGATTTCCGCCACAGACAAATCCAGAGGTGCGGTCATGAGCTTCGAATAGGAATTTTTACAGACCTGCATGCAAAATATGCAGGATGGTTTGCCTGCCGAGCAAGCGCTCAAAGCGTGCTCTTGGGTACACTTTCACGCCAACCGTACGGAGGAGGTGCTCGCGCCCTTGAAGGGCGATTTGGACGGCTTTCTTGCCTTTCTTTCGCGGGAATGGGGCTGGGTAATTACGCAATGCGGAGAAAAAATCTTCGTGGACGAGAACAAGGATTTTTGCGTGTGTCCGCTGCGTCAAGCGCAGAAAATGCCGCCGCTCCTCTGCAACTGCTCGGAAGGGTTTGCGGAGAGAATGTTTTCGTATGTCTTAAACCGCCCCATCAGGGCAACGGTGATTGCATCGATTCTCCGCGGCGATAAGAGCTGTAAGTACGAAATTGTTTTATGATCAAAGCACTTCTATATTCTTTCCGCGAGGAAAAACACGCTTTTCCGCTGCGGGACTCCATTTGCCAAAACCCTTTGGCTTGTTGTCTGTTGCTGTACTTTGACGATAACCTAAGCTTAGCAATAAAAGTTTCATTCTTCGAAGAATTTATTTTTGTCGCTTTAAAAACAAATTCTTCGAAACGCAAAAAAAAGACACTTACAAACTGTAAGTGTCTTTTTCGTTTGAAAGGTGGCAACTACCTACCCTGCCGAGCGGTGACCCGCTAAGTACTATCGGCGTAAGAGAGCTTAACTACTGTGTTCGGGATGGGAACAGGTGGAACCTCTCTGCTATCGTCACCACCATGGTATATTAAATCCTTGCGGATATAATAACAATGGTATAGCTGTTACGTTTTCCCCCAACAGCTATTTTACCGCACGCCCTTCAACGTGCGCCCTTACAAGAACTTTATTGCAAATTCTCTTCGGGGAATCTTCAAGGGAAACTCAATTAGAAAGAGTTTACCGAAGATTAACAACTACATAGCAAGAGAAATACGTAAAGCGTATAGCTCGTAAAAATCATAGAAATTCGTAAAAAAGATGTTGTAATTAAGACTTTTCTCTCAATTAAATTGAGACCAAGCCCTCGACCTATTAGTATCGGTCAGCTGCACGCATTACTGCGCTTCCACCTCCGACCTATCAACCTTATCGTCTTTAAGGGGTCTTACTATCTTA
>CAJUGP010000084.1 GCA_910586365.1 uncultured Christensenella sp. | reverse complement strand
TATCCACTGTTGCTCAATCGTAGTGGGCACTTCTTTCAAAGGTGCTTCGCTCCATGTAGGCGCCGTAACCAGTGTCCCTGGCGCAAGCTGTGCCTTGTAATACTTTTTCCCTTTGTGTATTACGCGAAATTCTCTTACATAGTACACCGTATCTCCGGCAACAAAACGATTTAAGAGTATTGCCTGCGTGATCTTTCCGCGCCGTCCAATTTGAAAAACAACACGATCGATCGAATATACGCTCGGGTAAAGTTCTCCGTCAACGGGGGTAATACAAAGAATCGCATTCCCTCCCGCATTCGAATGGAAAAACATTGTATTGAAAACCCGTATCAAATCGTCGTTGTCCCACGATTCAATAAAACTTTTCAAATCTTCGTTCTTCGTTATAAAACGATAGCCGCCGCTCATGCATTGCCGCGCAAAGATATCGCAAACGGTATACCCCATTCCCGTTGAGAAAAAGTCGTATCGGTGCAGTTGCGGAACGAAGCCCTGCGCCCAATCGAGCCACTGTTGAATGAAAGCAGTGTAGTAGGTTTTATACCCCGCAGGAATAAGCGAAATAAAGACGCTGTTGTTTACAACATTCTGCATATTCTGCCAACGAGCGCGGAACAGGGGTCGGAAGATCTTCCGCGCGTCTCCCCCCGCTAATGCTTGACAATTTTGTGTCATGTCTCCTCCTTATGCCCTAATAGGGGCATCGTAATAAAGTTTTGTAGCGTACTCTAAACTATCGATCGTATCGTCACGCTGTTGTTTCTTAATGTCTCCCGATTTTTCATCAAAGACGTAATTTTCTATATCCTCAATGAGTTGAATCGTATTTACGTTGATGTCGGAATGGAAAAGTAAAATGTTTTCGGATAACATAGAACGAACTCGTTTTACGTCTCCCATGATACTCTTATTGGTTACAAGGTACGTTTCTTCGCCGCTGTCTTCCATGAATTGCAATCGCAGCATTTGCCCACCTTCTGCGCACTCGAAAATCCATCGACGCCGAATATATTGTAAAAAAGGAAATTTCGAAAGCAACTCGTTTATGAACTTTATCAATAACCGAGAAGTTTGTGCCGGTGATTGTTGCCCGATTTTTTGCGGATCAACCTCCAAACAGTCAAGTACGATCGCAACCCCGCTCGCCATAATGGCTATCGGCGTAACACAAGTACTGTCATTTACCGTTCCTTCGTCCAGTCCGAGAATAAGTTCGGCAACAAAATCTTTCGGGTGATCGTACATATACTTGAAGATATTGATAACATGCGTTTCCCGCCTGAACTGCGGGTAAACCATTCCTTTGAAGTTGACGGGTTCGCCGAGATACCAATAGCGATAATATTCAGGATCGTCACGCTTGTACTTCTCGATCGTCTCAATTGTCTTGGGTTTGAGGAGTCCGCGGATATCCTCCCATGTTGCATAGATACGCGTTGCGCCGTTCTTCACTTTTTCTCCAAAGAATTTATGCGCCCAATGACTGCGTGTCATCGGCGGGTTGTAAGCGAAGATAACTTTGCCGTATGGAAGCAAAAAGCGCGCAAGAGTGCTCTCCCACGCGGTTATATGATTGAAATGTTTTACTTGGTCCGCCTCGTCCAATATTGCAAGAGCAAGTGTCTTATATTGGGGCGTAAATCCTTTTACTGCCGTAACGTCGTCGTCCGTCTTTCCGTTGATACCGCTGAAATAACAAATCGCGCCCGTTGTAACGCAGGTAATGAGAAACGGAGACAAACTCCATTTGAACTCCTTTTCAAGTCCCATGAGCTGAATTGTGGAAATCATTGAAGAGAATATCGTCGAACGGATATCCCCCGTTTCGGCGCGGCAATACCAAACATTGTTGTACTTGCTCTGCTTCATGAGCGTGATTGCAAGTATTTCGTTCGAAGTTGTCTTTGCAGTGCATCTTCCCGAAGGTTCAACGATTTCGGTTACTTGTGGATCGAATAGCGGACTGTACTGTTTTGGAAAATCAATCTTCATCTTTCGAACAGTCCTTTATGTTGATAGATACGCCCTCGTTCTCGTTTGGTTCATCTGTTGCCTTTTCGGGAGGCTTATCCCGCCACTGTTCGGGACGTCTATTCTTCAACCAAAAGATTTGTGCGGTTGTGTCGGGAACCACTTGCTTTGTAACAATCTTTGTTACCTTAACCTCGCCATCGGAAAACTCTTTCGTTACTTCGTTATAGCTGTATCCGAGGGCACGCTTTAAAAGCGAGCTTTCCACTTGTGCATCCACATAGTCCTTTGTCTCTTTTAGGACCTGCGAAAACTGCGAAAACTCATTTTTATATTTGTAAAATGAACGTTCCGAAATACCTAATTTTTCCCAAATGTATTTATCGGTTGCACCGTTGCGCACCCAGTCTTTAATCTCTTCAAATCGCGGCGCAACGTGGGTTTCATATTTGCTCGGTCTCGCCACGATTTACCTCCTTATCTTTTTTGCATTCAAGTGCAAATTTCTCCCCACGCAAAACCGCCCTCGCCAAAGCGGGAGCGGTCTTAAAAGGGAGCGATGAAGTTGTATGGACTTTTTTCAACGATAGCATTATAACACATAAACATGTGTCATGGTGTGTCATGTTGTGCAGAATCGGAAATTTTTTTCAGCGCGCCGTTTACAATTCGAAACGGTTGCCGTTGCTCGTAACTGTACTCTCCTTGAATCACACGCCATGATTTTCCGTTTATATAACGGTCCGTGATCATACTCTGCTCAAGAGGAGTTAATTCTTGCATACGTACAGCAAGAAAGTTTTCCAAAAAATCAACCTCTTCTTCAACGCTATTATGCAAAGACTTATACACGGCTAACAGCCGTTCCATATGTTCTATGTATCGCTGTTGAACGGGTTCTCTTTGCCCACCCTGCACCGCTACACTGTCGAATCTGAATGTACCTACACCGTCCATCATTGCGCGGGTTTCGGATATTTTCTCTTCCAACTGTTTCATACGTCGCTTTGTGTCACGAAACTGTTCAAGTTTACTCTTTAATTCTTTAAACGTCATACCTTCCTCCTGCTCTTTCTCTTTGAATACTTCCCGATTCGGAACTTCTTTTGAAATTCGTCGCAGAGATCGGAAGAGCACACGTCTGAACTCCAGTCACGAAT
>CAJUGP010000083.1 GCA_910586365.1 uncultured Christensenella sp. | reverse complement strand
TCGGTCTCAAATATTGTCGATATACTTCGGGATTTTCCGCGCACAGGGCTTTGCTGTCCAGGCGCGCACTCTCGACGTTCGCCCACTTGACCGCATAACCGCAGGCGCGCCCGCGTCCCGCATCTTTCATATACGCTTGGATCCGCTGCTTGATCTCCTGTTGCTTGCGCTCTCTGTCCTTGATTTCGGCGCTGAGCGCCATGTACCGCTCGATGTCGTCGTCGTACAGGGACAGATCAATTTCGCTTTCATCGGCCGACGGATACAAAGACAGGATCGCTTCGCCTGTTCTGTCGCTGCCGTCAGGCGCCGGCTCTTGCCGCTTCCGCACGTGCTCATTCCAAAACCGTTCTTCTAGGCGTATAAGGCTTTCGATCTCTTGCTCGTCGCGTTCGATCGTATACGTTTGGTACCCTTGATTGAGAATCAACACGCCCAAATACCACCGCGCCGCGCCCGTAACCGCCATATAGTGCATACACTGCACATAATATTCTTCGGGAAAATCCTCGCCGTTGAATCGCCTTAGGTTGAGCACCGACGTCGTTTTGCACTCGAGGCCGGCATTCTCGCCGACGATCAGCCGATCGACGTTTGCCAACATCCAGGGATATTGCGGGTGCTGTAAAATATAGTTGCAATTCTTTGTTTTCTTAGGCGTGCCTTTCTCTTCCATGTCCTCGCGGAATCGCCGTGCCACGTACTCCTCGAGGTCCCTGCCTTGCCGCATACGCTCGTTGTCCGGCTGTTCGGGCAGCAAGCCGAGTTTATCCGCGTACACCGTGTAGGCGCTCTTATACGGGTTTAAACCCGCGATCGCCGCCGCGTCGCTCCCACCGATCCCGTTCTTTCGGCTATCCACCCATTCAGCTTGCGACATATCCGCTTTAGCCGCATAGATTTTCGCTTTCATGACCTTATTCATCGTCGTATTCCTCTTCTTCGTCCTCGTAATCGTCGTCGTAATACGGGTAGCCGCTGTCGATGATCCCGTTTTCAACCGACAATAACGCATTTAACGTGTCCAGTTGCATATCCGTCACCTCGCCATTGCGTCACGGGCTTTCAACTCGTCAATCACCCGCGCCCGTAGCCTCTCACGATCTTTCCGAGACACGGGCATATGGTCGATATACGCCGCCACATACGCCGTATCTTCCGTCATCAGCCGTTCTGTCATACAGTCCAGCCAACCGTAGCCTCTTTCTTCTTTCATGCTTTCTTCTCCTTATAATCTTGCAACATTGCTTCCAAAATCTTTTCGGCGTTTTGGTTTGCCTCTTCCGCATACCCGTTTATGTAGGCCTCTCGTGCGGACTTAAATCCGAGCATTGCGAGCGCGGTTTTCGTTGCCTCGAAATAAACATCAATCGATTCCTTTCGGCCGTACCCGCCCGGCCCTCTGCCGAACTTATCCAGTATCTTGTCGTAATACTTTCGATGCGCTGGCGCGAATACCGCCTCTACGGCTAAGTCGATTCGCCTCTTTTCGCGTTTCTTTTCTTCCAATTCCCGCAGAACCTGCGCCTTGACCGCTTCGTACACTTCCTTGCTGATTGCCATTTCCATTTTGAACACCTCTCTTTGAATATGTTTGACTCATTTTGAGTCACTGCCCGTATTTTACTACTCATTTTGTGTCATGTCAAGCGTTTTGACTCATTTTGTGTAATAATTCTTATATGGAATGGAATGAGAAGCTTAAACAAGCCCGCTTGGAAAAAGGTATGTCGCAAAAGGAAGTTGCGGAAAAACTTCAAATGTCCCGCACCGGACTCGCCAATTATGAACAAGGGACTAGGGAACCTTCATTTGATGCAATGCGACGTATTTGCAAATTTTATGACATTTCTGCCGACTACCTTATCGGGTTAAGCGAATACTAAGCGAGGACGAAATGGAAACAATAGAGAAATGCCCGTATTGCGGCAAAGACTATGTAGGGATAGAAATTTTTGATGAACAAGATAAATATAATTGTGTAATAGAATCTCGCGTACTTGTTGAACGGTGTCATTTTTGCCATAACCCCATTATGTTTACATACGATGTTTGTAAGCTAATTTCTTACTACCCGATTTCAAACGTTGTAGACGAAGTCTCGAAAGAAATTGCCGAGTTGTCACCCAAATTTGCAGATATGTATCGTCAATGTTGCATCGCGAATAATCATCATCTATTTGATTTAGTCGGAACTGGTTTAAGGAATGCGTTGGAACAGTTGATTGTTGACTATACGGCGAAAATACAAGGTATAGATGTCTCAGATAAGCGCTTGAAAGGAAAAATAGATTCTCTCGATCCAAACATATACGCCGACTCCGCTGCGCATTTGATTCGAGTTTTCGGAAATGAGTTTACCCACCCGAAGAAAGAACATGAAACCGAAATCACGGAAATGTTTAATCTTATGAAAATACTACTCACCCTAATGGAGTCCCGAATTAAAGCTATAAATGCAAAAACTCGTTTGGCCGAAATAAAACCGCTTAGCTAATATCAAATACGCTATATTCCCATAAAGGCGGCGAATCCGAAATCTTTCGATAGTAATCCTCCTCTCGGTAATCCGAATCCGATTTGATTTTCTTAAAAAAATGGAATGAAAACCCATAATTTCTATCGGATACTATAAGATTTTCGAGTATATCCAAATTTTCTTTAACTTCATCGGGCGAATAGTTGCAAACAATTTTGTTTGAAGATACAAACTTGTATCGAAATTCTTTGAATAATCGCTCTTTGAAAATTACCATTTCTTCGTCCATGTTTGTTTCTCACCCCCTTTCTCTTTCGGCAACAGACGCCAGCTGTGCCTCGATGACTTCCCGTTCGGTGACGTCGAACAGCTCGGCAAGCGGGACTATCATGTTAAGACCGATATGCCGCGTTCCCTGTTCGTAATTCGAGTATGTCGACCGAGCAACTCCCAACTTTTCCGCGACTTCTGCCGCGGTCTTTTTACTTTGTACCCGTAATTCTTTCAGATTCACTTATACACTCTCCTTTTCTCTTATTTTGACATCATGATGTTTTGGCAGGATCGGGCAGAATCGAACTGCCTACCTTGCGCCGTCTTAACGCACTGCGCACGCTCTTACCAATGAGCCTCAATCCTTTATATGGCGGTTACTGCCTTTTACGCCTATCCACCGCCAAGTTCGGCTACCGTGTACTTTTGCGCCCCTATTGCCTATTTACGATACAATACTCTCAAATACATCTAACTCCACGCTAACAGGCGCATAGCCCCCACGGACTACAGATTTACGAAATTACGACGACCTTGCCCTCTT
>CAJUGP010000082.1:517-3297 GCA_910586365.1 uncultured Christensenella sp. | reverse complement strand
TTTAAAAGAGATAACGTTTTTAACACTCCCAAAGGTGTTACTTGGGAGAAATCGGACGAGAACATACACTTCCCCGAAAACAAAAGTTGGCAAGACTATATAAGACTTCGGGTATTGGAAATAACGTGCGGCGAAGCCCCTTTTTTAACAAGCAGATACGACACGGTTACAGGAAAATGGATTGACGTAAATAATCGCGTTGGTTTATTGGATAGGAAGCTTCGTGTGGTAAGTGAAAACATAAACGGCGAAGACGAATGGGTAAAATATGCGTTTGAAGCCTACCAGTCCACCTATGGCTATGAATGGCAGGGCGACAGTCTTTTAATTGCAAGGGAAAACCTACTGTTTACATTTATTGATTTCTTCGTAGATAAGTTCGGCTTTTTTCCGCGTAAAGAGTATCTGCTATCCCTTGCAAACATACTTGCCTGGAATATATTCCAAATGGACGGTTTTAAATACGTTGTGCCGTACAGTTGTGAGGGGCAAACGCTTGGGCAAATGACACTGTTTGACGTGGGCGAGCGTATTGCTTGTCAAGGTTGTATGGGCGGCGATAATTCAAAACACGTAGGCACTTATTGTAAAGTAAAAAATTGGCGGGCAAAAACGACCTTTGATTTTTACCGTGTTACGACAGGAGAAATAAATATGAAATTTGATTTTATTATAGGCAACCCGCCTTATCAGGATTTGCAAAACGGGGATAATGCTACTTATGCGCCTCCTGTTTATCATTTATTTCTTGATGAGGCATATAAGATTTCGCCTCGAGTAGAGATGATTCATCCTGGTAGGTTTTTGTTTAATGCTGGTAGTACGCCAAAAGATTGGAATAAAAAAATGCTTGAAGATGAGCATTTAAAAGTTTTGTATTATGAACAAGATAGTTCAAAAGTATTTGCCAATACTGATATCAAAGGGGGCATTGCAATAACTTATCGTAATATTGATTATGATTTTGGTGCTATCAAAACTTTTACTGCGTTTCCTGAATTAAATAGTCTTATTCAAAAGGTCAACACTCCTGAAGACGATAATTTAAGTAATATAGTATATATTCAAAACAGGTTTGATTTGACTGAACTGTTTAAAGATTATCCGGAAGCCATATCGGGAATTGGCAGTGACGGAAAAGATAGCCGATTAGAGAAAAATATTTTCACGAAAGTTAAAGAGGTATTCTTTGATGAGGAATTCCCTGATTCAATTAAGGTTTTGGGAATAATAAACAATAAAAGAGTGTGGAAGTATATTGCGCTTAAATACGTCGACAAGGCTCACGAAAATTTGATGAAATTTAAGGTGATGGTGCCCACTTCGAACGGTTCAGGGGCAATTGGTGAGGTCCTAAGCTCGCCGTTGATCGGCTCGCCGTTGATCGGCTCGCCGTTGATCGGCTATACTAGATCTTTTATTGGTATTGGTGCTTTTGACACGAAAAAAGAAGCTGAGGCTTGTTATAAATATATAAAATCGAAATTCGCAAGAACAATGTTGGGAATTTTAAAAATAACGCAGGACAATAATAAACCTACGTGGCGGTATGTTCCGATGCAAGACTTTACGTCAAGTTCTGACATTGATTGGTCGCAATCGGTGGCAGAAATTGACGCTCAACTTTATAAAAAATATGGGCTGGACGATAGCGAGATTGCGTTTATAGAATCTCACGTAAAGGAGATGAAGTAAATGGCAAAGATAAACGTTAAAACCGCGCAACCCGTTATTCCTATGATTTACGCCTACACCACGCCCGGCATTGTCTATCACGACGGCTGGACGAAGATAGGCTATACCGAGCGCGATGTTGATTTGCGTATAAAAGAGCAGACGCAGACGGCGAATATCATAGCCAAAAAAGAATGGCAGGATATTGCGATTTTTTTCGACGGCAAGACGAGATTTACCGATAAGGAATTTCACGCATATCTCTCTAAAAACGATATAGAGCGTAAAGAGCCTCAACCCGATAGCGAGGGTTGCCCCGAATGGTTTAAAATAAGCGGAGAGCAATCGCATTATCTCTTTTTTAAGTTCCGTTCTGATATGGGCATTTTGCAATCGCTCAACGCAATTCCATACAATTTGCGTAACGAGCAAAAGCAGGCGGTTACAAAGACGTGCGATTATTTCCTTGCAAATGATAACGCCGAATATCTGTGGAACGCCAAACCGCGCTTCGGCAAAACGTTGTCGGCGTATGATTTGTGCATTAAGCTTAAAGCTGAAAAAGTACTTATCGTTACCAACCGTCCCGCTATTGCAAATTCATGGTACGACGATTACGTGAAGTTTTTGGGTACGCAGTCAAACTATTATTTTGTAAGCAACGTTGACGCTTTAAAGGAGAAAAAGTACGTTTTAAGCCGTGATAAATATCAAAAGTATGTCTTAGATACAGCCGAGCCCAAAGGGTGTATTGAATTTGTTTCTTTGCAGGATTTGAAAGGCTCGATACATTTCGGCGGTTATTTTGATAAGCTCGGCGAGGTTGCCGAGCTTGAATGGGATGTTTTGATTATCGACGAAGCGCATGAAGGCGTTGATACATATAAAACGGATATTGCATTCGATAAGATAAAGAGAAAATTTACTCTACATTTATCCGGAACGCCCTTTAAGGCGCTTGCAAACGAAAAGTTCCCCGAAAGCGCGATATTTAATTGGACTTATGCTGACGAGCAGGAAGCCAAAAAGAATTGGGACGCGGCGTGCGAGGAAGAAAATCCTTATGCTAATTTGCCGCAACTCAATCTTTTTACGTATAAAATGTC
>CAJUGP010000082.1:0-507 GCA_910586365.1 uncultured Christensenella sp. | reverse complement strand
GTTTTAGACAGAGCAATTCAGGGTGCCGACTTTAACGAGGACGGTGAAAACGAAGCGTTCTGTTGGGATTTGAATGAATTTTTCGTCACCAACGCAAGCGGAAATTTTGTTCATGATAAGGAAGTCGATAGGTTTTTAGACGCTTTAACCACGCAGGAGAAATTTCCTTTTTCAACCGAAGAATTGCGCTCAGAGCTAAATCATACTCTATGGCTTTTAAAGTATGTTAGCAGTGCAAAAGCATTGGCGAGAAAATTAAACGCTCACCCCGTTTTCGGTAAAAATTATAAGGTTGTGCTTGCAGCGGGCGACGGCAAGGTCGATAACGAGGGCAACTTTACCGATAAGAATGATGAACCCATTAAGAAATCTTACGATAAAGTTGTTGATGCAATAAAGAACAACGCTAAAACTATAACAATTTCGGTAGGACAGCTCACTACGGGTATTACTATCCCCGAATGGACTGCCGTTATGATGCTGTCTAACGTGAAAAGTCCTGCCCTA
>CAJUGP010000081.1 GCA_910586365.1 uncultured Christensenella sp. | reverse complement strand
GTTTGTTTCGTTTTGCGATTTCTTCGAGCGGAACTTTGGAAGAACGGTCGGCTTTCAATAGTCCGTTTACTTCCTGTTCGACGTCGGTGATCTGCGTATAGCAGAATCCACTGAGACCGAGCTTATCGATCGCCCCGACGAGCGCGCCGAAACGGGATAAAAACTCTTCGTCGTTTTTCACGCCGACGCCGTAGCCCCAACCGGCGTCCTCGTCGCGCACGTACGCCGTGCCGCCGAATTCGCTGATTATGATCGGCTGACCGCGATAGGTATAACCCGTAGCGTAAGGCATAGGCTGATCGTTGAGCGAACTGCCCGTTGTGATCTTTTGCAACGTATCGTAACGCGCAAACAGCTTATCGCCGTTCTGTTCGTAATCGTGCAGCGTTAAGATATCGCTTTGCGCATGCTCCCAACCGTCGTTCGAGATAACGGGACGCATGGGATCGATGCTCTTCGTGAGATAATAAAGACCCGTCGCCAAATTACTCTGCAATACGTTCGCATAGATATTTCGCACGCCCCAACTCTCGTTGAAAATCACCCAAGTTACGACGCTCGGGTGGTTGTAATACTGCCGTACGATCGCAAGCCATTCTTCGGTGATCGCCGCGGCGGCGCTATCGCTGTACCAATGGTTGGAAGTCAGCTCGCACCAAACCGTAAAGCCCATAATGTCGGCATAATATAAATACCGTTCGTCCTCTGTTTTTTGATGTTTGCGCACGCCGTTAAAGCCCATTTGTTTGGCAAGCTCGATATCGCGCGCAAGCGCCTCTTCGGAAGGCGGCGTTAAACCGCTTTCCTGCCAATACCCCTGATCGAGCAGCAGCCGCGCGTAAAACGGACGCTGGTTGAGCAGAATTTTATCGCCCGCCGTTTTATATTCGCGCAAGCCGAAATAACTGCCCGCTTCGTCGCAAACCGCGCCGTTTTTCAAGACGGTGACGGTTACGTCGTAGAGCGCGGGATGCTCGGGCGACCATAATTCGTGCTGATAGGTCAGTTTTTCGCTCGCAAGCGCAACGCACAAGCTGTTGCTGACGTCGCCCGCGATCATCTTCGCCGTTTGCACGCGTTTTCCCTCGAACGAAATCTCGAAGCAGATCTCCGCATCCTCGCACGGCGCGTTCAATTCCGCATCGAACCGCACGGAGTAATCGGAAAGATCGGGCGTGATTTTCAGCGCGGTCAGATAGGTATCGCTTACGTATTCGAGCCACACGCTTTTCCAGATACCCGTCGTCTGCACGTACCAGCAGCCGAAGCTCTCGCTTTGCCAACGCTGTTTTCCGCGCACGCGGGCGGGGTGGTTGTCGTCGTCGCACCGCACGGTTAAAACATTCTCGCCTGCATGCAGATAATCGGTCAGATCGAACGTAAAACGCGTGTATGCGCCGCAGTGAGAACCGACGCGCACGCCATTCACGTATACCGTCGTTTGATAATCGGCGCCCTCGAAATGCAGCAGCGTGCGCCTATTCGACTTTTTACCGATGCGCGCCGCATACCAAACGGTTTTGTGCATGGACTTATCGCCGATACCGCTCAGCTGCGTTTCGTACGAAAAAGGCACGTTGATCGTGCGCGGCAGCTTTCCCGCAAGCGCGTCGCCCTCTTGCGTTTCCTCTCCGAACCCGAACGCCCAGTTTCCGTTCAAATTTTTCCATTCGTTCCGCACCAACTGCGGACGGGGATAATCCTTTTTGTAACATTTTACGTGTTTCATGATACGCTCCGTTTATATCGTTTTATAATCGAGGGAATGGATCGTAACGCTCCCTTTACTCGCATAAATTCCCAGATACCCGTCGAAGAACGCGCAGCCGTCCGAAACGTTCAGCTTGACGGTATCGAGCATAACCGAAAAGGTATGCCCCTTCGCGCATATTGTGAGAGTATGGCGCGCGCCGTCGAACAGGCTGCCCGGCGTGCGCGCCGCTTCGAGCATGCCTAAATCACCGTAATCGTAGCGCTTGAACGACAACAAACTGCTGCCGAGCTGCAGATAATATCCGCGCCAGGACTGTTTGGGCTGCGCCGAATAATAAGAATAGTGCGACGCGCGCAGCATAACGCCGATATCCGCGCCGATTTGCGCCCGGGAAGAAAATTCGATTTTCGCCTCGAAATCGGTTGCCCGCGTATTCTTCCACAGCAGCACGGCGTCGTCCTGCGTTCCGTCGAGCACGATGCCTTGTTCCGTACGGACGCTGCCGTGCATCGCGTTGTATTCCGCCAAATTCACCGCGCCCTCTTCGCGCTCGTGCGCCTCGAACAGCGTGATCTCGGCTTTGCCGGAAAGCACCTCGACCTTCATCGTCTGCACGCCGCCTTCCGCCGCAAGATCGCCCAACCGCACGCGCGCCGTTTGTCCGTCGCTCTGCAATGCGGGAACGGTTGCAATCAGCTCGCGTTCCCCGATCGTGATTTTCAGCTTCGCGCCCGCGCTCGCCTTGCTCACTTCGGCATTGATCGAATACATGCCGCCGCCCTCTTTCACGTCGACGGCGTATTTCACCCAATCGTTTTTGCCCAGCGACACCGCGTACGCATCGCCGATGCGCACCGTATTTTCCTTTTCGCCCACGCGGACGCCGCCCTGCGTGCGCCGCGCCTTTGCGATCGAAAATCCGCGCATTTCGCCTTTGAGATAGGATACGGCAGGAAATTTGGTCGGGAAATTCTTGAACGCCTCGAAGTCGGACGTCCCGAACACGTCGTTCGTAAACGCCGTATAACCCACGCCGTCTTTGGTTTTATAACCGAGCGCGCCTTTGCCGTCCTGCGCCGCATACGAGAGCACGCGCATGCCGTTGTAATAAACGTAGCCGACGCCGTCGCCGTGCTCCACGCGCACACAGGCAAGCGCGCCTTCGGGAACGGGAACGGCTTTTTCCGCTACCGTTTTGCCGTCTTTCGTCAGAACGAGCTTGCCGCCCGCCGTTTTCACGGCATAATCCTTTCCGAAAACAAGCTCCTGTTCTTCTGCGGGAACGAAGTTGCATTCCGCCGTAAAATACTCGTCCGTTTCGCCCAAAACGTACATACCGCCGCGCTCGGTCAAAGCCGCGGCATAGCCTTCCGCCTGCGGTTTTTGCGGCACGGCTACGGGGCGGTGCGTGACGCCGTTCGCCGTAAGATACGAACCGCTTGCGAAATAGCGGTCGAGATTATACCGCCGCGCGGGTCCTCTGCCCACGAGCGAATGGTACGCCGTGTAAACGGAATCGAGATCGGGTCCGTTTACGTTGCTCGAATGCCCCAACCCGTAATGCTCGTCGGCGGTGTCGAGGATCGTCACGTTGTCCGTCGGCTGCACGAAGGAAGAAAGTCCGCTGAGATTTTCGGCATACGAATACCCGACGCGATACCCTTTGGAAATCACGTGGTTGCCCGTATACGTGAGATAGCTGAACGCGCCGCGGCGGAAGATGCCCGGTCCTTCGATCCAGTGGCGCAGATTGGAAACGCCGAGCGATCCCGTCGCGCCGAGCGTTTCGGCGCGGATGTCCTCGGGGTCGGTTATCTCGTTATACTTCAAGCCCGCAGGCGTGGAAGTATGCAGAAGATACAATTTTCCATCGTCCGAAACGTAGAACGCGCCGTCGATCCCCATGCCGAGGTTGCCGTAGTTGAGGTTGCCCTCGTCCATATCAGATCGGAAGAGCACACGTCTGAACTCCAG
>CAJUGP010000080.1:342-3733 GCA_910586365.1 uncultured Christensenella sp. | reverse complement strand
ATAAACTTCGCTCAAATTAAAAGAGGTGCTTCTATAACACACAAAAATTCTCTGTGTCCAACCATCCAATACCTTATCTACAATTGCGAAACACTGCCTTTGATGATAACTGCTCGGAAATTTTGACGCGTCTCTTAAAATTACTTGAGATCCACAGCACGGGCATTGAATTCTTCTTGAACTGCGGGCGTGATTCAATTCTACTGTCGATTGGCACGCTTCGCAACGGGCTGTATATTTGCCACGCTTGATCTTTTTATAGAACATTACTTTCTCGAAAATGGTATCGACCCACTCCGACAAATCGCCCGGAAGTCCTTCGATTGATAAAACTACCTTCTTTGCTATTCGTCTCCTCTGCCGTTCTGTTTTATTCTGAATCTCCGCCGCCTTAATCATTTCTTTGTACTCTTTGGACGGTTTACCGCCATCATAGTAGCTTCCATACATACACATGACCGCATCTCTCTTAAAAGAAATCTTCGAGCCTCGTTTTAGGCGTTTCCGTAACCGAATGGCCGAACGTCGCACGCATACGATCGATCGGACGCGTGTATTTCAAACCGAGTTTCTCCGCGATTAGCTCCGACGCGTGGAAAGGCGATACACATTGCGCTTGGGCTTTCTTGCCCGCTTCGAGAATGATTCCGAACAGTTCGGGGAGTCCGATGGTCGAATCGATTTCAATGTCGTCAGCCGTCTGCGACATCGCCTCTACGGTGCATTCAAGCACCGCTTCATGCAGCTCCTTTTTCTTTTTGTCCGATTCCGTTTCATTGTCCTGAAAGAGCATTATCAGATATTCGTGCTTTTTCATAAGCCCATGTCCTCCTTCCAGCTGTTCAACACTGCGTTAAGTGCGTTTTTGCATTTGGATGCAGTTTCTTGATCCATGCCCGAGAGTGATTTGCCGATCTCATCGCCGAGACGTTGCAGATCCTCGAACTTTACCTTAAACACCAAGAGTTCGTCCGAAGCGATCGTTTTCTTTTGCTCTTTTGCGGCAGTGAGCAGTGCATTGGTCTCGCGGAGCTTCTTTTCGAGTTCCTCCGCCCGCACCCTCTGTTCTTCGGCAATCTTTTTGGATTCTTCGTCCGGAACGGTCTTAATTTCTTTCGCCGCTTCCTTTGTTTCTTTCAGCTTCTTTTCCAAATCAGACTTTTTCGCCTTTAAATCGTCCGCCTGCTTCTTCGCTTCCGCAAGCTCTGCTTTCTTCTCTTCGTATGCCTTTTGTAAACTGTCCCGTCCACTCTCTCGTTCCGCAAGCTCTGCCTTGAGATTCTCGTTCTCTTCAGCAAAAAGGTCGAGCTGTTTTTGCTTTTCGTCGCGTTCGCGGATTGCTTCTCTGACCGCTTCTTCGACATCTTTTGCCGTGGATTCTCCGAGATTGAGTTTCTCTTCTATTTCCTCGCGTTCCGATTCCGTAACCTGCGCAAGAAGCGTGAGCTTTGTGATACCAATATCGGCGTGATCTTCGAGATACTTGTCCGTATATTTCTCCGCAACTTTTATGTAATTATATGCTTGTCTTGTTTTTAACCCGACCGCCTCTTCTACATAAGCCCCGAAGTCTTCGAACCCCGCCGCTTTGTACATTTTCCCGTCACGCATAGTTTTGAGCTTCCTGGCGAGTTCTACAAAGTAGCGTCCGGCAAGATTCCCGTAAGATACAATCTGCTTATGCGTCTCTACGAACTCCCGTTGTTCGACCGAGAGCATCGTAGTTTTTTCATCGTCCATTAACTGTAAAAAAGTGTTGTTCGTCATAGCCTTCTTTCTCCTTTTTGATATGAATTTTTTAGAACGGAATATCCCCGTCGTCGTCAAACGATTGCAGAGTAGGTTTCTTCTTGGCGGAAGCGCTCGCTCCGCGCGCGGGAGCACTGCTCGGCGCATCGTAAAAATCGTCGTTCGAACCTGCCGCGCTCTTCGGCGTTAAAAATTCAACGTCTTGCACGATAATGTCTACCGCCGTTCGTTTAATCCCCTCATTATCTTCATAGTTCCGAAGCTGAACACTTCCGTTGATGGCGACTTTGTTCCCTTTTTTGCAATACCGAGCAATCGCTTCCGCCGTAGTTCTCCATGCTGTACAGTTGAAAAAATCCGTTTGACGTTCGCCTTCCGCGGTGGTATAAGGACGGTTTACCGCAATAGAAAAACCGCATACGCTTGTTCCGTTGTTCGTTTCCCGAAGTTCGGGATCTCTCGTTAAGTTTCCAATCAAAAATACTTTGTTCATGATAATTCTCCTTAATTTTTATCAAAGGGATTCCAATCCCCCGGTCTGATTTCCGATACTCTTCTTTGTCTTGCATAAGAATATCCGTTTTTTTCGCGCTCCCAATCTTCCGCTTCGCATCGGCAGGAACATTTCACAAAAAGAAAATGTTTTCGATCGTCGAATATCTTTTCGTTTCCGCAGCGCCTGCATATGACTTGGCTTCCGAACCGATATTCAGTAGGAAGCAACGGTCGAGCAAGAACTTCTCTCTTTTTATGCTCGTAATCTTCTATCGTCTTTTTTGTTTTTACGCATTCCCCTGCTCTAATTAGCGACATTTTTTCCCTCCGTTTTTTTTCTGATTTCCGGTAGCGCCCTTAAAAATCGAGCGCGCTCATACTTCAAATCTTTTTCGTCCATGGCACAAAGGTCTAAAAAACTTTGAGGATCGAAATAGTTTATAATTTCGGGTGAAAGTTCCCTGTAAATTTTCCCCATCTCATCGTTTGCGCTTTGATCTAAGCGTCGATATAACGGCGCAAAATCCTCTATGGCTTGGCAAAATTTATTTTCTTTCGCGGCGTTTATCGCCTTAACGAGTTCCTGCCAAAGTTGAAGTTCTCCTTTTTCGAACATCGACGGTGAATCACGTGAAAAATCTTTGTAACTGTTCCCGATAATTTCCCGATAATGCCGTAACAGCCATTTCAATGACTGCTTCCCTTGCAGATAACGGCTACTCTCCGAAATCTTTTGCGCAAGCAAAGAAAAGTCCACGCCAGAAAGATACGACGGATTATCCAAATCCTCGACGATATGAGGGTGGTCACGCATAAATGCCAAATATCCCTCTATCGTTTCGTCCGTTTCGTTCTCCTTCGTTTCGCCTTGGGGGGATACAGGGGGGATAGTTTTTTCTTGGGGGTTATATTCTTTTTCTTTGCTTCTTTCTTTTTCTTTTTGGGGGACTTCTTTTTCTTTATTTTCCAAAAACCCCCCTTTTTTAGTGGTTTCTATCTCTAAAACCCCCCTTTTTGTTTCTAAAAACCCCCCTTTTTCTTGGGTTTCTTCATTTAAAAAGGGGGGTTTTTTAGGTCTCCCACCTTTTTTGCCATTCTCTATCTGTTCAATTTTTTTGGATATTTCACGGTCAATTTCATCTTTAAT
>CAJUGP010000080.1:0-332 GCA_910586365.1 uncultured Christensenella sp. | reverse complement strand
AAAATGATTTTGCTTACGCCTTTTAATTCCGGAGATTCCCCATTGAATACATAGTTCATGATTGCCCGATAAAGTCTTGCTTTTTCCGTTTCCGTCAATCCGTTTTCCTCGTCATCGATTGCTTCGGCATAACTTTTTTGAAAGGTGAAATTCTTCATATCCTATTTCCTTAATCCGTAAATTTTCAAAATGGTTTTATCCGCTTCTACGCCGCCCTCTAAGTGGTAGCGGCGCATAAACTCTACTTTTCCGATTGAATGAATTTCCGTATGGTGTTCCCGACAAAGGCTTATCACCTCCCGCCCGAGATCGGAAGAGCACACGTCTGAACT
>CAJUGP010000079.1 GCA_910586365.1 uncultured Christensenella sp. | reverse complement strand
TAACACTCTTTCCCTACACGACGCTCTTCCGATCTCTTCGCGCCGCCGCGGACAAGCTCACGCCTAAAAAACAACTCAAAAAAAATCGCAAAAAGGAGGAACAACGGAACAAAATTTCTTTTATAAAAAACTACCGTAAAAATGCTTTTGGCACTGTGACGGGCGCTTGAATTAAACAAGCGCGGCGGCTTCGCCGCCGCGTTCAAGCGCCCGTCACGCAACCAAATACAACTGAATAAAATCAACCGCGCACGGCGAAACGAAGTGCCGCGCGGAAAAGGGCGAGCCCGCTAATCCGCTTGGGCGTCGCCCTTTTTTATACCGCGCGGCAGACGCTCGTTTTATCGCCCGATACCGCCGATAACTACACCGTTTCCGCACTTTTAGTTCCCTTTCAGTTACCTTTTCGTTCCCCTTTGGTTCCCCGCAAAGATATGCGTTTTGTTTTACAATGTCAATGAGCCATGTAAATTGTCTTTCGTCTGCGGAGCGTAAACGAAAACGCACTTTCCGTCAAGGGTAGTACGGAGCAACTTCGTTGCCCTTGACGGAAAGCAAGAAATAAAAAAATGAATGTGCTTGCCCATGCGTTTTCGTTTTGTTTCGTCCTTGCCGAAAGACAAACAAAAAAATTTATTGAAAAGGAGTAATTGAATTGAAAACAACAACTAAACAGCGTGATACTTTCAGCAGTATCGAAGAGTACGAGGAAAATTGCTATCTCTTTTCCCCGTCGGTCAGTCAAAGGCGTAAGGTGGGCGGTAAATCCTATTTCGTCCGCAGATATTTCCGTGGCGGGCAGGATTTCGAGAAGACTATGGAACGGCTTGCAGTCAAACAGGCGAATCAAAGAAAAGCGGGGTGATAGCATGAAACAGAAAAATTATATCGCAGGCTTGTATTTCAGATTAAGTAAAGACGACGAACGCCAAGGCGAATCGCTTTCAATCGAGAACCAACGGCGCGTTTTGCAGAAGTATGCCGAGGATAACGGCTTTCAAATCTACGACGAATACATAGACGACGGCGTTTCGGGCACGACCTTCGACCGTCCCGAAGTACAGCGGCTTTTAGACGACGCAAAGACGGGCGTTATTAACACCATAATCGTGAAAGACCTTTCGCGCTTCGGAAGAAACTATATTGAGGTCGGGCAATACGTCGATTATGTGTTCCCCGCATTCGGAATACGCTTTATCGCTATACAAGACAACGTGGACACTTCCAACCGTGATAGCAACGCCATGGAGATGATGCCTATCATGAACGTTTTTAATGAGTGGCATGCGGCGAATACAAGCAAGAAATTAAGAGCTGTTAAAAAGTCCAATGCGCTTGCAGGGAAATATAACGGCGCAAAAGTCGCTTACGGTTATGTCAAAGCAAACGATGACAAATACACTCCGCTCATAGACGAAGAAGTCGCGCCAATCGTGGTGAGAATATTCGAAATGTTCGCGTCGGGTATCAGCACGAAGAATATCGCCGCAACGCTTACCTTGGAAGGTATTCCTTCGCCAAGGCAATATGCGTTCGATAAACTCGGTTTCAGCAAAAGAGAAAATATTGAGCGCGGAATATGGTGCCCTACCACAGTCAGTATCATGTTGAAGAATATAATCTACATCGGACATCTTCCTCAATTAAAGTCCACTTGCATTTCGTATAAAAATCATACAAGATACAAAAAGGATAAAAGCGAATGGGTAATAGCCTATAATAATCATGAACCCATTATTTCGCAAGAGCTTTGGAATAAGGTACAGGAAAGAATGAAGTCATTCGCGCAGGGACGGAAAACAAAGATTGGATTTACGCATCCTTTGTCCGGTTTCCTCGTATGTTCGGACTGCGGTTGTAAAATGAAGATGAACACTACGGTACACGGTTCAAAACGTTCCTATTCATTTAACTGCGGAGATCATATGCGGTATGGCAAAGCGGTCTGCTTCTCTCATCACATCATGGCGCATGACATAGAAGAAATCATTTTGGACGACTTGGACGACATTCGGACAATGGCGCAACGAATTGTGCTTGACGAAGACGCGATAAAAAAGGATTTCATACAGCACAACGCTGAGCTTGCGGATAAAGCGGTTAAGACCGCGAAGAAGGAATTGCAGGCGAAGAAACGTCGTATTGAGGAATTAAGCCGATTGATGCAGGTCGCCTATGAGGACAGAGTGAAAGGCAAAATGCCCGAGGAGCTTTGTCTTACCTTTATTCAAAAGTATTCGGATGAACAAAAAATGCTTACGGCAGAAATCGAAACACTTGAAACGAAGTTGACCGAAACGGAAAACAAACAGCAGAGCGCGGACGATTTTATTCGGGACATCAAGAAGTATCTGAACGCACCCGAACTGACAAGGGAAATGTGCTATGAGCTTTTAGACCGCGTGGTAGTAGGCGGCTTACCGAAAATCATGGGAAAAGAACGCACCATTGATATCGTCTACAAAGTAGATATAGCCTCGGTATTGCGCTATAAATTTCGATAATAAAGTAAAAGCGTATGAGTTTAACCAATTCATACGCTTTTTTCTTGCCATTTACCCCTAATTTAATTGTGTCCATAATGAAAGTCTTATAGCGCGGAACTTTCGCAGAAAGTAAAACGCGGTATCGCTATAACGGCGTCGAAATGCAAGTTTTTCGGCGGCGGTATTCCGCTCGGCTACAAGGTGGACGAGGAAAAGCGTTTTATTATCAACGAGGAAACCGCGCCCATAGTCAAGCAAATGTTTGAAATGCTTGCAAGCGGCTACAATTACGCCGAAATCGCCCGTTATATGAACGAGCGCGGAATACCCACGTCGCGCGGCGGCAAGTGGAACAAGAACAGTTTTCACAGTATATTTTCAAATCGTCGGTATTTGGGCAAATACATTTTTCACGGCGAGGAAATCGACGGCGGAATACCGCAACTGATTGACGACGGGCTTTTTGCAGACGTACAAAAGGTGTTAGAGAAATACGCCGCCGCGCCCTCTCGCGGCAAAGCAAAGGTCGAATATTTGTTGTCGGACAAACTCATTTGCGGCAAGTGCGGACACAAAATGACGGGGATATCGTCCACGAGCAAAAGCAAGAAAATACACCATTATTACAAGTGCGTAGGCGTTACAAAGGGCGTTTGCGACAAGCGGACAATTCGCAAGCAGTTTATTGAGGACGAAATTGTTTACGCCATTGTCGGCAACGGCACAGAGCAAAACCCGCACGGAATTTTGACCGACGAATTTATAGATATGGTTGCGGCTGAAACGTATTTATTGATACAAACGGAGCGTAACGATTGCGAGATAAAGCGGCTTGAAAGTTTGGTTGCGGACAACCAAAAGGCGATAAACAACCTTATGCAAGCCCTTATGCTCGGCAAAATCGCGGACACGATTTTAGCGCAAATCGAAAAGTTAGAGAGCGAAAACAAGGAACTGAACGACACCATAGAAAGCGAAAAGGCGTTACAAATCAATTATTCTTATGCCGATATTCGCAAGTGGTTACAGCATTTCCGCACGTTGGACTATTCCAAGACGAAAAACCGCAAAGACCTAATCGACACGTTTATTTATCGGGTATTGCTTTACGACGATAAAATGAAAGTCATTTTCAACTTAAAAGGCGAACAGCAAAACGAACTGCTTTTGAACTTGATTTTCCCCGATTACCCCGACGGCAACGGCGACACGGGCGAAAACGGCGCAAAAGAAAAAGAAACCGACAATTCGGTTTCTAATTCAGAGGGGTGTGCGTATACCCCCGTAATGGTGGACCCAAGGGGAGTCGAACCCCTGACCTTTTGAATGCCATTCAAACGCGCTACCAACTGCGCTAT
>CAJUGP010000078.1 GCA_910586365.1 uncultured Christensenella sp. | reverse complement strand
TAAATTGAAATTTAACTTTCTATGTATAGTGTAGGATATTGTTCAAGCAATCGCTTATAACAATAGCAATCTTTTATATGGTCGTTAATTATTCCACTTGCTTGTAAGTGTGCGTAAACTGTTACAGAACCGAGAAATTTCATTCCGCGCTTTTTTAAATCCGCTGAAATTTTATCGGATAGCTCATTTGACGCAGGAAGATTTCCTAATTCGTGTCCGCGATATAGTAACGCCTTACCACCCGACCAACTCCAAATATACTGTGAAAAGGAACCGAACTCGTTTCTTATTTTTTGAAATATGCGAGCATTATTTATAACCGCCTCTATTTTTCTTTGTGAGCGTATAACGCCCGCCGTGTTCATAATTCGTTCTATGTCCTTGGCGGTATAGGTAGCAATTTTTTCATAATTAAAACCGTCAAAACAAGAACGGAAAATTTCACGCTTTTTCAGTACAGTATCCCAGCTCAACCCGCATTGCATCGCTTCTAACATTAAGTATTCAAATTGCTTTACGTCGTCATAAACGGGAACACCCCATTCATCATCATGATATTTTGTTTCAAGTTCGTTTATAAGACACCACGGACATCTATTCATAATTTTCTCCGCTAAATTACTGTTTATCACTCTATATGAGCAAATATATTATAACACATTTGAAGAAAAAATCAAAGTAAATGGTATTCTTAATCATAGATTTATATGCTAACTGACAGCAGGGCGTGTGCTTGTCTTGATACGAGGGCGTCGCTGCGCGCCGCCAGACAAGCACACGCCCTGCACAACCCAACACAACGCAACGGAGATTGCAGCAACAAAAGCGGCGGCTAAAATACGGGGTCGCGCGCAGGCTTTCCGCGATCCCCGCATTTCTTTACGCCGCCGCGTTTTCAGTTGCATTTCCGCATTTTCGCTATGACTTCGGGGCTTACTTTACCCATAAGCACGCCTTCGTCCCAACAGTTGAAATCGTCGAATAAAAGCAGTTTTTTATCCTCTTGCCCGATAGTCGATACTATGTCCTCGTCCATAATGTCCGAGATAAAGTATTGATACATACCTTTGCTGTACACAATTCTTTCGCCGGTCTTTTCTATGTACTTCATAAGATACGCCAGCGATTCGCCTAAAAGCCTTTTGTCTAATTCCTTAAAGTCGTTACGCCCAAAGCGTTCCTCGAAATAGGTATTGAGGTTTATCGTCTGCATGGTGTGCGTTACCGTACTGAAATCGGTCTTTTCCACAAGTTCGCCCACCATAGCGTTATCGGGTACGTTGAAAAGCCCGTGAAAGTGCAACCTTTTCTTTTCGGGCGAGCGTTCCCATACGCCCATATACCGCCAGCCTTGCCTATATGCAAGCAAGGACAGTTTGTTTTTGAGTTTCTTCTTAAAGGTTTCTTCCGTATGCTTTTTATCGTCGTAGGTAAAAGTGCAAAAATAGTTGAAGTCCGCCAAGTTTGCCTTTCGCACCATACGCACACGGCGAGCGACGATATTGCGGTATTTGCGTTCCATACCTAAATCGACATACCATTTTAGTTGTTCCACGCTGTCAAAGTACGGGAACAGTCCGTCCATAATCTTTAATGCCCGTTCTTTTTTCGGGAGGTCTAAATACTCGTCATACAGTTCGTCAAACAGTTCTCTTTTCGTGAGTTTACGCTCTCGCATAGAGGGCGTAACAGCCATTTCAGCCTCGCATACGCCGTCCGTTATAATATTCCATTAGTGTATAAAACCTCCGTTTGCAAATTTATGTAAACAAATTACATTATCATATGGTTTATTAGATATATCACCATTCGGATAATTGCTTTTATTTATCGCCTGTGTTAAACCACCAGAGATTTCCCCATCTTTGACAGATCCATCTCGCAATCCTTTCGTCGGCAAAATTCTATATAGCGCCTCAATTCCTGATTCAACTTCCGCAATAACTCTTTCTATATCGCTTCTTTCTGTAAAACAAGACAATAACAACATATTATGATGCATAACCTTATTTCTCAAAACACGTATACTCTTTATATCCGAATAATTCAAACCATATTGTTGCGCTAATTTAAATTCTTTGATTATTTGGGCAATAAAGCCAAAATCAAAATTCTTGGCATACGAGTAATAATATAATTTAGACTCTGTTTCTTTGTCCGCATCGGTTCTTGGCCTTAAAGCGGCCATATCTAAACATTCATTTATAGTATCATTCGGAGCAGCATTAATTTCTAAAGCATCAAAAATGATATTACGCAAATGCTCTTCTGCCGCCGCAAGATAAATATAAAGTTTATCTCTTACACTTTTGTCGTAACGAATTAGATTCGAAAACCGCTTATAAGGTACCTCTTTAACGTTGACATCCCAATTACATAATGCGGAATATACTTGCTTATAAAGATAAATACCTCTCGTTTGCAGATTATCCCTACACTTTTGTTCCTCACCTTTTTCAAATGTCAGCAACGGGAATATGTCATGAAAGTCAATACAGTAGTTTAACATCATTACTACCTCTTATGTATTTATACTCGAAATTAATGAGCTAACGCAAAATTATTAGCACACTATGAATTATCATTATTCGTACTTATTCATCGCCAGAAGCATCACCATCATTGTTTTGACTATCATCTACATGAGTATTATGATTAGAGTAATTTTCTTTCAGAGATTGTAATTCTCGCATTAAATCCGAATATTCTTCCCTATCAACAAAACTCCTTTGCAAGTTTTCAAGCTTCTGCTTAATACTCAATTTTGAATAATGTGACATCGTTGAATGGTAAATAGTCTTTAATAAACCTGTCATGCACCCTTCATTTTCGCTTAAATCTCCCAAAAATTCCCTCGCCGCTGGACTTGCGAATAACGTTCTCAGTGTATTTGAGACATCAATTAATTCTTTTCTAATAATTATATAATTCACAAAACTATTTGCTAATAAGCTAATATTACTCTTTGATTCATCAGCAACTAATCCGGTAGTCATATTTTTATCTAAATCTTTTAAGGCTTTTTTATAAACAAATCTTATGTGATCGTAATTGGTGTGGTCTATTTCCCGAATGTGCATTATTCTATTTCTGTAATCATGGATTTCATTATATAATTTAGGTATTACGCTATTAGGAAACAAAGGCTTAAATAAAGTTTCCCATAAAGAGGTCTCCTTCAAATTTTCTATCTTATTTATCAAATCTTCTTTACTCATTCTTCTATCATAGGAGTTATCCTTAGGGCTTAGTATATTTTTTACTTCTTTTATAAAATCGTTATTGTCAAACAAAAAATCTAACACATGACCCAAATCTGATTTTGTTAAAAAATCATCTTGGGGCAAAAATTCAATATCTTTATCATTATCCTTTTGAGCTAAAGTCTTTTTAAATCTCTCTACAGCTAACGAATTAGCTTGATCATCAATATCAAAAATTACCATATATGTAAAAGATCTAAGTTTAGATTCAAATTCACATGCGAGAGGGTATAAACACGATGCCAAAAAGACCAATGACTCATCGTTTATAACCCTATACTTAATCCCATTTTCATTGAATACATTTTCAGCGGAAATTCGCATTTCCGATAATGCTTTTGCACAAGAGATTCTCTTTCCATTACAAGTAAAAATTAATAAATAATTGCTTTTACCTTTTATTTTTTTGCATTGACTTTTTATTTCAATTCCATTTTTGGCTACTAATTTTATATTATGTAAAAATTGTCTAAAATCAGTTTTATCAACTAAAATCTTAATTTCCATAAAAACCTCCTACGTTAATTATAACATAACATATCTAAAAACTCAATAGTATTATTCATTTTTCAATGTGCAAAATATATATTCCTCGCCGTAAAATACGACGTAAATTTAGTCAGTTAGTTATGTTTTAA
>CAJUGP010000077.1 GCA_910586365.1 uncultured Christensenella sp. | reverse complement strand
AAAAAAAACTCATACAATAACCTGTCCGAACATATCGGGGAGGTTATTTTTTTATGCGTAAAATAATTGTCTGCGGCGTAGCCGCCGCATTGCTTACGGGCGGACTGCCCGCCCTTGCTTCCTGTGCGGAAAAAGGGGAAAACAGCGAATACACCATCACGGCGGAATATTTCCCCGAAGAGCGAAAACTTTCCGCCCGCATGAGCTTTACCTATTATAACGATACGGAAAACGTGCTCGACGCCTTAAAGTTCGAACTGTATCCCAACGCTTATCGGGAAGGGGCGAAGTACCGCCCAATCTCTTCTTTATACGAAACGTCGGCGTATTATAAAGGGAAAAGTTACGGCGAAATCGAAATCGCTTCGGTAGAGGGCGGCGCGTCGTACGAGGTTACGGGCGAGGATGAAAATATATTATCCGTTGCGCTGTCTGCTCCCGTATATCCCGAAGAACGCGTACAGCTGCACATGTCGTTTACAACAACGCTTGCCGAAGTCAATCACCGTTTGGGGGTGGGCGAACACGCCGTAAACCTTGCAAACTTTTATCCCGTATTGTGCGCGTACGGAGAAAACGGATTTTCGGAATACGTGTATTCTTCCAACGGCGATCCGTTCGTTACCGATTGCGCCGATTACGACGTAACGCTTACCGTTCCCCAATCGTATACGGTCGTTTACGGCGGCGAAGGGGAAAAGGTTACGGAAAACGAAAAAAATACATATCATGTAATGTCGGAAAACGCGCGGGACTGCGCGTTCGTACTCGGCGAAAATTTCAACGTCGCAACGGGTGCGGCGGGCAACATTCAAATCGAATATTATTATTTGGGCGATCAAGTTCCCGAAGCGGGCTTGCGCGCCGCAACCGAAAGCATTGCTTTTTACGGGCGCACGTTCGGCAAATACGCTTATTCCAGCTACGCCCTTGTGCAGACGGATCTGTGCGCGGGGGGGATGGAATACCCCGCCCTTTCTATGATCGCCTGCGATTTGCGCGAAGAGGAAGTGCCGCGCGTCGTCGCGCACGAAACGGCGCACCAGTGGTGGTATGCCATGGTGGGCAGCAATCAGTTCGAGCATGCCTGGCAGGACGAAGGGCTTGCCGACTATTCCGCCGCGCTCTTTTTAGAAGCGTATCCTTCTTACGGCTACCGCCGAGACGATCTCGTTGCGCAGGCGGAATCTTCTTACCGCGCTTTCTTTTCCGTTTGGTCGCAGCTGCACGGCGAAGGGGATACGACCATGAACCGCCCGCTTTCCGCCTTTTCCGGCGAGTATGAATACGGAAATATTGCGTATCATAAAGGGGTGATCCTGTTCGACCGCCTGCGCGCCTGCGTGGGGGACCGTAAGTTTTACGGCGGACTGAAAGAGTATTCGGAAAAGTATCGCTTCCGCGAGGCGGAACCGCAAGACCTGATCGCATGCTTTCATAAAATGGGCGCAGACGTAGAAGGCTTTTTCGATTCCTTTTTAAACGGAAAATGCGTCATTTAAAAAGCGAAAAAATAAGGAAAAAACAGTTGCCAAACGCGCGCCGAGCGGTTATAATAGGAATACCAAATTTTTCAGGAGTGCAAAATGGACGCGGCCCCAAACAACCGATGTGTTGTAACAACGGAACAATCCCTGTGCTGTCTATCCGCAGAATGTAACTTTTAACGCGTAAACCGCGAAAAGAGCATTTCCGACGCACAGTGAATTTTCCTGTGCGTTTTTTGTTGCCCGAAAATCGGGAACACGGAAAAAAGGCGGAAATGCTTATGATTAAATTTTTCAAATCGGACGAAACCAAGCGCATGACGCAGATCTTGCAATTCGAAGAGGGTTGCTGGGTCGATCTGATCAACCCCACCGACGACGAGGTGGAAGACGTCGGCGGATTTACGGGTATTTCGGAAGAAATGCTCAAAGCCGCGCTCGACGAAGAGGAAACGGCGCGCGTCGAATGGGACGAGGGGAATTTTATGTGCCTGCTCGATACGCCCATTATGATGGATGCGGACGACGGGGATATGTACGAAACCATTCCCATGGCGCTTATCTACAATAAAAAATGCGTGGTTACCGTATCTTTGCACGGCAATCCCGTTTTAGGCGATTTCGTTTCCAACCGCGTGGGCGTTGGAACGGCAGATCCCGTCTTTTTCATTTTAAACTTTATGATGGGGAACGCGAAAAAGTTTCTTTCCAGCCTGCGCCAGATCGATAAAAAATCGCTGCGCGTGCAGGCGGAATTGCACCGTTCCATGAAGAATAAAGAGTTGATCCAGCTTTTGGGGCTGGAAAATTCACTCGTCTATTTTTCCACTTCGCTCAGCGCGAATTTAAACGTTTACAATAAAATGGAGCGCATGCCCGTTATCGGCAAAAACGAAGCGTATAAAGATTTGTTCGACGACGTGGTGATCGAAACGCGTCAGGCAACGGAAATGTGTAATATCTACCGCGACATTTTATCGGGCACGATGGATGCGTACGCCTCTATCATCTCCAATAACGTAAACATCGTTATGAAATTGTTGACGGTTATTACCTTTATCGTAAGCATTCCCACGCTGATTGCAAGTTTGTGGGGCATGAACGTTAAGGTGCCGTTTACCTCTACAACGGGCGGCTTTTGGATCATCATCGGAATCTGCGTTGCGGTAACGGCGGTTGTTTCGTACTTTATCATGCGGGCGACCAATTCCATTCGCATTAAAACGCCAAAGCCGATCAAGCGTAAGCGGCGGGGCGGCGGACATTAACGGAGGAAGCAATGGCGATTCTGCAATACAAATGCCCCGCGTGCGGGAAGGAATTCGAAGAGCTGGTAAAGTCGCACGAAGACGCCGTTCCCTGTCCTGCTTGCGGAACCAAGGCAGATCGCAGCTGGTCGGGCTGCATGTATTCCGCCACGGGAAAACAGGCAAAAAAGTGTTCGGGCAACTGCAAAACGTGCGGCGGCTGCCGCTAAAGTATAATAAAAAAGCGACGGTATTTCATCCGTCGCTTTTTTATTATACTTCTTTAATGTAATTGCTTTTATCTTTATAAAATGCTCGTTCGTTAACATGGTAATAGGCGACCTGTTCTTTTTTATTAAAATCGATCTCCGTTCCATTTGTTCCGAACTTTTTTGTCTGTGCGCGGTACGTTCCGTCTGATAGGCTGTCAAGGAAAGTCATAGCAAGATAAGTGGTAATGGCATATCCGATTCCTGTAGCTTCTTTATGGCTTGCGCTTGTTATCCCTATAATAGCGCAATAAGCATTTACAAGCGCGCCTCCCGAATTTCCGGGGTTTGTAATTGCACTGTGAGTTATTGTAATTTCCCCTGTGTAGCTTCCGTCGGTCGTCCAACGTGTATGAGAGTTGGTAATAATTCCTTGCGTTAAAAAGAATTTGCCTTTCGGATAGCCGATAGCCATACAATATTCGCCAAACCACAAGTTGTTGTTGGAATAATTAGAAAATGAATCGCTTCCCTTGTATTTAAAAAACGGCAAATAGTTATTTTGCAAATATTGTTTTGCGTCTTCGTTAATTGCGTCTGTTTTAATTTTTAAAACGGCTAAATCATAACCTTCATCATATGCGATTACGTCACATTCAAATGTATATTTGCTTAGGAAGGAGATTGCGGTAACTGTTCTTGAAACATATTCGACAGTTTTGTATTCTTCTTTATCGATACATATTACATGTGCGCAAGTCATTAAATATCCTTCTTCGTTAATTGCAAAAGCCGAGCCGGTACCTTTAAATTGTTTGGTTTTAAACTCTGCGTCATCGTTTGTTTTATAGCGAAAGTCGGTTTCTATTATTATTTGATATACAGATTCGGCGCTATACAATGCAATTTTGTTTGGGATATTTATATTGTATTCCAAATCGTCGCTGTTCCAGTTCGGATTTTTATTTTCCAAACCGCCACTATTATCACCGTTTTGGTCTGTTCCGTTACAGGCGGTAATGCAAACGATTAAACAAATTGTGCAAAATAAGCAGATAATACGTTTTATCTCCCGTAAGTAATTTTTCATATTTTTCTCCTTCTTTTGGTTTGCACAATGATATAATATATTTAATAATTTGTCAATCGTTGCCATGTAAATTATTGCATGTTAAAAATTTTTCTATATCTTGTGGTGAAAAAGTAAGCGCCGCGCAAGATATAGAAGAGGAAAAACTTCTTTCAATTTCCGCAAAAAAAGTCAAAAAATATTTAAAAAAACGCTTGACTAATATATTGATAAGTGATAATATGTATAAGCTGTCTATGAGGCAGCTTGCTTTTTCTGTTGAAAAAGCCCTTCTTTCGAAGGAAATCCGAAGATTGACAACTGCATAGCAAGTAAATCATTTCGAGAAAGTAAGAGGCG
>CAJUGP010000076.1 GCA_910586365.1 uncultured Christensenella sp. | reverse complement strand
CTACACTAATCTTAACACTCTTTCCCTACACGACGCTCTTCCGATCTTTTTTAATGAAAGTTTCTTTGTGCCTGAATGAGAATAATAGAAATTTTTACGAAAACCTTGATTTTTATTTTACAATGTGCTATACTAATTATGCTAAACTAACTTAATATGTATCGTTGGGGTATTTTTTATTTTTAGGAAATATCTTTTTTTCGTTATGTTAAAGTGTGAATTTGATAAAATGCGAATTCCAAATCTTTAACGTAATGTGTTTATCCCATTCGTATTAGGTTAGTTTAGCGACAATCGGAATTTGCGTTTTTGTGCGTCAATTTCGATTGGCGCACTTTTTATTTATCGGGGTATTTATGAAAGAGATTGTGTTAAGCGGTATTACATTTTTGGAATACGATGACGAAAGAATATATGAAAACAAGCGACGAATTCGCTTTTGGTATGGCGTTGCGTCAATAATCGCCTTTATATGTGTTTTGTCTTTCATTTTTAATATATTTATTATAATGGTGACTATTCCGAAAAATGATTGGAACTTTGATTGGATTAAGATTTTGTTTTATTGTTCAATTATAAATATGCCTATTATATTTCGCAGAGAGTTTCGGAAAGAGCAAATAAAACGACCAAGTATGCTTACAGATGTTGAAATCAAGCGTATGCCGAGTTGGGATAAACAAAGTGAGGAAGTCACGGAGCAATTTCCATTTGCCTTATCCGTGTTCCAATGTTTAGCCCCGATATTGTTGCAGTTTATTTTCGCGCTTATGTGGGGATGGGTGAATTATCGAAACTCGAATTTTTTTAATGCGGTCAGCGAGTATTTCGGATATACGTTGTTAAGCTTTATTTTTATTTATATTGCGATAGGTATCGGCATAAAAAACTGTAAACTGATGCGAAAAGAATGGGAAACAAACCCTCCGCAAACGGTGCAACTGAGACTTAAGACAAAGGAAATAAAAAGAAAATTGGAAGAAAATAAGAAAAAAAGAACAGAATGTAAAAATTTAATCGAGCAGTGCGGAATACGATTTTTTGTCAAATATTACAAGCAAATATCATTGCTACCTTTGCGCGACGTAAACGTCGTTGAAAATTATGGCTCCGCCGAACGGGAAGAACGGTTGTCTGCCGCAAAAAAGATAATTGATGAGGGCATGACGGAAATTGCTTTGAATGAAATATTAAGTACATATAGCAATGTTTTGAAAGAAACGGAAACAAGGCAGATAAAAACGATGCTCTCGGAATTAACAGAAAATCAAAAAGAACAAAAAATGGATATTATGGAGGAAAATTAAAATGGTTTACAAATTCACATTAAAAGTAGGACTTAGTCCCAAATCTTTACCAAAGGATTTACATCTCTGCGCGGGGGATCAGTCCATTTTAGTCTTTGACGAATTCGCTTGCGTAGGCGTTGTTTGGAAACATTTTGAAAAATGAAAAGCGAAAGCTAACGGACAAGCTGAAATTCGATTTTTTGACGAATATTACAACAAATACAAAGTTTGGCACAGAATGTTTCATTCTGACGGGCAACGGATATTTTATGAACGTTTGGAGGCAGAATTGAAACAAGACAACGAATACATATATTATGGGAATATTAGAAAGTAAAAACGAGTAATCTTTTGGATTGGTAAAATAGAATAACTCTTGGTATATACACCAAGAGTTATTCTAAAAAAACGCCGTTTACGCGATCAAATTTTTCCAGGTCTTTTCAAAGCCTTCTTCGGTGTTCAAAAGCTCTTGTGCGAGCGCTTTGATCTCTTCGTCCGCTTCTTCGTCGCTCATGTCGGAGAGCGAGGATTTCAACGCCGTAATACCCATAACCGTGCCCTGCGTCATCATCTCCGCAATGTGCGCGCGGGAATTATCGGTCATCGTGTTCATTTTGATGCTCGACCACATCATCGCTTTTTTAATGGGACCGGGGTTTTTCAGCTCGATATTCTTTTCGCGCGCAAGCAACGCCGCTTTCGAGCCGAGTTTTTCATATTCGTCGTGCTGCTTGATTAGCGTTTCCCGCACGTCGTTATCTTCCGTTTCGGGCAGAATATCCGAGATCGATTGCAACGCCAACTGACAGTTACGGTGAATTTCCGCAAGCACTTCTTCACTTTTTTTCAATTTCATAAGAAACTCCTTTAACGTTATTATGATATTTTTCGGGAAAATGTATGCAAACCGCGGCAAAACTACTTGACTTTTTATCCGCGCTGTGGTAAATTTAATTTCAAGCCGCGAAGAACGGGCACAAAGAAAAGTGTTTTTCTGCAAGATTTTGCAAGAGAAACCGCCTAAGCCGCTTGCGAGACCGAAAGAGGAGGTAAGCATTTATGTACGCAATCATCGAGAACGGCGGAAAGCAGTACCGCGTATCCGAAGGCGACGTCGTAAAAGTGGAGAAGCTCAACGCCGAAGTGGGCGCGGAAGTTTCGTTCAACGTCGTTATGGTATCGGACGGGGACGCGATCAAGGTCGGCGCGGACGTTGCAAACGCAAAGGTCACCGCTACCGTCGAAAAGCAGGATAAGTACAAGAAAATCATTGTTTTCAAGTACAAAGCGAAGAAGAACGAGCGGAAAAAGCAGGGTCACCGCCAACCGTTCACGGCTGTTAAGATCGCAAAGATCTCGCTTTAACAAAGCGGGCGGCAGCCAAATTCATTTAAGGAGATAAGGAATATGATTTTTATCGGATTATTCGCTCATAAAAAGGGTACCGGTTCCTCGCATAACGGTCGTGACTCCAACGCGAAACGCCTCGGCGTAAAGCGTCAGGACGGACAAACCGTGCTTGCGGGAAGCATTCTCGTCCGTCAGCGCGGTACGAAAATCCATCCGGGCAGCAACGTCGGCATCGGCGGAGACGATACGCTCTTCGCGCTCAAAGACGGCGTGGTGAAATACGAGCGTCTCGGCAGAGATAAGAAGCAAGTCAGCGTTTATTAAAACAAAGAAAAAACAGGCGTCCCTAAATGGGGCGCCTGTTTTTTATAGTGCACAATTCGTTATGATTCGTTTTGTCCTTCGTCGTCGGGCGAAGACGGAAGCGTGATGTCCGTATAGCGGTAACCCGTTTGTCCGTCGGGCGTCACGGCAGAGGCGTAGCCTTGGCTGCTTTGCGGAAGCGCCGTCAAGACTTTATTGACGATCGAAGAAGCCAAATTCAAAACCGACATGATGATCGCAACGATCGAGCTTGCCGTCAGCGCGAGCTTATATGCCACTTCAACGTCCTCGGACGGCGCATTTTGCGCATAGAATGCGTCTAAATAGTCGGTTGTCAGCTTCATGCCGACGCAGGTTAAGATCAAATATAACACCGTGACCGCCGTAAAGGCGATCGAAATGCCCAAACACGATTGGGGGCGGTCTCCGAAATTTCCGATCCGTTTGATCAGTACGATCGCGCCGAGAAGGAGCACGGCGAATTGCGCGAATTGCGATAAAACGTTTACGACGTACGCGCCCGTCATGCCCGCCGTAAATGCGGTGTTGTCGTAAATACTTGCAAGCATGACGTTCAGCGTCGAAAAATTCAAGCCGAACGTATATTTTACGGTATCATAAGAAACCTTCGTGACCAACGTGAAATCATACGCGTATTTCGCCGTAAACACAACGGCGATAGCCGTAACCGTAACGGCGGCGAGCGTACAGACGAGTTGGACGATCGTTTGCTTTTTTACAAGACGTTTGCCGAGCGTTACGACCTTGCACGCGAAATACAAGCCTAAGAACGTGCAGGAAAGCACGATTCCCGCAACGGTTGCGCCGCTGAATTTGATTGAAATGGGATTTTCATAGCTGAGCGAAACCGATTGCACGCAATAGAGCAGCAAACAGCCGATGAGGTAACAGAACACGGTGGCGGCGGCAAATTTTCCGTAACCGTTATCGGGCTTTTTGAAATGCGCCGCGTATTTCACGGAAGCGACCACGGCGAGCGACACGGTCGAAACGAGGGTTGCCGCGGAAATGACGGTGCCGCATATGACTGGTAGGTACATCGATAAAGACATGTATGCGGAATATTTTTCCATACCGTCTAAAAGGGCTTTCACGTCTTGATAAGCCGATCCGAACAAGCGCCAAAGCATGTTCGAGCTTAACGTTTTTTCGATGCCGGGCGTAACTTCGATAAAAGCGGTAAACCCAATCAAAAAGGTAAAGAGCAAAGCGAAAAATACCGCGAGGATCGCGCAAAGCCCGCCGCTGAGGTCGAAGGCGTATTTTACCTTTTCCCAAGCCGATTTTCTTTGCCGCGCGACGGGAAAGGCAGCGTTGATTTTCGCGTTCGCGGCGGGGGTAAGAGGCGCGCCGCATTGCGAACAGAATTTCGCGCCCTCCTCGTATTTTTCGCCGCAGGCGGGGCAGAGCGGCTCGCTGTCGAGACGGCAGCCGCATTCTTTGCAGAAAACGGCGTTTTCTGCGTTTTCCGTGTTGCATTTTTTACAGTTCATCACATTCTCCCACAAAATTGTATATAATATTATAGCACAGTTGACCGCGCGGTTCAAGAGTTTTGGGAAAAAATATATTCCGATAAAAATTTTTTCGGAAAAATTGTAGAAAGAAGAAAAAAACGCTTGACCTCTTCCGTAAGATATGGTATATTATTCAAGCAAGTTCGGAAGCTTAGCTCAGCCGGGAGAGCATCTGCCTTACAAGCAGAGGGTCATAGGTTCGATCCCTATAGCTTCC
>CAJUGP010000075.1 GCA_910586365.1 uncultured Christensenella sp. | reverse complement strand
AATATTCGGGGGAAGAGTATCAAGCTAAAATAACATATTTGCTGTACGATTACGGTAATACGGAAGTGGTTCTTCCCCAAGCAATCACGGGCGGCGGAACGCAAGGGGGCACGATCGACGGGGATACCGATCCCGATACCATCAAGTCGGAAAAAGTGACGAAAGAGCAATGGGAAGCGGCGTTTGCGCGATCGACCTTTCGTAACGTTTCGCTTTACGTTTCTACCGAACAGGAACCTTTTTATAAAACCTATTTCCGAACAACGGGCGATAAGCGGTATGTAAATAATTGGGTTTTAGAAGACGGAGTCGAGCAGACGGAAGAAGCATACGAAGAAAAATCGGGCGATAAATATTGGCTTTACGAAAAATCGGAAACAGATGCTTCCGCTTGGGTAAAAACGTTATCGGATGTTTCGCAGTGCGAACCGGACGAGTTTTTCGGCGATTTTTATGAAATCGGCAGCGCATATTCTATGTTTACATACAACGAAGCGGAAAGCGCATATACGTGTTTTACATTTGACGAAGGCAAGTGTTCCATAAAGATTGCGGGCGGAAAACTTGCCGCATTGACGCAAGAATATTCGGGGGAAGAGTATCAAGCTAAAATAACATATTTGCTGTACGATTACGGCAATACGGAAGTAGTTCTTCCGCAGGCCAGTATCAACGGCGAAGAGGAAGAACTGCCGTGCGATAAAGATCTTACGAAGGATAGCTGGAACCGCGCGTTCGACGTTTCGCGTTATTACAATTCTACCGTAAAATCCGTAATAGATATGGGCTTAATGGGAACGATTACGCAAACCTGTTCGATCGCAGGAAACCGCATGCAGCTTACCATGCAAATGAACGGGCAAACCTCGGTAGAATATTACCAAATTGAAAACGGCAAGTATTACAAATATCAACTGGTTTCCCAAGAAGGCGAAGATAAAGATTCTACGCAAATGGTGTGGAGCAAATCGGAAGCAAATGATTCGGTTACGATCGACTCGGTACTGTCTCAGTCGATCGGCATACTTTACGATCGGTTCGATGCGTTCGCTTATACCGACGGAAAATGGGTTGCGGAAAATATTACGTTAGACATTATGCCTGTGCAAATGGATACCGTATCCGTTATCGTGGTAAACGGAAATATGAAGTCTGTGGAAATGCTGTTTAGCGAAGGGTCGGTTACGTATCAAGTTTCTTCCGTCGGCACGACAAACGTTACGCTTCCCGAAGTAGGCTCTTCCGGAAATACGGGCGAAAGCGAGGGGAGCAAGCCCGACACAAAACCCGATGAAAAGCCGGGCGAAAACGTTGAAGGTGTGAAGCCCTCGCCCCAACCCGATTATTCGGAAGAAGATTGGAAAAAGATGTTCCATATCGCAAATTTCGACGAATGCGAGATCGAAGTTCGCACATTGGACGACAGCGCAATGGAAGGCGGATATAAACTGATTTTCGAAGGGAACAAAGCGTTTGTGGGCGACGACCACGGCGAGGAAGGAACGTATTACGAATGCGTGGAAGAGGTTTGGTACGAATACGTTCAGTCGGAAAGCGGCGTTTGGGAAAAGCGGGTATCCGATTTTACCAAAGAAAAAGCGTTGGCGGAAATTCTGTTTGCGGCGGATCACCGCGACGCGTTCCATTACGCTTACAGCGACGAATGGAACGGCGAAAACTTCGGAACGGTCGATTCCTCAACCGTAGTTATCAACAACGACGTGCTGCAAGAAGGATGGTACTGTTACGCAGATAAAACTTATCTTGGCTTCCGCGTGTATTACAATATCGGCAAAGTGGAACTTCCCGAAGTTTCCGCTTAAATACGACGGAAAACTTAAAAAACCGTTCCCCTTACCGTAATTCCCATAGGGAATATTAGGTAAGCCGTAGGCGAACGAGAATTAGGCGTGGCGTGAAGCCACGCCTTTTCTCTTGTCTTGGTTTAGTTGCTTGTGTCAGTTGTAGGTTTCGTCATCGTCGAAGAACGTCGGGACGATTGCACCCACGAAGTTATAGATAATTTCAACGGTCTGTCTGTAATGCCCGTTTACTTGCGTTTTCTCGTGGACGATTACCTTGTCAATGAACGAACGCAGAATTTCGGGCGTGAGCTCTTCAAAATTGCTGTACTTGTAGATGAGTAGCATAAAGTCGAGAATTTTATCGTCTTGCGCTTTGGCTTTCTCTATTTCAGCTTTCAAAGTCTTAACCCGCTCTTTCAGCGTGGCTTGCTCGGCTTCGTATGTATCGCTCATTTTCAAATACCGTTCTTCCGAGATTTTACCCGTAACCTTATCTTCGTATAAGCTCTCTATAATCTTGTCGAGCTTGTCAATGCGTTCTTCCGAAGTTTCTATTTCGCGTAGGTTCTCTTTGAGTTCCTTTTTCGTTTTCGCTTCGGCGTCCTTGCGTAAGGTCTGTAAAAATTCTTCGTTGTGGTTCTTGGCAAAGTGAATTGTACGCTTCAAATCGTCCTGTATGATTGCCGTTATCGCTTTAACCGTAATTTGGTGCGAAGTGCAGGTCCGCTTCAAGTTCTTCCTATATGACGAACAGTTGAAATATTCCGCTTGCTTCATAGTGGTACACCGGCAAAGATACATTTTCTTTCCGCAGTCCGCGCAGTACAGCATTCCCGACAGCGGACTCATTTCGCCCATATCGGTAGGACGACGTTTGTTCTCGCGTATCTTCTGAACGGTATCGAAAGTCTGCTTGCCTATAATTGCTTCCTGCGTATTCTCGAAGATGACCCAATCAGTTCTCGGCTGGTCTATGCGTTTTTTCGACTTGTACGACTTTTTATAGGTCTTAAAATTTGCCGTACAGCCCGTGTATTCTATCCGCGACAGCATACCCACAATAGATTTAGGCGACCAGATTTCCTGTCCGAAACGTACCGTGTGAGTTGTCGGCAAGCCGTGTTTCCGATTATAGATAATAGGCGTATCGTAACCCTTTTCCGTGAATATACGCGCTATCTGTGTCGGACCGTATCCCTGTATGCACAACTTGAATGCTACTTTTACTATTTCGGCGGCTTCATAGTCGATTATCCATTGATTCTTATCTTCCGCAGATTTAACGTAACCGAAGGGCGGGAATGTTCCCAAATGCTTGCCCGAATTACCTTTTGCCTTAAATACGGCTTTGATTTTCTTACTGCAATCTTTGGCGTACATTTCGTTGAGTATGTTTTTGAACGGTGTAATATCGTCGTCGGGGTTGGTTTCGCTGTCCACTTGGTCGTAGATTGCTATAAACCGCACGTCGGCTTCGGCAAGATAATATTTCGTGTAGTAATCTACAAGAATATGATCCCTGCCGAATCTCGACATATCCTTGACGATACGTTCTATTGGTCTTTTTGTAATGTCGAACGCCGTAGCGTCGGCGTTTGACTTTTCACGGGATATAACGGTATAGACCGTGTTCCCGATAACTTTTTCACGGCTTCTTACAAATGCGCCGTTCTCTTGTTCGTAGTAGTAAGACAGTATATCTGCCTTAGGTGTGGTTGCTTTGTTCTTATTTATAATGGTACTCCTTGTCTGAAATCGGGCGTTTCAAGTTATTTTCTCCCGTTCCGCAAGAAGAACGCATAGTCTGATTTGCTTTTTCGGTTACTGTCCGTTTTTCTCTTTCTTAGCGGCTTCTTCTAATAATGCTTTATATCCAGCTTCTATAAGACGGACTTTCGTGTAACCGTTCTTCATTAAAAATGCGTTTATTTCTTCTGCCTGTTTTCTCGGCACGCTCGTCCCCCAAACCAAACTCTTTGCTTTGCGTTCTTCTCTGTGCCGTTCTTCGTAGTTCTTATCTTTTTCCGCTCTCGGTTTCATAATACCCTCCGCAAATATATGTGTCGTATTGATACGCCTTTTTCTTATTATACGCTTTTATGGGTATCTTGTCAACAGAATCCAATAGAGTAGTAGAACGACTTTGGATTTTTTACTTATTCCAGCCGTTCGATTTGGATTTGAACGGCGGCTTCGGTGCGTTCTTGCGCTCGGTTGCCGTGCGCTTTGCTTCGTCCAACTTATCGGGTGCGTATTCGTTGATGAAAGAGACAAACTCTTTGTACTTTTCAAGTTCGGGAATACGTCGCTCGGCTTTCTGCAATTCCGAAAAAAGGTTTTCACGGTCTTTGTCCGTGATTTTCTTTTCTTCTTCGAGCCGCTTATACTCGGTCATCAATCCTATAAGCATTTTCTTTAACTTGCTCGGCGAGAAAGGAAGTTCGCCGCTCTTCGCTTCCTTGAAAGCGTCTAAATGTTCCTGTAACGGTTTCATTTCTTCCAACGCTTTATCTCTCGTTTCTACGGCGGCTTGCGCTTGTTCGATTACTTCTTCCGCGTGGACTTTCTCATCATTAAGAGCGGCAAGCTCGGCTTCCTGTTGTGCTTTCTGCCATTGGTACTTGGTCGTATGCTTTTTGTTGCTTCCGACTTCGCCGCGATCCAAACCGTAGTGAACGCCTATTTGCTCGTGAAAGCTGTCTTGCATATTGCCGTAGGATAACTGTCCACCGCGTTCACTCCAAAAGTCCGAACTGCATAGCTTCAGCTGTTCCAACGGCACATACTCATAAACGCTTTTGCCTCGCTCGTCTTTCTTTTGGATAGGCGAGCCTTTTTCGTTCCGCAATACTTTTCCGTCTGCGCCTTTCTCGTAGACTTTCTTCTTGGCGGTGTCAACGATTGGTATGTAGTAGAGCTGTAAATGCGGCGTTTTTTCGTCCATATGGATTACGGCAGACAGTATGTTTTTGTCCGTTCCTTTATAGCCGATTTCCTGCAACGCGAACTCATAACAGCGGTTGAAAAATTCCATTACCGCATACGGCGTTCCTTCGCCTTTCTTCCAACCGAACCATTCAAAAAACTCCGTATCCGAAGTAATAATCATATCTTCAAAAGCAACTGACTTTTTCTTCTCGCGGAATGTTGCGTTTAGCTCTTGCATAGTCTTTTTCCATTGAGCGGTAAGACCGCCTTCCGACCTTTTGAAATACAGATTGAGCGGTGTGCGCTCGCTGTCTATATCTTCGTTGCGGTGGTGCTTGCTCGTGCGTTCCGTTTCGCCACCTATTTTGCCCAAACTACCTTTATTGAATTGTTCTATTCTTACTACCTGATAACTTATAATTTCTTTCCTCCTTAATAATTGCCCCCTGCAAGGGCG
>CAJUGP010000074.1 GCA_910586365.1 uncultured Christensenella sp. | reverse complement strand
TTTCCCTACACGACGCTCTTCCGATCTCTTCCGCTTTTGTTCCTATAATTACCGAAATTGTTCCCGTAAAGTTCCCCCAAAGTACACCTTTAACGTTTGACATTTCTGTTTTTTGTGTATATAATAGGCGAGCACGAAAAAGTGCGTAACAATTTCATAGCAGAACTGTGTCAATAGGAAATCTATTGTAACAGCTAAAACAGCAGACCAGAGTTAAGTTAAGAGAGCAAAGTAGCGTATAGCGAAAAGCAGGTTCACCCCCAACACAGAAAAGGTGCAGCGTTGCGTTTTGATAAGAGAGAAGTGTAGTTAAGACTACACTCTTATTCAACGGGCGGTGTACAAAGTTTTATGAGATTAGGTTCTCGTAAAATTTTGTACACCGCCCTTTTTTCGTGCAAATTTTTTCATCGGAGGAGAGAAATTTGCGCACACACAAAACACAGCAGTTGGAGGTTAACAACATCGGGAAGCCGAAGATTGAGGAACTTCCCGAAAACGAGCGGGAGATATTCTACGCCACCTTGTTGAAACGAATCGCAGAGTTGTCCGCCAAAGGGGGGTGAATGAATATGAACCTCATAAAAGCGAAAGTTTACTTTGACGGCAGCCAATGGATTGCCATTCCCCACACGGAAAAATCGTTCAGGCGGCGAGGAAAGGCAAGAGAAAGACCAAATGAGTGCGAAACCGTTGCCGAGTTCGAGCAGGCGTTCAAGAGAGCCAAAGGCAAACGACGAAAGCGAAAGGAAACGCTCATTAAAGAGTTTGCACCGCTATTTAAGAGCGAAGAACAGGCAAGCGAATTTGTGGAAGAACAGTTCAACAGGTTGAGCCGTAACCGTTGGGAACGATACAAGCGAATGATACGGCGGGCGTATCTGCAACCGTGGGACTATTTTGTAACCTTTACTTTCGATTCGGGAAAACATGACGAAGAAAGTTTCAGAAAGCAACTCATGAATTGTCTGTATCACCTCTCTAACCGTAAGGGTTGGCGGTATATCGGCGTATGGGAACGGGGCGAGTTGGGCAAGCGGTTACACTTCCATGCGCTCATGTATATCCCGCCGAACGCTATGGTCGGAGAATTGGAAGAACACAGCGATTACAGTACCAAACGGCATAAGTGGAAAAAGAGCGTACAGAACAGCTTTTTCAACGAGAGGTTTGGGCGAAGTGATTTTGACGCTATTGTTTGCAGTAAGTCGGTATCGGACAGCGTGAATTATATGCTCAAATACCTAACGAAAAGCGACGAAAAGGTTGTGTATTCGCGGGGCTTGAAAACGTATCTCGTGGCGGATATTTTGGACGAAGATATTCTTTGTCCGTACAATCCCGACGACGAATACGGAAACAAATATATCTTATCCCCAAACTTTACTTGTATTACAGATGGTGAAATCTTGGGAAAGGTTAGTCCCGAGATTATCGTCCAAATGCCTAAATGTAACTAACCAACAAATTTTGTCTTTCGTCTGCGGAGCGTAAACGAAAACGCACTTTCCGTCAAGGGTTGTACAGAGCAACTTCGTTGCCCTTGACGGAAAGCGAACGAAAAAATTCGGAACAGTAAGCCTATGCGTTTCCGTTTTTGGTTCGTCCTTGCCGAAAGACAAACAAAATATATATCAAAAAGGAGATTGAAAATTTTGAAGAAAGCAGTCATCTACGCGAGATATTCTTGCGACAAGCAAACAGAACAGTCTATTGAGGGTCAGTTGAGAGTATGCGAAGAATACGCAAAGCGAAACGATATTCTCATTCTCGGTACCTACATAGACCAAGCCATGTCGGGAACGAACGATAACCGTCCCGATTTCAGGCGCATGATTCGGGACAGTGCTAAAAAGTCCTTTGAAGTCGTGCTCGTTTACAAATTAGACCGTTTCAGCCGTAATAAGTATGAAACGGCAATCCATAAAAAGACGTTGCGCGACAACGGCGTAAAAGTTATTTCCGCTATGGAAAACATTCCCGATACGCCCGAAGGGATCATCCTTGAATCGCTCCTCGAAGGCATGAGCCAGTACTATTCCGCCGAGTTAAGTCAGAAGGTAAAGCGCGGTATGCGGGAAACACGGTTAAAAGGATTTTACCAAGGCGGCACGTTGCTGTACGGCTATAAATTGGACGGCAGGAAGTTAGTGAAAGACGAAATCCAATCGGAAGTCGTCAAGCGCATTTACGAGGAGTTTTCAAAAGGAGTATGTGCGAGAAAAATCATAGAGCGGTTGACCGCACAGGGTATCTATAAAAATGGTAAAAGGTTTCCTATGAATACCGTGTATAACATTCTGCGTTGTGAGAGGTATGTCGGCATCTACCGCAAAGGCGAGGAAGTGATTGAGAATATGTATCCCGCTATCATCCCGCAGGAGTTGTTCGATAAAGTGCAGGCAATCTTAAAGACATACCAACACGGCAAGAACAGCGTTGAAGTTACTTACCTTCTGAAAGGGAAATTAAGATGCGGTTACTGCGGGCAGACCGTGAACGGCGAGAGCGGAACAGCCAAGAACGGTGAGAAGAAATATTATTATAAATGCCGCGGACGGAAGATGAAGTTGACGGATTGTCATAAGTCGGTGATTGCAAAAGACGATTTGGAAAATCTGGTTATCAATAGCGTAACACAGGAACTTTCCGATCCCCAAACGGTAAATACCGCCGTGAAATATTTGGTTGAATTGCAGAATGAGAACTGTAATGAGAATAAGCTGTTAAACGCCTATTTGAAAGAGCAAAAGGACAACGAGCGGGCAATCAACAATATCGTTGCGAATATGGAGCGCGGTATCGTAGCCAAAGCGACTAGCAAGCGTTTGACCGAATTGGAAGCACGGCAGGAAGAGCTTGAAAAACTCATTTTAATAGAGCAGAGCAAACAAGCCGTAAAGATCAGCGAACAGCAGATACGCGCATTTTATGAACAGGCGTTAAAGTTAGAGCCGCAAATGCTGATTGGCTATCTGATTGAAGAAATCGTGCTGTACGATGACAGAATAGACATTATTTATAACAGTCCGATCAAAAGCCCCGATGACGATCATCGGGGCTTTTGCTTTTCTATGAGGAACGTAAAACTTAACAAACAGTTGCTTCTCGTTCGTTTCCTTGTATGATACTCCGAAATTTCGTCTTTCGGGCTTCGGGTATAGCATAGCCCGTCGCAAAAGTCAAAGGGCAAAATAATTGCTTGTCGCGTGCTTGCAAACGAGAAGATTGTAAGCGCAATTTTTTTGGTGGCGGCTTCGCCGCCTTTGACTTTTGGAATGAAATGCAATTCAAAAGAACGCCTCCTCCGCGCTATGCCTTTGTTCCCTTGCCGAAAGGCGAATACAAATTTTGGAGGAAAGAAAAATGGAAGGAACAAGAAAAGGGTTTACGGTAGAACATAGGTTGGAACATTCCGTCACCGATTTAGACGTAACGATTACGCCTGAAAACGTGCAGGAAATGGGCGAAAAGATTGCGATATGCGCGTTAAAGCACTTTCTGCCGTACCGAAAGGTAGAGAAATACTATTTCGGATTGATCCGCGATAGCAAGCGGTTTAAGGACGTTGAACAGAATATTTCAGACGGATACGACTTTGCGCAAGCAGCGATTTGCTTTCTCTGCGAACACATGGGATGTAGGCTCGGGGATACGGTCATGGGTAAATATAAAAAGCCCGTAACGATACGGCACGCCTGTTACAGTGTTGTAGGGAGTATGGTACACAAGCTTTATTTAACGCAAATCAATACGCGGGGTGAACTTCGTACAGATACGGTGAAAGTGCCCGAACCGTTCGAGGAAGATACGACCGAACAATGTTACAAAACTGTCGAAAAAATCATACGCAAAATGCACTTGACGAAGAAACAAAAGGCAACATTAGAATGCTACTTAAAAGGTATGGGCGTGTGCGAAATTGCCCGCCTATTATGCGTCAACAATACGACCGTATGGCGTAGTAGATTGATCTTGCAACGAAAATACAACGAAGTATTCGCCGATTAAACGCCTATAACAAACGATTAGCCGTGAATAGATTATCGTAGCTGTTTTTATGGGCTATGTGTTTATAAAAGCATAAAAAATCAGCCTAAGCCGAATATTGTGAAATATTCGATTTAGACTGAGGATGGTGACCTTGCCGGGAATCGAACCCGGGATTGCGCCGTGAGAGGGCGCCGTCTTAACCGCTTGACCACAAGGCCGTTTCAAAAACTATGTGAATTATAACATAATCAAATCCAACTTGCAACCGATTTTCGGGTGTAATTAAAAAATTTTTACGAAAAGAAAAGACATCCGCCTGTGCCGTAGCTTGAAAAATGGGTAACCCGCTTTCAGCAGGTGGGTGCGCGGCGGAAAAGCGTCTGTCTTTCCGCATAAATGCAGACCTTGCATAGCTCCCCCGACAAGCGCTCCCGAAGATATTTCGTGGATTCCGCTTTTCTCCAAGACCCGTACACCGCAGGTGTCGCTATCATTATAGCAAGCCGCGCGCGAAAAAGCAAGCGTCGCGCATAAGTTTTCAGTAGGGATTTTTTGGAACATTTGCTTTACTTTTTAATCAATCGGTGATAAACTGTATTATATGAAGAAAGTAATCGAAGTGGACGGCATGTGCTGCAAAAAATGCGCGGAGCGGGCGGAACGGAAATTAAAACTGCTCGACGGCGTTGCGGGCGCCCGTGCGAATTTCAAAAAACAGATCATTTTCGTTGAAACCGCGTTGCCCGACAATGTGTTGGCGGAATGCGTGATACAGGCGGGGTTTTCGGTAAAAGAAATCCGTAAACGCAAAGGAATTTTCGGCTGATTGCACAAATCCGCTTTACAAAACCGCGCGCATGCGGTATAATAAAAACAACTTTTATATTCGGCGTTGAAGAAAGACGCGTCCGTTGCAAGGCGAAGTCCACAGAGAGTTTCCGTGTGGTGAGAGGAAACGGCAGAGCGGCAAACGGGTATCACTTTCCAGCCTGCAAGGGGAAATAAAGTAACTTTGCACGGATTCGCAATCCGTTATCCGATGCGGCAAATGATTGTTTGTTTTGGTGGTAAAAATGCCTTCGCGTATTCCGAAACGCGAGGGCTTGTTTTTTTAGATGGACAAATACGCAAAGAGAGGTGTTGATATGTATAAGAAAGTAGACACGAGCTTGAATTTCGTCGAGCGCGAAAAAGAGATCATCGCGTTTTGGAAGGAGAACGAAGTTTTCGAGAAATCGATCGAAAAGAATGCGGAAGGGGAAGAGTTTTCCTTTTTTGACGGACCGCCCACGGCGAACGGCAAGCCGCATATCGGGCATATCTTAACGCGCGTCATGAAGGACATTATCCCGCGCTATCAAACCATGAAGGGCAGGCATGTACTGCGGAAAGCCGGTTGGGATACGCACGGGCTGCCCGTCGAGCTTGAAGTGGAAAAGACGCTGGGCATGGACGGAAAGCAGGATATCGAGAAGTACGGTATCGAGCCGTTTATCGGTCAGTGCAAGCAGTCGGTTTGGAAATACAAGAGCGAATGGGAGAAGATGTCGGACCGCGTCGGATACTGGGTCGATATGGATAACCCTTACGTCACCTATCACGACGATTATATCGAGTCCGAATGGTGGGCGCTCAAAGAGATCCACAAAAAGGGGCTGCTCTATAAGGGACATAAGATCGTGCCTTACTGCCCGCGCTGCGGCACGGCGATTTCCTCGCACGAGGTGGCGCAGGGCTACAAGACGGTAAAGGAGACTTCCGCCGTCGCGCGGTTTGCGGTCAAGATCGGAAGAGCG
>CAJUGP010000073.1 GCA_910586365.1 uncultured Christensenella sp. | reverse complement strand
CGTGACTGGAGTTCAGACGTGTGCTCTTCCGATCTCAAACTTGAATTAAATTTCAATTTATCGTTCTCATACGTCAGATTCTTCGGCACGACGCAATGACGCGTCGGCTCAGAATGACGTTTCGGGAACTTGGTCGCCATGACACGGTATGGATAAATTTCAATTAATCTTTATAATTTTTTATAAAGCATAGCGCACTGTCTTCGCAAGCGAAGACAGTGCGCTATTTCCTTGCCCGAAAAGAAAACCCTATAACAGATACCTTTAAGACGGGGGCTTTTTTAATAACCGTACGTATACGCCAATCTGCCGAAGGGCGCGCTGTCGCCCTTGCAGTAAAACTGCGAAAAATCGGCGTTGTTTTCGTCGAGTGCGATATGGTCGAACGCCTTTATTTTTAAGTGGCAGGCGTCTTTCGTCACGCCCAAACAGGCAAGCGGAAGAGAAAGCATCACCGCATTTCCTGAAAGAGTACATTCCGCCGTGCCGACCCTCTCGTACCTTCCGTAAGCCGTGATACGTTCGACCAAAGAGCGGCTCCCTTCCTGCAAACGGTTGACGAGAAATTGAAATCCGCCGTAGCGGTACCCTTCCGCTTCCGTACCCAGCAACACGTTGAGGAAGGTTTCGTCGCCCTGTTCGCGCGGAGCGATCGGCGCGGCGCAGACGATTTTAAGATATAAGTTTTCGCCGTCGTGCGTCGCCTGCACCGAAACGATATCGTTGCGCCCCGAATTGTCGGCATAGCGCACGGAAGAACAGAATCCCGCGCTGTTGCGGTCGGCGCAGTCGCCCGCAGGATCGCGGTACGCGCGCACGCCTTCCCAAAGCCGATCGTCGGGCGAGGCGGGCGAAACGCAATGATATTCGTAATGCTTGGCTTTGGTGTATTTGTAACGCCTGATATTATCCGCCGTCTGCAAATAAAAATTATCGCCGTAACCGCCCTTCATGAATTCGACGTCGCGCGAATAATTTTGGCTGAACGTATCGACGAAGAAGGGCATGCCCGCGCTGCCGGGCGTTCCGTCGCCGCGCAATTTGAGCGCGACCCACTCGTTCCAACCCGTAACGAACGCCGTATCGACCTTTGCGGGATCGCGCAAAACGGTATCCCACTGGCTTTGATAATTCAGCCCTGCGTCGCCCTTGTCCTCTTCGTTTTCAAACGTTGCAACGTTATACCCTCTGCCCGAATTGCCCCTGCTTTCGTTGCTCATGCGCACCGTATTGTGCTGCGCCACCGAAACGCTCATAACGCCGTTATGATCGGACTGCGGATAGGTAAAGCTCATCCAGGGGAAGCCGTTCTTATCGTAATTGCCGTTGGGCCATTGCGGCGGACGCACCTCGAAAAAAGACGAGAGCGTTTTGCCGTCCGCACCCGTAAACTCGTTCTCGCTCGCTACGATAAGCGGCTTGCCGTGCGGCGCAAACCACAGCGCAGCGTATTCGGGGTGAGCGGCGTAGATATTGCGGTATATTGTATTCGCCGTGGCAAAGGAATGGGTATGCGTGTAAAACATGACCTGCGGCGCGTTCCAGCCCGCGGCGCGGTACTCTTCCAACACGCGCATGACCGTAAGCGCATTCTGTTCGTATGCAAAGCCGTTCGTCGTATCGAAGCAAAGAAAATCGATGCCCGCCATGACGAACGCTTCGATATGCTTGCGGATCACCCATTCGTCTGAGGAACGGTAATACCCGTAAAGCGGTTCGCCCCAAAAATGATACTGCCCCGTTTTGCTTTTTTCTTCGTAGGTGCCCGCGGCGTCGAAAATATAGGCGCGGTTTTCGGCAAGCAGCTTGGTAATATCGTACACGCCCGTCATCTCGGAAGGGTGTTCGCCCAGCCACAGAAAATAGAACATGCCGACGTAGCTTTCTTTGATTTCCCGATCGGCGGACGCAAAGCTTCTGCCGAGCGCGTCGGTCGCCGAAAGGCTGTTCACGGTATACTCGAAATCGTTAAGGTCGCGCGTATCCCGCACGCGTTCGATTGCGGGTAAATCCGTTCCGCCGTTCCCCATACCGCCGTCCCCGTCGCCGTCCGAAGATGGGGGCGGAAACGAACAGCCACCGAACATAAACGCCGCAAAGAGCGCAAGAATACCGCATGCCGCTTTTTTCCCTTTCATATTGTTCCTCCGCGCAGCGGCGCGTACCGCCCGCCCTGCCTCATGCCGCGCACGGGGCAGCGTTCGCGCATGAACGACGAAGCCGCCGCAGCCGACCGACTTCCTATTGTCGATCCGCCGCGGCAGCTCCTCCCTTTTAAGCGCGCTGTTCCGGCTCCGAAGCGGAGCAAACGGAACAAACATGATAAATTATTTCCTCGTTTTCAAAACGCCGCGCTCGTATTCGCGCACCTCGGTGAGATAATCTTCCTTCAAGCCCTGACGGGAAAGGTATTCCGCCCAAACCGCGCCGAAGGGAAGCGTTTTGTATTCTTCCTGTTTGACCATAAGCGCGGTGAAGTCGGCGTTATCCTGCAAGGAGCGCAGTTCGTCGTGATTGCACAAAAGCGCATAGAGCAGCGCTTTTTGCATGGCTCGCTGTCCCGTAATGAGCGCCGAAAGACGGTTGATGCTCGCGTCGAAATAATCGAGTGCGATTTTCACCTTTTCCGTCGCGCCGTTGCGCACGATCTCTTTGGCGATCTCTTTGAGTTCGTCCTCCACGAGAACCACGTGGTCGCTGTCCCAACGCACCCCGCGGGTGACGTGCAGCGCCACCGTATCGTAAAACGCGAGCAATGCGGGAATTTTATCGGAAACGTATTCGAGGGGGTGATAGTGCCCGTTGTCGAGCAGGCAGCAAATTCCGTTTTTCGCGGCGTAATTCTGGTAGAATTCGTTCGAGCCGACGGTATAGCTTTCGATGCCGATGCCGAACACCTTGCTCTCGACGGCGACGATGACTTTCTTTTTATCGTATCCGCACGCAAGGATTTTGTCGAGCGAATCTTTCAGGCGCAGACGGGGCGAAAGTCTGTCAGCGGGAACGTCTTTATAGCCGTCGGGAATCCAAATGTTGACGACGCAGGGCGTGCCCGTTTCATCCGCGAAATATTCCGCGATCTTCAAACATGCTATGCAGTGATCGATCCAGAATTTTCTGATTTTTTCGTCGGGCGAAGAAAGCGAAAGCCCGTCTTTCATGTTCTTATGCGAGAACATGGTGGGGTTGAAGTCGATCCCGTCCAACCCCTCTTCCTTCGCAAACGCCACCCAGGGCGCGAAGTGCTTGGGCAGATATGCGTCGCGGTCCACCTTCTCGCCGTTCAAAATCGCATAGCAAGCGTGCACGTTCAAACGCTTTTTGCCGGGCATGAGCGAAAACGCCTTTTTGAGATCGGCTTTCAGCTCCTCGAAATTGCGCGCGCTTCCGGGATAATTTCCCGTCGTCTGGATCCCGCCCGAAAGATCGCCGTCGCCGTCGAATCCTTTTACGTCGTCACCCTGCCAGCAATGCACGCTCACGGGGATCTCCGCCAGCGCGGCAAGCGCTTTTTCCGTATCTACGCCGTAAGCGGAATAGATTTTTTTTGCATAATCGTACATGATTTATTTACCTCTCCATTTGAAGTTTCAGATTTCCGAGCGCCGTCGCCTCGATCGGGAGCGCAACGACTTTTTTGCCGCAAACGCGTTCGGTCAGCTCGTTAAGATAACCGTTTTTCGCGCCGCCGCCGACGATATATATCTTATGATATTCGGCGCCGAGATTGGCTTCGAGCTCCTCGATCGCCTGTTTGTAGCCGTAGGCAAGGCTTTTGAACGCGCAGTTGAAATAATCGCACGCGCAAACGGGTTTTTCCGTTTTTTCCGCAAACCAGCCGTCGAACGCTTTTACCATGCTTTCGGGGGAAAGGAAGGAAGGATCGTTCGCGTCGACGTATTCCTGAAACGAGCTTGCGCGCGCCTCTTCCACGATCTGCGCAAAAGGCTTCTCGGGGCACAGCTCCTTTCTGAGATTATTCACGATCCACATGCCCATGATATTCTTCTGATAGCGGACGTATCCCGCGCCGCCTTCGTTGGAATAATTGGCTTTGCGGCTGTTTTCGTCCGTTCGGAGCGACGGCGTTTTGACGCCCAACAGCGACCAGGTTCCCGAAGATATATAAAGGTCGTTCCCTTCCATGGGTATCCCTTCGACCGCGCTGCCCGTATCGTGCGAGGCGCACAGCACGACGTCGAGATCGCCGCCGACTTCTTCCGCCACTTCTTTTTTCAAACGACCGAGCAGCGTTTTCGGCGCGGAGATTGCGGGAAACAAACGCGCGGGCAATCCCAACGCGCGAAGGATTTCGCCGTCGAATTCCCCGTTCGCGTTCAGCAGTCCCGTCGTCGAGGCGTTGGTGTATTCGTGCGCTTTCACCCCCGTCAATTTATAGGAAAGATACGCGGGGATCATGAGGAAATCGGTCGCCTCTTCCAATCTGCCGCGCAGTAAATCGTCATAAAGCTGATAAACGGTGGTAAAAGGCTGAAACTGCGTACCCGTTTTTTCGTATAACTTTTCAAACGGCATTTTCCCGTGCACAAGCTCGATCGCCTGTTCCGTGCGCGCGTCCCGATAGGAATAACACGGGAGAATTTCGCGCTCGCCGTTCAAAAGCACGTAATCCACGCCCCAGGTATCGATCGCAAGACTTTCGATGCGGGGATATTTTTCAAACGCCGCTTTGATCCCCGCTACGACGTTGCGGTATAAAGCGGAAATATCCCAAACAAGATGCCCGTCTTGCTTTTGCACGGCGTTGGGAAAACGGTAAACTTCTTCGCTCCGCAGCGCCTCTCTCTCGCGCCATCCGACGATATGCCGCCCGCTCGACGCGCCGATATCGATCGCCAAATAATATTTCATTCCGGCTCCTTTCGTCTTAATCTTTCAACACCGCGCGAACGCCCGATACACGAAAATTCGCACCGCGATACTTTCACGATTACATTATAACATAAAATCACAAAATGTCCATAGGCGCTCGGAATATTGACGATAAAACTTTTTTTTGCTTTTGTTTGATCACAAACACGCAAATTCGCTCAAAATATAAGAAAAAGCCGATTCGTTTTGAAATCGGCTTTCTATCTTGCGAATAAGTTATTTTACGGTAAAAATCTCCTCAATCTCGAAATTCAATCCGTATTACTCCATCTTCTCCCATTCCTGAAAAAGCTGCAACGTTTCAACATAAGCGCTTTTTACGCCTTCCGCGTACGGCGAAAGCTCCCCGTCCCGTTTTTCCGCATCGCATATTTCTTCCAGATTGCTCAAATAGCGCCCGATCACGAACGCCATCGTTTCTTCCGCCGTCAGCGGACGCTTTTTGCGGGTATCCACATAACAATCGGGTTCCTGCTCCGTTTTGTAAGTAAAACGCAATTCTTCTTCCGTTTCCATTCTGCATTCCTCTCGTTTTTGCCCGCAAAAAATTGCAAGCAAATATTTTCGCTTGTATGATACCATAGCGATACAAAAATCAGAGATTTATTGCGTCGCTAACGCGCCGCCTTTTTTCTTGCAAAAAACGCATCAGAATTTGAATAGGGCGCTCGAAAACCCTTGCAAGCAAGTTTTCTCGCTTGTATTATAACAAGCTCTTTTTGAAATTTCAAGAGTATCACGATATTTTTTTAAGTAAAATTTCAACCGAAGAATAATCTGAAAATTTTTTGAAAAGAACGGCAAAAACGCTTGATAATTTTTACGATGTTTGGTAAAATATATATTCGTAAAACATATTGGGGTGTCGCCAAGCGGTAAGGCAACGGACTCTGACTCCGTCATTCG
>CAJUGP010000072.1 GCA_910586365.1 uncultured Christensenella sp. | reverse complement strand
GGGCACGTAAAGGTGGCGTTTATCGCCGATACCTCGCGCAACGAAATCGAACCCGATACCCGCCTTATCGCCATGCGTTACTTTTTGCAGGAAAAGGGCGTGGACTTCAACGACGAGCTTTTAGGCTGTTTTGAAGAGAACGCGGTCACGCTCAATTCTGCGGAATTCGGCTACCGCATGATCGCGGAAATTCTGAAAAAGGACGCGGGCGTGAACGCCGTGTATTGCGTGAACGATTACATAGCATTGGGCGTTTACAAATATCTTGTCGAATGCGGCAAAAAAATCCCGCAGGATATTTCTGTTTGCGGCTGCGACAATTCTTTGATGGGAAAATTCGTCAGCCCCGCGCTTTCGACCATGAGCGTGACGGGCGAGCAGTTCGGCAAACGCTGCGTGGAAATTATTTTATCGCAGCTCGAAAAAAAGACCGATTGCGAAAAGAAAAATATATTGTTTGCATCCTATATTCCGAGGGAATCGGTTTGAGTTAAGAACGGAAGAACGCTCCCGAACAGAACGGGGCGTTCTTTTTTTCAAAAAACGAGGTACAGAAATGAAGAATTACGGTTCGGATTATAAAAACGGCGTGTTTACCGTGAAGCAGCGGGAAACGGGCAAAGATTGGTGCAATCTCCTTTGGAATGAAATCGGCTATCAAACGGAGATCACGCATACGGGCGCATCGTCGTCGCTGTTCGTCGACGCTTCTTCCGCGCGCATCACGCTCAACGAGCGGAAATCGGGCGTCGTATATTTCCGCGACGACGAAAACGGGTGGTATTGGAACGCGGGGGGCTACCCGACGGCGGAACGGGTGAGCCGATACCGCTGCGAGCACGCGATGAACGATTCGCGCATCTCTTCCGAAAAAGGCGGCGTCAAAACGGAAGTGGGTTACGCGGTTTCGGAACGTCACCCTTACGAGGTTTGGAGGGTCACGGTGCAAAACAAGAGCAAGCGCGCGCGTAAAATAAGCGTGTTCGCGGGCACCGTGTTCCAAATGGAAGGCTATGCGCAGCCCTTTTATTACAACGCGTTTACCACGTCGGAAACGAAATATTTCGCGGAATGTAACGCCGTCGTCTGTCTTTCGCAAAACCCCTATGCGAAGTTCAAAAACAAACACGGTTTTTTCATGGCGTCGGAACAGCCGTTTGCCTACGAGGGGTATGCCGACGGCTTTACGGGCGTCGCGGGCGGGTTTGCAAAACCGTTGGTTTTGGAAAATCGGCAGGATCTGAGCTGCCGTCTTGCCACCGTCCGTTCGCGGTGCGGCTTTTTGCAGCATAAGCTCACGCTGTTGCCTGACGAAACGGCGGTGTTATATTATTTTTGCGGATTTTGCGAAAGCGAGGACGCGCTCCTGCGCGACTGCGGGCAAATGAAGCAAGAGGGCGTGCAGCTCTTCGAGAACGCGCGCGAACGGGGCAACGCGCGGTTCGGCAATTTACGCACGCAAAGTCCCGACGGGCGCGTCAATACGCTGATGAATTTCTGGGCGGAAAAGCAGGTGCGTTATTGCGCGATCGGAAAAAAAGCGGTGCGCGACAATGCACAGCTTGCGGCGGGGATCTTGAATTTCGACGTCGCTTTTTCCAAACGGGTGATCGAAGAATGCCTTGTTCACCAATACCGCGACGGACATGCCGTCTTGCTTTGGTATCCCGTGGAAGATACCAAGCTGTATTCCGACCCCGCTTTTTGGCTGGTGTATGCCGTCTGCGAGTACATAAAGGAAACGGGCGATTTTGCCTTCCTTGCCGAACGGTACGCCTATTTGGACGGCGGAGAGGGCAGCGTTTCGGGGCATTTGAACGCCGCGGCGAAGTGGTATGCCGATGCGAAAAACGTCGGCGAACACGGCTTGCCCAAAATTTATTACGCCGATTGGAACGACGCGCTGAACATTCCCGACGAAAACGCGGAATCGGTGTTCATGGGCGAGTGCGTTTGTTTGATGATGAAAGAGCTTTGCGCGCTGTTCGCCGAAACAGGCGACGGGGAAGCCTCGGCATTTGCGGCGGAGCAGTACAAACGGTTTGCGGCGGCGGTGAACGCCTGTGCCTGGAACGGCGATTATTACGTGCGCGCGCTGTCGAAATTCGGCGCGGTGGGCGATAAAAGCTCGCCGTACGGTAAATTTTATATCAACGCGCAATCGTTTGCGATTTTGGCGGATATCGTGCCTGCCGACCGTCTTGCAAAGCTGCTTGCGTCCGTCGACGCCAATGTGACGGACGAAGGAATACGCCTTTGCGTTCCGCCTTATCCGCATTACGACGAGCGCGTGGGGCGCATGAGCGGCATGCTGCCCGGCGTGTATGAAAACGGCGGAATCTACAATCATGCGGGCTGTTTCAAAATCATGGCGGATTGCGCGCTCGGGCGCGGCGAACAGGCGTATAAGTCGCTGTGCTCCGTCATGCCCGACGGTGAATTTAATCGAAGCGAGAGAACGACGGTGGAACCCTACGTGTTTGTAAACTGCTATTTGAAGCACCCTTCGGTCGATATGATTTGCGGTCCGTCGTGGCAGACGGGCACCTCGGCTTGGGGACTGCGCTGTTATTACGAGGGGATTTTAGGGATACGGCGCACGTACCGCGGCATTCTTCTTTCGCCGTGCCTTCCCGCGTCTTGGAAAAAAGTGACGGCGGAGCGGACGTTTCGGGGCGCGAAGCTGAAATTCGTGTTTGAAAACGCAGGGCGCGGCAAAGCGGAAATTTACGTGGACGGAAACAAAACGCAAAGCAATCTTCTTGCGCCGTTCGGCGACGGAAAATCGCATACTATAACTTATCTATATTGAAACAAAGGGGCTTGACAACCTTTTCTCGATATAATATAATGACTTTAATTTTCATTATTCTATCTTAATATAAGGAAAAACACGATGGAAAAAAACGAGCTTTTTGCAATGATACAAAACCCTGCTCCGCAATACCGCGGCAAGCCCTTTTGGTCGTGGAACGGCAAACTCGAGAAAAACGAATTGCTTGCCCAAATCGACGTCATGCGCGAAATGGGCTTCGGCGGCTTTTTTATCCATTCGCGCACGGGGTTGGAAACCGAATACCTCGGTGCGGAATGGTTCGATCTGGTGCGCGCTTGCGCCGAAAAAGCCGCGGCGGCGGGCATGGAAGTTTGGCTTTACGACGAGGACCGTTGGCCTTCGGGCACCTGCGGCGGCGCAGTGACGAAGGAGAGAAAAAACCGCCTTCGGTTTCTTTCGCTTTACGATTCCGACGAAGAGGCGCTTGCGCAAGCCGAAGTGTGCGGCATTCTCAGCCGTTACGCGGTAAAATGCGAACAGGACGGTAAGGGCGAAGACCGGCTTGTCGATTGCTATCGCGTTGCTTCCGCCGCGGAGGTAAAAACGGGATACCGTTATGCGGTGTTCGCGGAAGAGGAACAGGCGTGCGAAAATTTTTATAACGGCTATACCTATATCAACGCGATGGACAGGGAAGTGACCGCGCTGTTTTTGGAGAGCACGCACGAGCAATACGCGCGGCATTGCAAAGATTTGTTCGGCACGGTGATAAAGGGCATTTTCACGGACGAACCGCACCGCGGCGCGCTGTTTAACGGTTTCGGGATCACGAACGCAAACCGCTCGCGCATGGCGCCGTATACGGCGGGGCTTGAAAAAATCTTTCACGAAAAATTCGGCAGGGAATTTGTGATTCCCGAGCTGTATTGGCGGAAAAAGGGCGAAGATTTCAACCGCACCGCCGCCGACTATATCGACGTCGTGGACGAACTGTTTACGCAAAATTTTGCAAAACCCTGTTTGGAATGGTGCGCGGCGCACGGTATCAAACTGACGGGGCATATTCTGCATGAAGACAGTTTAAGCATACAAACAAGCTTAACGGGTTCGTGCATGCGGTATTACGAGTACATGGACTACCCCGGCATCGACGTTTTGGCGGAAAACAACAACGTATATTGGGCGGCAAAGCAATGCGCTTCGGTTGCCCGTCAGCTCGGCAAAAAATACGTTTTAAGCGAGCTGTACGGCTGCACGGGCTGGGGCATGACCTTAAACCGCTATAAAGCGGCGGGGGATTGGCAGGCGCTGTTCGGTATTAATCTGCGCTGTCCGCACCTTTCCTGGTATACCATGAAGGGCGAAGCCAAACGCGATTATCCCGCAAGCCTTTTACACCAAAACGCTTGGTGGCGCGAATGGAGATATCTCGAAGATTATTTTTCGCGGTTGAACGTGCTGAGCGCCGAAGGCGAGCGGCTGTGCGATACGCTCGTCGTCGCGCCCTTGCGCGAAATGTGGGGAAAAGTCCGCATGGGCTGGATGGATATCTTTACGCCCAACGACGGCGAAATTTCTGCTTTGGACGGGCAATACGCCGCCGACTTTATGGCGATGACGGCGGCAGGGATCGACTTCGATTACGGCGACGAAGAACTCATCAGAAAATACGGTAAAATCATAACGGAGAACGGAAAAACGTATTTGCAGGTGGGTGCGGTAAAATACAGCGAAGTGCTTTGGGAGTGCGGCGGCGCGCTTTGCGAGGAAACGCTGCAAATTCTGCGCGGGTTTGAACAGGCGGGCGGACGGCTGACGCAATCGGTCGGGGAGCTTTCGCCCTCGTTCCGGATCGTAACGCCGCAAAGCGTCGCCTATGCCGCTTACGAGCTTGCGGGCGATATCTGGGTGTTTTTGCTCAATCTCGACAAAAACGAGGGGCAGGAAGGCGACGCGATCTTCCCCGCCTGTTTGCAGGATTTTCGCGCCGAACGCTGGGATTTCCGCAGCGGAAAAAATCTCGGCGAAGTCATGAGCGCGGAGAAAAACGCGTTGCATCTTGCGTTTGCGGCGGGCGAAGAATGCGTTTTGCGCTTTACGAAGGGCGAAACGGCGGCAGCGGCGACGAACAAGGATTATCCCGTTCTCGCGCTTCCCGAAGAATTTTCTTACGAGCTGACGGAACCCAACGTATTGCCTTTGGATTGCGCCGTCTGGCAGGCGGACGGGGTGGTGCGCAACGGCGGAGCAGAACAGGACGTGCTTTTGATCGACCGCACGGTGCGCGCCGAGCGGGGGCAGCCTCTTCGCGGCGGCGCCATGTTGCAGCCGTGGTTTGTGAAAAAGCAGGGCGGCGGCAAAGACGAAACGCTTTGCAATATCAAGCTTACGTTTTCGTGCAACGTGGAAACCGTTCCGTCGAGAGCATGGCTTGCGAAAGAGGATAGCGCCCTCGTATGCGCGGTGAACGGCGTACCCTTGGGCGAGGCGGAAGAGCGCGTTTGGGTAGACGGCTGTTTCCGTCTGTACCCCGTCGAATTGAAACAAGGCGTAAACGAGGTAACGCTGCAAGGCGATTTTCTTGCGTCCGACGGTTTGGAAGCCGTCTATTTGCTGGGCGATTTCGGCGTAACGCTGCCGCGTACTCTTACGGCTCTGCCCGAAAAGTTGAAGGCGGGCGACATTGCTTCGCAGGGATTACCGCACTATACGGGTTCGATCAAGTACCGCACGGGGATCACGGAAGGCAATTATACGCTTTCGTTCCGCGAGCTGAATTGCGCCGCGGTAAAAGTGTACGGCGGCGCGCAGCCCGAAATCATGGCGTTCGCGCCCTATCGGCTGCCCGTTGAATTAAAAAGCGAGCTTGTGGCGGAAGTATTCTTTCCGCGCCGCAATACGTTCGGTCCGTTGCACGAAGCTTATCCGCAATACGCTTACGGTCCTGAAAATTTCTTAACCGAAGGGCAGAGCAGAACGGATAAATTTTATCCCGTCGCGCAAGGTCTTTTCCGTAAATAATTTTAGCAAGCAAAAACCCGACGGAATCCCGTCGGGTTTTTGCTTGCGTTTTTTTATTCTAAACAGAGAATGTAATTTGCATCAACGTCTAAAATCTTGCATAAATTTGCAAGCGTATCAA
>CAJUGP010000071.1 GCA_910586365.1 uncultured Christensenella sp. | reverse complement strand
ATGGCGCGTTCGTTTTTGTCATGGTGAGCGAAGCCGAACCATCTCGGATTCCTCGGCAAGCTCGGAATGACAGGCGGGGCGGAATGACAGGCGGCTCGGAATGACAGAAACAGACTTTCGGAATGACAGAAAAATCAATACCCGAACGATTTCAAAAGATTTTGTCTGTCGCGCCAATTTTCGACGACTTTGACGTAGGTCGTTAAATACACCTTTGCGCCGAGGAATTTTTCCATGCTCTGCCGCGCAAACGACGAAGCCTCTTTAAGCGCCGCGCAGCCCTTGCCGATAAGAATGGCTTTGTGGCTCTTCTTTTCGCAGATAATATCCAGCCCGATTTCGTACATGCCGCCCTTCTTCTCGAACGTATGTACGATCACGGCGACGCCGTGCGGGATTTCCTTTTCGTATTTCAGCAAGATCTTTTCGCGCATCAGCTCGGCGACCATGAATTTTTCGCTGCGGTCGGAAACGATGTCGTCGGGATAGAGCGGCTCGCCCTCGGGCAAAAGCGCGCAGATCCCCTCTTCGAGCTTTTTCAAATTTTTGCCTTTACGCGCCGAAACGGGATAAATATCCGTCTGCACGCCCGCGTCCGCAAGCGTTTTCACCGCTGCGGGAACGTCTTTGGCGGGCATGATATCAATCTTAGTCAGCACCGTTAGCATCGGCAGACCCATGCCCTGATATTTGAGCACGAGCGAAATATCCTCTTCGGACATGCCCGCATGCGCGTCGAGCACGTACGCGATCGCGTCCACCTCTTTCGCCGTATCCTCGGTGGTTTTCATCATCGCGTCGGTCAGGGCGTTGAATTGGCGGTAAAGCCCCGGCGTGTCGATAAACACGATCTGCGCGTTTTCGCGGTTGCAGATACCCATGATCCGATCGCGCGTCGTCTGCGGTTTAGGCGATACGATGGCGATTTTTTCGCCCACGAGCACGTTTACGAGCGTGCTCTTGCCCGCGTTCGCTCTGCCGATCACGGCTACCGTGCCGCTCTTCATTGCCGTTTCAGGTTCATGCGGTCCATGACCTCCTCCTCTTTCAAACGCATTTCGCGCTTGTCCTCTTCCGTCATATGGTCGTATCCCAAACAGTGCAGTACGCCGTGCACCGTTAAATAAAAAAATTCCCGTCCGAACGAATGCCCGTACTCTTCCGCCTGCTCGCGCGCACGCTCCTCGCAGATCACGACGCTGCCCAAAAAGAGCGATTCGCCGTCGAAACAGTCGGCATGCTCGCGCGCTTTCACGGCGCGTTTGTAAATGCCGTCCATCGCGGGGAAGCTCAAAACGTCGGTGACGCGATCGACGCCGCGAAATTTAGCGTTCAACTTTTGAATCTCTTCGCCGCTCACGCAGACAAGCTCAACCGAAAGCGGAGCGTCGGCATCGGCGACGGGCGCGAGCGCGGCGGCAAGCGCGCGCCGTTCTTCCTGCGAAAGACAATCGCTCTCGAACGTAAACTCAGCCATCGTTCTTTTTTCCGTCCTCTTCTTTGCTCACGCCCGTGCGTTTGAAACGGATCGCGGGGTATTCCACTCTGTGGTGATACACGCCCGAAAGCGCCTCGACGAGCGTCTGGCGCAAAATCGCAAGCTCGCGGATCGTAATATCGCAGTCCTCGAACTGATCGAGGTCCATTCTCTCTTCGATAATACCGCGCACGATCTTTTCGATCACTTCGGGCGAACGGTCGGAAACGGTGCGGCAGGAGGCTTCCGCCGCGTCGGCGATCATGACGATCGCGGCGATGCGCGTGTGCGGTTTGGGACCCATGTACGAGAAATCCTTGATATTCACGTCCGCGCCCGAAAGTCGCACGGCTTTGTCGTAAAAATATTTAATAGGCAGCGTGCCGTGGTGTTCGCACGCGACGTCGCAGACAATCTGCGGGAAATGCGCCGACATCAAAAGATCGTACCCGTCGCGCGCGTGCGAACGGATAATGTCGGCGGAAAGCTCGGGCATCAGTTCGTCGTGCACGTTGTAACCGCTCTGATTTTCGGTGAAGCAGTCGGGCTGACGGATCTTGCCCACGTCGTGGTAATAAGCGCAGGCGCGCGCAAGTTCGGCGTTCTCGCCGATGGCGACGGCGCACGTTTCCGCAAGCTGCGCAACGGTGAGCGAGTGGTTGAACGTGCCGGGCGCCTCGCTTTTTAAGCGTTCGAGAATGGGCGCGTTGGGGCTTGTCATCTCGCGCAGGCGGAACACCGTCAAACGGTTGAAGATATACTCGAACGCGGGCAGGATCGCCAAAGCGAGCACCGAGGAGAGCAAGCAGCCGAGGGCGGAAAGCCCCATCGCCATGATGAGCGAAACCCAATCGTTTGACGCGGTGGGAATTTTCAAAAGCAGCGCGACGATTATGGTCGGTACGGCGACGATGCAGCCCGAAAGCAGCAGCTTGCCGCGCGTGTGCGCCTTGACCGCAAGAAAGGCGGCAAGCGGATTGCACGCAAAGCAGACGAAAATCGAAAAGTACGTTTTGGAGCTGTAATCCATGGGCGCGAACGACGCGAAATAGATATCGATCGCAAACATCAAAAGCGCGAACACGAAGTTAATGAGGATCGCCTGTTTACGGTCGAACAGGAACACGCAGAGGAAGGGCAGCAGCGCGACGGGACGCACGTATACGTTGATCAAGCCGAAGAGATAACAGACGACGACGGCGAGCGTGACGAGCGTGTAGAGCAGCACCACGTTGCGCGTGCTCGAAAAGAACGACTTGTTCTCGAAACAGTTGTAATAAAAGATAATGCTGTATAAGAGCAGCGCGCAAATGCACAGCATGATCGTCTGCGCGGCGTTCTCCCGAATTTTCGACACCCAATTTTCCGAGGTGACGACGAACATGATAAAGAGGAAAGCAAGCAGAAGCACGTAAAACAGCGCGACAATGAGCGTACACGCCGCAATGCGCTTGTTGGATACTTCTTTCTTTTCCACCGAATTCATTTGTTCTCTCCTTTGTTCTTTTTCCCCGCATGGTCCGCGCGTTCGTACGCCTTGACGATCGCCTGCACGAGCGGATGCCGCACGACGTCGCGGTCGGTCAGCGTACAGACGGCGATATCCTCCACGTCTTTCAAAAGATGCACCGCCTGTTTAAGCCCGCTCGTCTTGCCGTCGGGCAGATCGGTCTGCGTCAAATCACCCGTGACGACCATCTTGCTCCCTTCGCCCAGACGGGTCAAAAACATTTTCATCTGTTCGCGCGTGGCGTTCTGCGCTTCGTCTAAGATGACGAACGCGCCGCTGAGCGTGCGCCCGCGCATGTAGGCGAGCGGAGCGACCTCGATCACGCCTTTTTCCATGAGCTTCGCATACGTTTCCAACCCGAACATTTCCTGCAACGCGTCGTACAGAGGACGCAGATACGGATCGACCTTGGTCTGCAAATCGCCGGGGAGAAAGCCGAGCTTTTCGCCCGCTTCCACCGCAGGACGGGTCAAAATGATCTTTTCGGTCTGCTTGCTCTTGTAATACGCCGCCGCAAGGCAAACGGCAAGGTACGTTTTTCCCGTACCCGCAGGACCGACGCCGAACGTTACGGTGTTCTTCTTGATCGCGTTGACGTAATCCTTCTGCCCCGCCGTTTTGCATTTGACGGGCTTGCCGCGGTACGTGACGGCGACGACGTCCTTCATGATCCCCAAAACGTCGCCCGCTCTGCCCTCTTTGGCGAGCGCGATGCAGTAAAGCAAGCCGCCTTTTTCGATCCGCTCCCCCGCCTTTACCATGGAAGCCAAACTCGAAACGACTTCCGCCGCCGTACGCACGGAATTCTCGTCGCCCTCGAGCGATATGCGCGAGCCTTCCACGCGAAATAAAATTCCAAGCTCTCTTGCCACCGTATTCAGATTTTCATCGAAGACGCCGAGCACGCCGGACAGTACATCCGTCGTTCCGACGTCGACACTCGTCTTAGCCGTAACAGCCCCCTTTACTGCAGGTTGAGCGAAACGCCCGCACGGGCGGTTCCCTCCACCAACGTGCCTTCCTGCGTAGATGTAACTTGTATGTTTTGCAATTCTCCGTAATCGAGGTAAGCCTGCCGCAACGCAGCTTCCTCGCCGAGCGCGTACTGCGCGCGCACCGCATACGACACGATCGCTTCCGCAATGACGACGACCTGCCGCCGCCCCGCCTCGCTTTCCGTATAATCGGCGACGAGCACGTCGTCCTTTTGCACGCTGTCGCCCGCCGAAACGAGCGGCGTGCCCCGCACGACGGTGATCCGCTCGATCACGCCCGCAACGGGCGCGCAAAGCGGTTCGCTCTGCGTTACGGCGTTTTCGTCGCTAATCTCCACGTCGACGGTGAGAATACCGCCCGCGTGCGAAAAGGAACAGTATGTAACGCGCGGCAGCGCCATGACCGACGCGGAAAGTTTAGAAGTATCGCGCGGGAACGCCGAAAACACGCGCGTCCCGTTTTCGCGCAACACCGTTTTCACCTCTTCGCTCAGATACGCGCCGCTGCCTTCCACGCGGATCGACAGCACGCGGCTTTGAAAGAAGAGCGTACAGGCGAAAAAGAACGCCGCGCCCGCCAAAAGTCCCGCGCTGCGGCGGCAAGCCTGCGCCAAGCGCAGCAGCCCGCGAACGCGTACTTTTTTTATATTATAACACGAAGTTTGCAAAATTGCAAAAACTTTTTTGCGATCTTTGCCGTCCACCCAGATCACAACGACGTTTTTTTGCGGTTTTTGCGCCGCAAGCACCTGAATTTGCGCATTGACGAGCTTGTCTATCGCCCGTTCCGCGCCCAAACCCTCGATATAAAATCCGCATTTTTTCATGCCGACCCCCCGTTTACTCCCCGCGCTCGACTTTTTTGATCATGCCGTGCACGATCAGATCACCCTGAAAATACTTTCCGAGCGAGAGATTTTCCCCTTCGATGCGCAGACTTCCCTTGCCGCCCTTCAAAACAACCGTTTCGGGCGAAAACTCTAACAGGCGCTTGACGTTTTGGAAGTATCCGCCGCCCCCGTCGACGACGGTATACTGCACACGGAACGCGCTGCCTTCGGCGGAAAAATTTTTCTTGATTTCCGATAACAGTCCCATACCCGTTATTTTATGCGTTTTCGCGCGCAAATAATACGGCGCGGCAAACAAAAACCGCTTGACGGATCGCCTTTTCCGCGGTATAATAACAAAGAATCGCGCCGCCACCGGGTGGCGAAGAATGTTTCGGCATTTTTGTCCGTATCGTCAGGTCTTAGAAGATACGGGCAGGAATGCCGTTTTTGTTAGGAGAAAAGCCATGAAACTGCTGCGTTTTTTCAAAGATTCCTTCCGCGCGCTCACACCCTTCGAGCTGACGCTCTGGCTCTGCTCGCTTGCGGCGATCATCCTTTCGTTTTTCCTCGCGCACGGCACCGATTATATTACGTTCGCCGCCTCTTTGATCGGCGCGACCTCGCTCCTCTTTTTGGCGAAGGGGAACGTGCTCGGGCAGTTCCTCGTGATCGCCTTCGGGATCTTATACGCGATCGTTTCTTACTCGTTCGCCTATTACGGCGAAATGATCACCTATCTCGGCATGACGCTGCCGTCCGCCGTCGTTTCCGTCGTCGTATGGCTGAAAAATTCCTTTCGGGGAAGCAATACCGAAATTAAGATCAACGCCCTTAAAAAACGGGAATACCCCGTGATCCTCGCCCTCGCCGCCGCCGTTACCGTCGCGTTCTATTTTATTCTGCGCGCCCTCGGCACGAACAACCTGATTTTCAGCACGGTGTCGGTGCTAACAAGCTTTGTTGCCTCGGCTTTGGCAATCCGCCGCAGTCCGCTCTACGCGCTCGCCTATGCCTGCAACGACATCGTGCTCATCGTGCTTTGGATCTTGGCGACGATCGAAAGCCTTTCGTATCTGCCCATGATCGTCTGTTTCGCCGTGTTCCTCGTCAACGACTTTTACGGCTTTGTCAGTTGGCGGCGTATCCGCCGCCGTCAGAATGCAGAGCCCCCTTCCGAATAAAAAAGCCCCTCCTTCATGGTGTGTTTCATAGGGATTAAAGCAAGGACGATAATCCGTTCTTGCTTTTTTCGTACGGTTATGCTAAAATGAAATTATGATAAACAGGAATATAGAGGAGAACTGTTAAAATGCTAATAGAGAAACCACTTGTTTCTTCAAGAATAACTGTACGGAATTA
>CAJUGP010000070.1:4081-6738 GCA_910586365.1 uncultured Christensenella sp. | reverse complement strand
TGCTCGAAATGACAAAAGGGAATGCTCGAAATGACAAAGTAGTGTGTCATTCTGAGCGGCTACATGTCACTGTGGGCGACCGCCTGTCATTCTGAGCGGAGCGCGTAGCGCGAAGTCGAAGAATCCCGTGTAACATGTCATTCTGAGCTTGTCGAAGAATCCCAAAAAGAAAGCGAGATTTCTCGACTACGCTCGAAATGACAGAGGGGTGCGCTCGAAATGACAGAGGGGTGTGCTCGAAATGACAAAAGGGAATGCTCGAAATGACAAAGTAGTGTGTCATTCTGAACGACAGCTTGTCATTCTGAGCGGAGCGCATGGCGCGAAGTCGAAGAATCCCGTGTAACATGTCATTCTGAGCCTGTCGAAGAATCCCAAAAAGAAAGCGAGATTTCTCGACTGCGCTCGAAATGACAGAGGGGTGTGCTCGAAATGACAGTAGAGTATGTCATTCTGAGCGGAGCGCGTAGCGCGAAGTCGAAGAATCCCAAAAGAATCATAAAAGAGAATCAAACGGCAAAAGCCGATTGAGATAGAATTTGAAAAAAATTTAAGGAGAATTTTTGTTATGAAGTCTTCAAAGAAAATTTTAGGGGCATCGGTTGCACTCGGGCTTGCGGTTGCGCTTTCGGCAGGTTCCACGTTCGCATGGTTTTCCGCAGGAAATACCAACGTCGGCGTTGATTCGTTCGATCTGAGCGCTACGACCGAAACGAACGGCGCAAATCTCGACCTCGCAATCACGACGATCGGCGCGTCGAATAACCCCGGCGACAGCGAGTATAAGAGCATTGTTACCTTCGGCGGCGGCGATTTGGACGCTCTCAGAGAGATCGCTTTGAAACCTTTAACCTACGATTTGGCGAACAGCGGCTTTAAGAACGAGGCTGGTGGTGTCGTGGCGGCAGGCTCTCCTTCTTCGCAAAACGGTTACATAACGGTTCGCCTTGTATTCCGCAGCACGGCGGCGATGAAGATTTACTTGAACGAAGATTCTTCGGTTTTGCCTTCGGAAGAAGGAATGCCGAAAGCCATGACTTTCAAGGATTCCGAACTCGGCTCAAAATTCGGCGATAAGCTTACCAACACGGCGGCAGGCTACGGCGCAGTGGCAGCCGAAGATTATGAGAACGACGCGGCAAGCGGCGATCGCACGTTCACGATCAAAGCGCGTGCGGCGAATGCGGCTCGCGTAATGTTCGAGGAAAAGAAAGCGTCGGGCGCGACGGCAATTTGGTCGCCCAACGAATATTATATCGGCGGTAAACAAGCGGTTCAGGGTTCGTCCGACGGCGATAACACCGACGAAGACGGCAATCAAATCGAAAACGGTTTCTGCTACGGCAACTTTGCTTCTGACTACAACTATTTGAAAAAGGCTGCTATTGAAGATGCAATGGGCAACCCCACGCTTATTGCAGGACTTAATCCCGCTAACAATAATACGAACGTTACGCAGGCAGATTATACTGCAAAAGCGTTGACCAAAGGTGAGAGCGGCACGCTGATTGCGACGACCACGGACGTAAAAGCGGATTGGGCAGGCGGTGGTTACATCACCGGTTCCGGCTATTTCGCAGTGGTAGACGTAACGTTCTGGCTTGAAGGCACGGACGGCGATTGCATCGATTCGATCCTCGGCGACAAACTGAGCGTACTTCTCAACTTCAAGGGTGTTGAAGTCGCATAACAAAAAATTAAAAAAATAACAATCAAACGGCAACGGCGGGCGTAGTGTGCGCCCGCCGTAAGTTGTTTTTGCGCCGCGCCTTGCCGTATTTTCAAGTGCGCGGTTCTGTTTTGTATGTTACTGCTTGTTGAGATTTCTCGGCTACGCTCGAAATGACAAAAAGAAATGCTCGAAATGACGGTAGGGTGAGATTTCTCGACTGCGCTCGAAATGACAGTAGAGTATGTCATTCTGAGCGGAGCGCGTAGCGCGAAGTCGAAGAATCCCAAAGAGAAAGCGAGATTTCTCGACTACGCTCGGAATGACAGTAGAGTATGTCATTCTGAGCTTGCCGAAGAATCTCAAAAAGAAAGCGGGATTTCTCGACTGCGCTCGAAATGACAGGGGGCGCGCTCGAAATGACAGGGGAGTATGTCATTCTGAGCGGAGCGCGTAGCGCGAAGTCGAAGAATCTTCAAAAGACAAAAGGGAATGCAAATGAATCAGTATTACGTGTATATTTTGCGTAATAAAACCAAAAGTGTATTGTATATCGGCGTAACGGATAATTTACAACGCCGCATTTACGAACATAAAAATGAAGTTTTAGAAGGTTTTACGAAAAAATATCATGTACACTATTTGATTTATTTTGAAACATATCAAAATATTTCGGATGCGATTGCCCGTGAAAAACAACTGAAAGGCTGGTCGAGGATAAAAAAAGAACAACTTATTGCGAGTATGAATCCGCTTTGGAATGATTTATCGGAAGAATGGTAGGAAGTTGAGATTTCTCGACTACGCTCGAAATGACAGGGGAGTATGTGACAGCTCGTCATTCTGAGCTTGTCGAAGAATCCCAAAGAGAAAGCGAGATTTCTCGACTACGCTCGAAATGACAGTAAGGCGTTCGCAATGACGGAAAGGCGGGATTTCTCGACTACGCTCGAAATGACAGGGGAGTATGTGACAGCTCGTCATTCTG
>CAJUGP010000070.1:0-3981 GCA_910586365.1 uncultured Christensenella sp. | reverse complement strand
AGCTTGTCGAAGAATCCCAAAGAGAAAGCGGGATTTCTCGACTGCGCTCGAAATGACAAAAAGGAATGTTCGAAATGACGGTAGGGTGAGATTTCTCGACTACGCTCGAAATGACAGTAGGGAACGCTCGAAATGACGGAATAACATGTCATTCTGAGCGGAGCGCGTAGCGCGAAGTCGAAGAATCTTGATATTTAGTTCGGAAAGGAGTTTTTAACTATGAAGCAAAAAACCAAAAAAGCGCTGAATATTACGGTAAACGTTATCGTAAGCATTATCGTAGTGCTCGTGTTGATTTTAACGATCAACATTATCGTTTCGGGTAAAAAAGGGTATACGAGCGTATTCGGTTATGCCCACGTTGCCGTGCGTTCTGATTCCATGGACGGCGATAAACCCGATAGTTTCCAAAAAGGCGATTTGCTTAAAGTAAAAATCCTTTCCGATAAAGAGAAACAAGAGCTGAAAGTCGGCGACATTATCACGTTTTACTATCCCGTAAGCAAGAGCGTGCCGGGGGCGCAATATGTTACGATCGACGGAAAACCGCACATTATCAATTCGCACCGTATTGAAAAAGTGGAAGGCGACCGTATTTTTACGCGCGGCGATAAAGAAGGTGCGCCTTTGGATTTGGGAAACCGTCAGTATTCCGACATTATCGGTAAAGTGGTATCCCATACCGACGGCATAGGCAACGTTACGCTGTGGTTTCAATCGCAAACGGGATTTTTCGTGTGTGTGGTGCTGCCGTCTTTGTTGATCGTCGTTTACTGCATCTATAATTTGGTCAAAGCCGTGCTCGAACGCAACAAAGAAACCGCGGCAGATAAAGAAGAGTTGTTAAAACAACAGCTTTTGGCGCAGCTGCGCGCCGAAGGAATGCTTGCGGCAGAGCCTGCCGCTCCTGCGGAACAGCCGAAAGAACAAGCGCTGCCCGTGCCTGCGGAGCCGCCTGTTGCTTCCGTACCTACGGAAGAAAAGGCTGCGCCCGTTTCCGAAGAGCCTGCGTCCGTTGAAGAAAAAGAAGAACCTGCGAGCAAGCCCGCGGCGAAAAAAGCGCCCGCGAAGAAGAAACAGCCTATTATTTTAAGCGCGGAGGGCGAAGAATCCGCACCTGCGAAAGAAGAGACTGCGACGAACAAGCCCGCGGCGAAAAAAGCGCCGGCAAAGAAGAAACAGCCAATCATTTTAAGCGCGGAGGGCGAAGAATCTCCCGCACCGAGCGAAGAGAAAAAGGAAACGGCAAGTAAACCCGCAGCAAAGAAAGCGCCCGCAAAGAAGAAACAGCCTATTATTTTAAGCGCGGAAAACGAAGAAACTTCCGATGATCAAAAATAATACCAAACGAAACAAGGCGGTTTCGATCGTTTTAACCGTGCTTTCCGTTTTGATTTTCGTCTTTGCCGTGTGCGTGTTTGCGCTGTCGGTTTATGCGAAATCCAACGGAAAACAAGCCGCTTTTTTCGGATACTCCTTTTCGCTCGTGCTTACCGATTCGATGAGCCCCGAAATCAAGGTCGGGGAGCTTGTCGCCGTGAAACACGGTTCGATCGAGCGCGCGCAGATCGGCGAAAACGCCGTTTATATCGCGCCTGAGGGGCATTTGCTCGAAGGGCAGCGGATCATTCATAAAATTATAAAGAAGGGAACGGACGAGCGCGGAACGTACGTTATCACGCAAGGCGTTGCGTCAGGCGCGCCCGAGGACGCGCCCGTATACGCCGAAGATTTTGTCGGCATCGGCGTGGCGCATTCTGCGTTTCTCGGCGCAATCGTCGGGTTTTTCTCGAATACGCTGAATTGGGTCTTTCTTACCGTATTTCTGTTCGGAATATGGCTTGCCGTGCGGCAGATACGCAAATTGATCGCGTATACCAAGCCCGAGCAGGATGAGGGCGCGCCGCCTTCCGAACGGTCTGCCGACGGGGAAAATAAACACGAAAATTCGTAAAATATGAACAAAACGTCGAAAAAAACTCAATACAAGGGCGTTGTTTCGGCTCTTCTGCTCCTGTTGATTGCGCTGATTGCATCGGTTTCGGCGCTGTTTGCTTGGTTTTCGGATCGGAGCAGGGCGGCGCTCGGCGGCACGGAGCTTTCCGTAATCGGTGCGGACGTTACGCTCGGCGAAATTACGCTTACGCGCACGTTAGGCGGCCATTCCCAGACGCAGCACTATTTCCGCGACGGAAACGGCTATTATTTGGGCGAGAACGGCGCAATCGTCACCGTAGACGGCGCGAAAATACCGCTTGCGCTCGACGCTGTGGCGCAAAACGAGGAAATTTCGCTTGTTATCAAGGTGAAGGCGGAAAACGGGCTGAGCGCTTACAGCGTGGATCTAAGCGGGCTTTCGGGCGATACGCTGACGCAGGAGAGCGGCACCGTCCGCAGCGTTTTGGGCGCGTTTCGGTATTATAATAAGGAAAGAGGCGATTGGGCGTGGTTTGCGGAGTATAAAACCGACGGAACGGAGAAGATACCCAACCGCATTCGCGTGCTTTCGGGTGCGTTTTCGGGCGAGGAGCAGGACGAAAAAGGCTTTGTAAGCCTGCAAATTCGCTTACGGGCAGACTTTTCACAGGCGGCGGAATACGGTTTTACGGCGCAATCGTTCGCGGGAAAGGGGTTTCGGATCGGTGCGATCACCGTTTCCGCGGAATAAATCGGGTTGAAGAAACAACCGTTACAAGGATAAAAACGTACTTGCCGAACGGCTGAAATTACACAGAATTTTCACAAAAGTGCCAAAATGCACGGAATGAAACGGTTTTTTGAAGAAAAAGACGAACAAGGAGAACGGCGGCGATGAGCGGAAAAAGAAAACTTGCGGCAAGCTTGTGCGCGCTTGCGTTTGCCGTGAGCGCGGCGGCGGGGAGCGCGTATGCTTGGCTGAGCGCGGGCGAAAGCGTTTCCGCCTTTCGCGTGGGGTTCGCGCAGGTGAGCGCGGCGGTGACGGTTGACGGCGATACCGATTGGGTTCGCAGCGAACAAGCGTCGGCGAGTGTGGCGGCGAATATCGGGATAGGCGAGCATGCAATCGTTCTCGACAACTTGGGAACGGATGCAGCGGTTCAAATTACGGTGACGGCGGATGCCGTACTTGCGGCTAAGGCGGCGGGCGCCACGCTTGAAATAAGCGGAAAAACCGCATACGTATGCGATTTTACGCAAATCGAGGGATCGGATACGGCGATTCCCTTGGGAGAAACGGCGGCGGGCGAACGCGGAGACTTTACGCTGACGCTTACGGCGGAAACGGAATATGTTCTTCCCATAACGGTGGAGATTACGGCGCGGTGATACCGCGCTTTTTTTGTGGGGCGATTTCTTGGCGATCCCCCTTAATCCCCCTTTACGCAAGGGGGACAGAAACAGGGGGTTCCCCGTTTGCGCAAGAGGGACGGAAGCAAGGGTTTCCCCGTTTGCACAAGGGGGGACGGAACGGGGTAGACGTTACGCGCGCGCGGGCGCGCGCGATTTAAGGGAAAAAATACAATTTATGGCAGCGCGGAGAGAAAAAGGAAGAAAAAAGGAAAATTATATCAAAAAAAACACTTTTTTTAAGGAAAATATTGAAAATTTTCGGGTTAATTTATTGATTTTACTCGCGTTGTGTAGTATAATAGGGAATGCAAAGAATGGGTATGGTGTATTGCTATGCCGTTTTTCGCGCGTTTTCGGGATATTCGGTGCAAGGGAACATGCCCCTTCACCTGCCAAGGCAGAAACGTGAAGGGGCGCCGCCCCCGCCTTGTCGGGGGCGGCGCAAGAAACCAAGCCGAAGAACGAAAAAAACATATCAGTAAAAAAATCTAATGTTTGAGTGAGGTAAACGTATGGTTAAGAGAAAAAAAGAGTACGGAAAGGAAACGCGGAAACAAGGAGATGTTTCGACTGCGCTCAACATGACAGGACGATCGGCGTCCGGCATGACAGAGCGTAGCGGCGTGACCAACTGTGCTCAACATGACAGGA
>CAJUGP010000069.1 GCA_910586365.1 uncultured Christensenella sp. | reverse complement strand
CGCCGCGCGCGCACAAGTCACAGGCATGTGCGCAGAATTCGCGGCTCACCCCTTTTACAAGGGAGGCGCGGCAATCCCACCGCCCCTTACGGGGCACCTCCCTTTTACAAGGGAGGCCGAAGCCCCCCTTACATTAAGGGGGGAAGCGCGTTCGCGCAGGGGGGATTCGGCAGTCAATCGACGATATTGTCGTCGCGGAAAAGCGGACTGTCGAAAAATGTTGCAAGATCAATTTCCAAACCTTCCGAAAGTTCATAAATCAACCGCAAATTTATTCCGACGTTATTTTGGTGTTTAATGTCGCTGATTGTGGCTTGATCTACGCCCGATCGTTTTGAAAGATAGTATGCTGTCCATTTTCGTTCTTTAAGAAGTTCAAATAAGCGAATAGAGACTGCTTCCATAAGTTTCATAATTTTATCTCCTTTATGAATTGCAGTATAATAAAGAAAAAAATTTTTATACTTGGCTTACGCCAATGCTTGATTTTTGCTTAGCAAAATGATAAAATGACAAGTATGAAAGAAATATTTACGGTATCTTTTGTTGGACACGGTACGATTGACAATCCGAATTTGATTTTGCGGCGGACGATTGAGGCGATCAATGAGGCGTCCTCGGAACCTATGAACGGATACAAGCCGATTGCCGAAAAAATTATTTTTTATTGCGGCGGGAGCGGAGAGTTTGATTCGCTTGCGTCCACGGCAATCGACGTGTATCGCAAGACGCATGGCGAACAGAAAGTTGAAAAAATTTTGATCGTGCCGAATATAACGCCCGACTATATGGAAAGGGTGCAATACGTAAAACCTTTTTACGACGTGATTGTTTATCCGAAAACGGAAAACGATTTTCCCGAAGAAGAAATCGCTGCGCGCGATCGGTGGATGGTAGACCATAGCGATACGGTGATCTTTTATAGCGCGCATCTATTTTCCGATACGGAAAAATATCTTTTAGACGCAAAGAATAGCGGTAAGCCGATTTATTGCGTCGGCACGGACGAACGGTTGCGCGTTTTGCGCCGCAAATAAAAAATTTCGCTTTTTTTCAAAAAAACTCAAAATCGCAATGCAAAACAGCTTGACGGAATTTTTTTGATTGCCTATAATGAAGTGGTAAACGGCGGATTTTCCGTCGTGTAACGAGTGTTTAAGGAGTACAGATATGAAAACATACATGGCAAACGCTCGCACCGTCGAGAGAAAATGGTACGTTGTGGACGCCGAAGGAGTTCCCCTCGGCAGGCTTGCCTCTAAGGTCGCGTCGATTTTGCGCGGCAAAAATAAGCCTTCGTTCACGCCGAACGTTGACACGGGCGATTTCGTAATCGTAATCAACAGCGACAAGGTCGTTTTAACGGGTAAAAAAGCAGAGGACAAGATGCACCGCTACCACACGGGTTACATCGGCGGACTCAAAGAAATTCCCTACGGCAAGCTGTTGGAAGAAAAGAGCGACTTTATGGTCTATGAGGCGGTTCGCGGCATGCTGCCCAAAAACTCCCTCGGCAGACAGACGATCAAGAAGCTCAAAGTCTACAAGGGCGCGGAGCACAACCATGCTGCGCAGAAGCCCGAGACGTTAAAATTATTTTAATGAGGTGAGAATATGGCGAAAGCAACTTTGAAGAAGAAAATTCAATTTTGGGGCACGGGCAGACGCAAAAAGGCGATCGCGCGCGTTCGCTTGATTCCTTCGGGCAGCGGCACGATTATCATTAACGACCGCGCCTTAGAGGATTACTTCCCGATGGGCACCCTTCAATACATCGTCAAACAGCCTCTTAACGAAGTCGGCGCGGACGGAAAATACGATATTTTCGTCAACGTGATCGGCGGCGGTTATACGGGACAGGCGGGTGCGATCCGTTTGGGCATCGCAAGAGCGCTTTTGCAGAGCGAACCTGAAACGCGCCCCGCGCTCAAAAAAGCGGGCTTCCTGACGCGCGATCCCCGCGTGAAGGAACGCAAGAAGTACGGTTTGAAAAAGGCACGCCGCGCGCCTCAGTTCTCGAAGAGATAAACGATACCGACCGCATGCGCGGTCGGTTTTTTCTCACGCTTTTGCGTGAAAGGAGAGGGAAATGATTTACGAAAAAATCGATCTGTACGGCTATTTTAACGTGCCGCGCGGCGGCGCGCAGGGCGGATACTTAACGTCGTTCGCCACCAACGTCTTTACGGAAACGGGCGCCGACCATGCTTACCCCGCCATGATCGTCGTGCCGGGCGGCGCGTATTTGATGCGATCGCTGCGCGAGGCGGAGCCTGTCGCGTTCGTGTTCGCGGCGGAAGGCTTCCAAACCTTTCTGCTCGATTACAGCGTGCAGACGGCATATCCCGCGCCCCTTGTCGAAGCGGCGATGGCGGTCGCCTATCTGCGCGAGAACGCCGTAAAATACGCCGTCAACCAAAATAAGATCGCCGTTGCGGGATTCTCCGCGGGCGGACATCTCACCGCCATGCTTGCCACGCTGTTCGCGGATAAACACGTAAAAACCGCCCTCGGCAAGAAGGCGGCGTCGGCTCGTCCCGATGCGGTCGTGCTGTCTTATCCCGTGATCTCGGCGGAAGCGGGCGTTACGCACGGCGATTCGATCGCAACGATTTCGGGCGGCGATGCGTCGATCGCGCAAGCGCTTTCGCTCGAAACGCGCGTGACTGCGGAAAGCGCGCCCGCGTTTATTTGGCATACCGCGGCGGACGACTGCGTTCCCGTGGAAAACTCCTTCCGTTTTGCGCGCGCTTACAAGCAGGCGGGCGTTCCCTTCGAGCTGCACGTATTTGAAGAGGGCTGCCATGGTTTGACCGTAATGAACGGATTTACGCGCGACGAAGATCCCGCCGCGCCGCCCTGTGCCGCCAAATGGAAATCGCTTGCCGTTGCCTGGCTGCAATCGCGCGGGTTCGCGGTATCGAGAAGATAAGCGCGGTTATTTTTTCGCGCGCGAATCGTGCTGACGGTAAAATTCGTCGATTGCGTACGACCCCGCTTTTTTCGGCGGGGTTTCGTTTTGCTCACTGTTGTTTTTTTCTTCCGTCTGCGCCGAAGCGTAAACGGGGGGATCGTAAACGCGGTCGTTTCTCTGCGGCGACTGTTTCTCCTCTCCGTCGAGGACGACGGCGGAAAGCGCGTCCAACAACTCGAAAATGCCGAATTTCTCCATGATTTCACCCCGTCCTGCAAAATTTCGCAAAAAAATATTGCACTCTCTTCGTTTTTTGATTGCAAAAGAGCTTGATTTAGTATATAATGAAAATCGTATCGTTAGAACAAGAATTGTGTCCCGACGAGAAATATTCAGTACCCGTACCGCGGTTTTGCGGCGGGGAAGATAAGGAACTGTTATGCGTAAGCTTTTCAAAAAACTTTCTGTTTTATCGGTCGCGGCGGTGCTTGCCGCGGGAACGCTGTCGCTTGCCGCGTGCGGACCGACCGTGAAGGTTGCGCCCGATACGAGCGCGACGAAAGAGAGCGTGACCTCGAACGGCGGCTTCGTCGTTACGACGGGGGATTATTACTATTTCATCAACGGCGTGGAAGCGTACACTTCCGACAATACCTACGGTAAAGTCGTCAAGGGCGCTCTCATGCGCGAAAAGAAGAGCGATCTTGCCAAGGGTGAAAACAAGGCGGAGATCGTCGTGCCTTCGCTGCTCTCCTCGTCCGATTACAGCGCGGGTGTTTATATCTACGGCGAGGGCGCCGATGCGCGTGTGTATTACGCGACGCCCAACAACGTCGAGAATACGTCGGGTAAAGTCGAATCAGATTACCTCGATTTCAAGAGCGCCAAGCTCGACGGGTCGGACGTGAAACAGTATTTCCACGCCACCGAAAATTCGACGGTGTACCGTTTCGTCGAAGTGGACGGCGTCGTGTACGTGCTGTACGTGGAAAACAACAATCTGCATTCTTACAACACCTCGACGGGTACCGATACGCTGCTGGTTTCTTCGATGAGCGCATACGTGCTCAACAGCGGCGATAAGACCGATCCTTACGTGTATTACACGATGCCCGTAAAAGGCTGGATCGATACCACGGGCGGCGGCACCGACTATAAATACAATCAGATCTACCGCGTGCGCGCGGACGCGACCGAAGCGGCGCACGATTTCAAGCTCGATCAGGAGTGGATCGATAAAGAGAACGACGGCAAATCGCCTTACGTCAACTTCGGTTCGATCGTGCTCGACGGAATCGGCAAAACGAGCGGGGAATTCGATACGCGTTTTTCGCCCGATTACGAAAAAACGGGTACGGAAGCGCTCCCTATTGTGGGTTACACCTACACGTTGCAGGCTTATAACAACGACGGCATTTATTTCACCCGTTCGCTAAGCAATTCGGACAGCACCGGACTGTATTATCTGAGCGAAAGCAAATTAGGCGGAGAGTGGAACTCCATTCTCGGCAACAGCGTTTACAAAACGGGCGCAACCGACGGGCATCTCGAAGTGGTTGCGAGCAAGGGCAATGCCTCGAAAGCCGATTCCAAGGCGATCTTCTATATCGACGAGGATAGCGCGAACAACGTCAAACACCATTACCTTTATGTAAAAGACAGCTCGATCTTCCGCGCCGACGTCATCAACGACGGCGAGGGGCGCAACATACAGTACGGCGCAACGGGCGCGACGGGCGATTTGGAGATCGCGTACGACGAAAGCGGCGCAACGCTCGTTTCCCGCGACGCCGAGTCGGACAGCGTGTACGATTACGTGTATTACACCAAATCGAGCGGTAACGGCAATTCCGTGCAGCGCGTCGCCTATAACGGCGAGATAGACAATTATTCCCACCTCGAATTCGCCGGCAGCGAGGGCGGCAACGAAGCGTTCAGAACGGTCAAGCTGACGGGCGTCGAGCATGCGAGCAGTTGGTATAATTACGAAATTATCGACAACGTGGTATTCTTCGCCAATTCGGAAACGGTCGCCTCGACTTCGTATAACTACGTTTACACGTTCGATCTCAAAAACGAAAGCGGCAATCTCATGACCGCCGCCGAGATCGAGGAACGCAACGATCTTTACGATTTGGTGATGGGTGAAGAAGGGTATCTTGCCAAAGTGACCAAGGACTATTCCAACCTGTCCGCGCCGATCAAGTATTATTTCTATACGGGTAAGAACGAGCAGTTCTGGCAGAACATTCAAGACGCGGAAGCGCTCGGCAAAAAGAACAATTACCTCTATAAAGAGGACGAGCAGGAAATTTTCAGGGCGTTCAGCGAAGGCAAAGACGTCGAATTTGTGGAAGAGCTGAACGGCGACGGCGTGAAGTACCGCGTTCAGAGCGCGTTCATCACCTTTATCGGGCAGAAGAGCGAGGCGGACGAAACGAGCGAAACGGAGTATTGGAAAACCGCGCTTGCCAACTACAAGCCGCAGGAAGAGGACGGCGGTCTTGCCTGGTGGGCATGGATGCTGATCGGAATTTCGATCTTCGTCGTCGTAGCGGGCGCAGCGGGCGCGGCGGTGTTCGTCGTTCTCCGCCGCAAGAAGAAGGAAGAGAAGCAGCCCAAGAAGAGAATGGAAGTGGATACGACGGACGACAAGAACGTCGACGTATATTCGTACGGCAGCGAAGAAGCGGCGCAGGGCGACGAAAGCGGCGCGGACGGGCAAGCGGACGAAACGGTGCAGGAAACGGCGCAGGAGCCTTCCGAAGAGACGGAAGAGGCAGAAACGCCTGCCGAAGAGCCGACGCAAGAAGAGGAAGAAAAGCCCGAAGAATAAAAAACGCTCCCCGCAATGCGGGGAGTTTTTTTGCGGAAGGCGGCGTTTTTTGCAAAAAATAAGGCGGTCGGGAAAAATTTTTGAAAAAAAGAGCAAAAATTTTTTAGAACGCATAAAAAAACAGTTTACAAAAAAAATAAATACTAATATAATTTATTAGCCCGTAGGGCAATGCGCGAAACGGAGGGAATGTTTTGGTACGTTATATCAAGTGCCCGCGCTGTGAGCTGAACTATATCGACGCGGAAAAACAGGAATATTGCGATCCTTGCTTAAAAGAAATGAAGGGGATCCGCACGGACTTCGACGAAATCGAAGAAGAGGAAGAGGTGCTTACCGAGCTTTGCCCCGTCTGCGGCGAGAACATGATGCGCACGGGCGAAAAAATGTGCGAGGAATGCCGCAGCAAGGCGGAATACGAGGAAGAAGAGCCGAATATCGAAGAGGACGACGAATGGCGCGAATATCTCGACGACGACACCACCGAGCTTGACGGGGAGATCGAGGATATCGGCGAAACGTTTGACGAGGCAGACGAAGAGGAAGAGGACGAAATATACGTGAACGAGAGCGAAGAGGACGACCTCGAATACGTTACGGGCGACGAGATTTACACGCTCGGCGGCGACGATGACGACGATGACGACGAAGAGGACGACGATTTTTGATCGGAGTAAATAAAAACAGGTTCGGGTTTTCCCGAACCTGTTTTTGTTTTATGGAATGCACGTTCCGACCAGTCATGAGCGCGTCCGTTCTGCCCTGTCACGTTGAGCGGAAAAGTCTGTCACGTTGAGCGAAGTCGAAACGTCTTGTCAGATTCCTCGACAAGCTCGGAATGACAGAGGGGCGCTCGGAATGACAGAGGGGCGCCTGGACGACAGAGGGTCTTGTCACATTGAGCGGAAAAGCCTGTCACATTGAGTGGAAAAGCCTGTCACGTTGAGCGAAGTCGAAACGTCTTGTCAGATTCCTCGGCAAGCTCGGAATGACAGAGGGCGCCCGGACGACAGAGGGGCGCTCGGACGACAGAGGGCGCTCGGAATGACAGAGGGGGCGCTCGGAATGACAGAGGGGGCGCCCGGACGACAGAGGGCGCTCGGATGACAGTGGGTGCGCGGCGGACGACAGTGGGGCATTGTCACGTTGAGCGTCCGTCCCTGTCACGTTGAGCGGAAAAGCCTGTCACGTTGAGCGGAAAAGCCTGTCACGTTGAGCGAAGTCGAAACGTCTTGTCAGATTCCTCGACAAGCTCGGAATGACAGA
>CAJUGP010000068.1 GCA_910586365.1 uncultured Christensenella sp. | reverse complement strand
GGGAGAGCATCTGCCTTACAAGCAGAGGGTCATAGGTTCGATCCCTATAGCTTCCACCAATACAGCGCGGAATTGTTTATATGCGGGAATAGCTCAGTGGTAGAGCGTCACCTTGCCAAGGTGAATGTCGCGGGTTCGAATCTCGTCTCCCGCTCCAGTAAAAGCCGCACTGTTTTTTTATAAGGCGTCATAGCCAAGCGGTAAGGCAAGGGTCTGCAAAACCCTGACTCCCCGGTTCAAATCCGGGTGGCGCCTCCATTGTATCCGCCGCGGCGCAAAGATGCCGCGGTTATTTTTTATTAAATTTCAAACAACGCTGAATTCAAATCGGAAATTATGCCGCTGTGGTGGAATAGGCAGACGCAAGGGACTTAAAATCCCTCGGTAGAAATACCGTACCGGTTCGACCCCGGTCAGCGGCACCAAAAGCTGACGGATTTTATTGAAATTCGTCGGCTTTTTTTATAAGATCCGATCAATATTTTATTACACGAGGTAAAAACATGAACGTTACGGATTATATTCGGCAGAATATGCCCAAAACGGTGCGCAGCCGCGTAACCGACGAAGATACGCTCCTCGGCGTGCCGTATCCCTACACGGTGCCGTGCGCGGAGAACCATTTTAACGAGCTTTATTATTGGGATACCTATTTTACGGGCAAAGCGTTGTTTGCGATCGGGAACGCCGAACAGGCGAAAAACAACATTTTGAATATCTTGTATTTGATCGGAAAATTCGGGTACATGCCCAACGGAAACCGCACGTATTACCTCAAACGCAGTCAGCCGCCGTATGCGGCGCTCATGGCGGACGACGTGTACCGCAAAACGAACGACCTTGCCTTTCTGCGGTCGGCGTTTCCCGTTCTTAAAAAAGAATACGCGTTTTGGATGAGCGCGCGCGTGAGCGAAAACGGACTCAATCATTACGACACCGAGGAAGAGGCGGCAAGCTGCGCGGATTTTTATGAGAATTGCGTGGCGGGGCGGATCGCAATCGATCGCACGCGCGATCGGAGCGAGGCGGGCAGATGTTATTTTGCCGAAGCCGAATCGGGTTGGGATTTTACGCCGCGGTTTTCAGGATACTGCGCCGACTGCAATCCCGTCGATCTGAACGCAAATCTGTATCGGTATGAAACGCTCTTCGCGGAATACGAAAGACTGCTCGGCGAAGGCGACGGATCGGAATGGGAAAACAGGGCGAACGCGCGCGCGGACAAAATGAACGCGCTGCTTTGGGACGGCGATGCGGGCGTGTACAAGGACTATAATTATAAAACGGGGAAATTATCCTGCGTTTTGAGCGCGGCGAGCTTTCAGCCCTATTTTGCGGGCGTGGCGACCGACGCGCAAAAAAGCGGATTGCAAAACTTGCTTTGCGTGCTCGAAGGCGACTTCGGCATTTTCACGACGCAAAAGGTTGCCGAAAAATATCAATGGGCATATCCCAATCTGTGGGCGCCGTGCCAATATATCGCCGTCGCAGCCTTGCAAAACTACGGCTTTGCGGACGACGCCGAGCGGATCGCACAAAAGTATACGGCGCTGATCGAGCGGAATTTTGCATTGCACGGAAAACTGTTTGAAAAGTACAACGGTTTAACGGGAGATATCGACGCGGTATCGGAATACGGCACGCCCGAAATGCTTGGTTGGACGGCGGGCGTGTATATGGCTTGTAAAGAGGTCTGAAAGAAAGGGCGTATCGCGCCGTAACGGGAAGGCGGACATGTATTACGAAGAATTATCCGATAAATTGAAGGCGCGCATGGAACGCGAACGGGCGGAGGGAACGTTTTGCTCGTTTGCGTTTTCGGATCGCGCGGCAGTGCGGCGAAACGACAATCCGCACGACAGGGCGACAATTTGGCGTCCCGCTTTCGTGCGCGATATCGACAAAATCATGAATTGCCCGTACTATAACCGTTATGCCGATAAAACGCAGGTGTTTTCCTTTTACCGCAACGACGATATCACGCGGCGCGGGCAGCACGTGCAATACGTTTCGCGTATCGCCCGCACGATCGGCGCGGCGCTGCATCTCAACGGCGATCTGATCGAGGCGATCGCATTGGGACACGATATCGGACATACCCCCTTCGGACATGCCGGCGAACGGTTTTTGAGCGAGCTGTATCATGCCCGTACGGGGCGGTATTTCAGCCACAACATTCATTCCGTGCGCGTGCTCGATATTTTATTTCCGCTCAATATCAGTCTGCAAACGCTCAGCGGGATCGCCTCGCACGACGGCGAGCTGGAGTTGAGCGAATACAAGCCGAAACCGCTTTCGGGATTCCGTGAATTCGACGCGCAAATCGAGGCATGTTATTGCGATGCGGCAAACGTCAAAAAGCTCGTACCCTGTACGTTGGAGGGGTGCGCCGTGCGCATTTCGGATATTATCGCCTATTTAGGCAAAGACAGGCAGGACGCGCAGCGCGTGAAGCTGCTCAAAGGCGAGGAGTTTGCGGCGGGCGCGATCGGCAGCATCAACGCGGAAATCGTAAACAATCTTACTGTCAATATCATTGAAAACAGTTACGGAAAAGGGTACGTCAAATTAGACGAAACGCATTTTGCGGCGCTACGTCGGGCGAAGCAAGAGGATTACGATCTGATTTATAGAAACGAGAAAGTCGAACGCGAACTGAACGAAAACGTGCGCCCCATGGCGGAAGAGCTGTATGAAAAACTGCTGCGCGACTTAAACGAGGGAAGAACGAATTCGCCCGTATTCCGCCACCATATCGCGTATCTCGATCAGCCGTATTACTCCCGAAAACGAAGCATGCCTTACGAGGAAACCGAACGCAACCAAATCGTGGTCGATTATATCGCAAGCATGACCGACGATTATTTCGTCGATTTATACGAGTATCTCTTTCCGCACGGAAAATATAAAATACGGTTCAAAACGTATTTCGGATAACAAGTCAAAAAATCAACGCCGACGGAATTTCCGTCGGCGTTCTGCATTCAACGATAATCGTGAAAAGGGGAGCAGCCAGTGCAGCAGCCGCAATCAAAAAAGCAGTTGCAGCAAGGACGGCAGCAGCAAGCGCAGCCGTACCGAACGGGGTAGCGATACCGTTTGCCGTTTTCGTTCGGCGTTTGTATGACGGTTTTCACCGCGTTGCTGTAAGTTGTAAGCGGGGCAGATCCCGAATTGTCGGTTATGCCCGCGATATTGACGATCGTTTTCATGTTAAATCACCTTCACGTCGAATTCGACGGTTATCGTTTCGTTCGGCGCTAAACTGCGGAGAACAAAGCCTCTTGCGGGATGATAGGCGGAGTATGCCGTGCCGTCTACCTTAACGCTGTTCGGAACGAACGCCGTACCGTCGGGGACGGGGTCTTTGAATACCAAATCGGTCTTTGTTACGTTTCCCGTATTGGTTACCGTGACCGTATAGTGCAGCGTTTCGCCTTTTACGGCAAGCGCTTTATCTACCTTTTTCACAATGCCGACGGTATCGGCAAGAACGTGAAACGAGACGGCTTCGGTCTTCTCGGAGTAGGTTACGTTGCCCCTTACGGGGTCGTTTACGGTGTATTGCAGGGTCGCAAAGTGCGTTACGGGCGCCGTGGTCGGTTGGTCCGCTTTTATCTCGTATTCGATGACGACCGTTTCGCCCGGCTCCAAATCGGGAAGCGCAAAGCCCGTTAAGGGATCGTAAGTCGGCTGTGCGACTTTGTTTATTTTCACGCTGCCCGCGGCGTAACGTGCGTCGTTTGGCTGCGATGCCGAAAAAAAGGTTTCAAACAGTTTCGCCGCCGAATGATTGGTTACGGTTACGATATGGCGCACGGTTTCTCCCGTTCGTACGATTTTTTTCTCGGAACGAATGGTTTTTGAAACGGAATACGATAAGATTTCCGTTGTTACGGTATTGCTTCGGGCGGTTTCCGAAAACCTGTTGCCGTTCGGCATGATGGCGTTGTAAGTTATATTCAGTTGATTTTGAATAAACATAACTTACCCCCGCGTTTAGTCGATCGTAACTTGGAAGCTCGTCGTTGCGCTGTCGTTCGGCGGCAGGTTCGCCACGCTGTAACCGATATCGGGACGGTAGGCGGATACGTTCTGCCCGTTGATCATGACCGATTTTTCCACAAACGTGGTGCCTTGGGGAATATTGTCGGTAAAGTAAATGTCGTTGATATTCATATTTCCCTCGTTGGTAAACGTTACGGTATAGGTTAGCGTATCGCCTTTGAGCGCGAACGCTTTGTCTACGCTTTTCACCACGCTGAGTCTCGAGGAATACACGTCGATCGTAACGGGTTCGCAATATTCGGTAAAGGTCGTTTCGCCTTTCAAGGGGTCGGTCACGGTATATTGTAATTCCGAAACGTCGATGACAGGCGTTTCCGTCATGGGGTTGTTTGCCTGTATATCATATTCAACGGTGATCGTTTCCCCGGGGTTTAAGTCGGGGAGCGCAAAGCCCGTGAAGGGATCGTAAGTCGGTTGAACGACATTGTTTATTTTTACGCTGCCCGCAACGTAACTTGCACCTTTGTACGTAGGGTTTGAAAGAAAATTTTGGGTCAATTTCGCCGACGAATTATTCGTGATCGTGAGCGTGACGTGCGCGCTTTCGCCTTCTTTAAGAGACGTTTTATCGCAGCTGGCTTTTTTGGAGATCGAGTAAGACAAGACCTCCGTATTTACGGTGTTGCTTGCAAGGCTGCCGGGGACGCCCGGTTTGTTGGGTTCTACGGCGTTGTAAGTAACGTTCGATTGATTGGTTATATTCATAATAAGAAACTCCTAATAGAAAATTACTACATATCGGCCCCCTATACGAAAGCAAATATGTAGGAATAAAAGGTTGGATATGTTTTTGAATTGTTACACTTTATAATATGAATTTTTTGATGGCTCGGTTACACCCTTCGGTAAAGTTTTTTAGACGCTTGTTTTCCAAATAAAAAAGTGATATAATGATTTTATGGAAAGAAAAGAACACGAACGATTTATAAAACGTTGCTATGAGCTTGCAATTTCGGCAGGCAAAAAAGGGTATGACACGTTTGGCGCGGTCATCGTCTATCAAGGGGATATTTTGCAAGAAGCCGAAAACACCGCGGATCATAAAAAAGGGATATTCGGACACGCAGAATTTAATTTGGTACATAAATGCGCTAACAAGTATTCCGACGAGGTTCTGCGCGAAGCGATTTTTTATACAAGCTGTGCGCCGTGCGAGCGCTGTTTAACGGCAATCGCGTCGTTGGGAGTGAAACATATCGTTTACGGCGTTTCCTATCAAGCGTTTTCATTGTTAACGCCGGACGATTATATACCCATAGACTACGAAAAAGCGTTATCGGAAATCAAGATCGATATCAAAATGACGGGACCGATTTTACAGGACGAGGGAATGCGCGTTTTTGAATATTGGGGCGGCGAATATCATCCTTTGGCGGAGCTGATCGAGCAAATGGCGGAAATCAAACGAAGATGCAAGAAGCTATAAAAAGCATGGAAATTTTTGAATAAGCATCTTGTCCGGATAAAAATAATTTTTTAAGACAAATAGATAGATATGAAAAATAGGAACGTAAGCGTTCAACTTACGTTCCTATTGTCAATGATGAATGATAAGTAGCGTAGTAAACCGCCGAAAAGGGTAGCAGACAGACACAGGGATTGAACCTAATTAGCCGCTATTTTGAAACTAAGCAGGGTGTAAGCACTTTGATTGAGTTGACATATGCGTTGTAGCGTGGTATTATATAATCAATAAAACGGACAGTTCGTTTGCGCCATCCTGTCGTTAAACAAAACCAGGGCATCTGAATAGAAATAGTCTTTTTAGGTGCAGTCGTTTTGTTGCGGCTGTATTTTTTTGCGCAAAGGGAGAGAAATGTATTATTTAAAAACTTCGGCTTGTTTTGACAGTGCACATTTTCTTCACGGATACAACGGCAAGTGTGCCAATATCCACGGTCACCACTGGGTTGTTGAAGCAAAGATAAGCGGCGGGAAATTGCAGGAAAACGGCGAAAAGCGCGGTATGCTTTTGGACTTCGGCGATTTTAAGAAGGCAGTAAAAGAGCTTGCGGAAGGGTTTGACCATACGCTTATTTACGAAAAAAACACCCTTAAATCGGCGACCCTTGCCGCGCTTAAAGAAGAAGGGTTTTCATTGGTTGAAACGGATTTCAGACCCACTGCCGAAAACTTTGCCGCGTACATTTACGCCGCTCTTTGTAGCAAGGGGTTGCCCGTTTTCAGCGTGACAGTGCACGAGTCGCCCGAAAACTGTGCGGTGTACGGTGAGTGATATGTCCTGTTTTAAAGTTGCCGAAAAGTTTGTAAGCATAAACGGCGAAGGTCCGCGCGTGGGCGAGCTTGCCGTATTTCTGCGATTTTGCGGTTGCAATCTTAATTGCGGCTACTGCGACACGCGCTGGGCAAATACAGCCGACGTGAAATATGAACTTGCTTCTGCGGAAGAGCTAGTTGCATACGTGAAATCGACTGGCGTAAAAAACGTTACCTTGACGGGCGGCGAACCGCTTTTGCAAGCGGATATTGCATATCTTATAGAACTTCTGGGCGCGTCGGGCGCAGAAGTCGAAATAGAAACCAACGGAAGCGTGCCGTTGAAAAATATTGTTTCTCTTTCGCCCAGACTCACCGTTACTGCCGATTATAAGCTTCCTTCAAGCGGAATGGAAAATCATATGCTGACCGAAAACTTTTCTTATCTTACGTTACGGGACGCGGTTAAGTTTGTGGTCGGGGATAAGTGCGATTTGTTGCGTGCGGAAGAGATTATAAACGGGTACGGACTGAAAGAAAAGTGTCGCGTTTATTTCAGTCCCGTGTTCGGAAAAATCAAGCCCGAAGAAATCGCGGAGTTTATGAAAGAGCGTAAGCTTAACAGCGTACGTCTGCAATTACAGTTGCATAAAATCATTTGGGAGCCAGATAGACGCGGGGTATAGGAGGAAGTATGGATATTAAAGAAATAGAAAAACATATCCGCGGGTTATTGATCGCCATAGGTGAGGATCCCGACAGGGAAGGTCTGCGCGAAACTCCCGCCCGCGTAGCGCGAATGTACGAGGAGGCGTTTGAAGGAATTAAATACACTAACCGCGAAATTGCGGAAATGTTCGGAAAAACTTTCGAAGTTCCGTCCGCCCCGAATTCGGGCGGCGCAGTAATTATAAAGGACATAAGCGTGTTCAGCTATTGCGAGCATCATATGGCGCTTATGTACGATATGAAAGTCGA
>CAJUGP010000067.1 GCA_910586365.1 uncultured Christensenella sp. | reverse complement strand
CCGCTATACCCTTGCCGACAACGTTTTTCTTGTCGGCTTCCTTTAAAGCCTTGGGGTCGAACTGAGGGTGCAGAAGCATATCGAGCGACTTTGCGTCAATTTGCATCAGCGCCTCCTGTTCGGTTATCATCTTTTCGTCAATCAAATCGCAGGCAATTTTAATAGCCGCCGCCGCGGTACGCTTGCCGTTACGCGTTTGAAGCATATAGAGCTTACCCTTTTCGATAGTAAATTCCATATCCTGCATATCGCGGTAGTGATTTTCAAGAGTATCGCAAACTTTTAAAAACTGCTTGTAAACGTCGGGAAGAACTTCCGCCATTTTGGAAATAGGCATAGGAGTACGAACGCCTGCAACTACGTCTTCGCCCTGAGCGTTCATAAGGAATTCGCCCATAAGTCCCTTTTCACCGGTTGCAGGATTACGCGTGAACGCAACGCCCGTGCCGCAATCGTCGCCCATATTGCCGAACGCCATCATCTGAACGTTTACGGCAGTACCCCAGCTGTAAGGTATGTCGTGGTCCATTCTGTAAATGTTTGCGCGGGGGTTGTCCCAGCTGCGGAATACCGCCTGAACCGCGGCGAAGAGCTGTTCCTTGGGGTCGTCGGGGAAATCTTTGCCAAGCTGGGATTTATACTCGGCTTTGAATTGGTTGGCAAGCGTTTTGAGGTCGTTGGCGTCGAGGTCCACGTCGAATTCAACGCCCTTTTCCTCTTTCATTTTATCGATGAGTTTTTCAAAATACTTCTTGCCGACTTCCATAACGACGTCGGAGAACATCTGAATAAATCTTCTGTAGCAGTCCCACGCCCAACGGGGATTGTTCGATTTGGTTGCGATCGTGTTGACGACCGTTTCGTTCAAACCGAGATTGAGAATGGTATCCATCATGCCGGGCATGGAAGCGCGCGCGCCCGAACGGACGGAAACGAGCAGGGGATTCTCTTTATCGCCGAATTTCTTGCCCGTGATTTTTTCCATCTTGTCGATGTAGTCCATGATTTCGGCTTGGATCGAGGGATTGATCTGTCTGCCGTCCTCGTAATACTGCGTGCAAGCCTCGGTGGAAATCGTAAAGCCCTGCGGAACGGGAAGACCGATGTTGGTCATTTCCGCAAGGTTCGCGCCCTTGCCGCCGAGAATTTCGCGCATTTTCGCGTTACCTTCGGTAAAAAGGTAACAATACTTTTTTGCCATGTTAAAGTTTCCTCCTGAAATATTTACATTTTTAACCAAAAACTATTTTACAACATTCCGCGGAAAAAGACAAGCCTTTACGCAAAAGTTTTTATAAAAGTTTTGATCGGTCCGTCCATTCCCCCGTCCATTCCACCAATTCGTCGAGCGTTATGCCGAAAATTTCGGCAAGACGGCACAGCGTATACACGTCGGGCGTGCCGTAACCGTTTTCGTATTTGGATAGGCGGCTCTGTGCCACAAGTACTTTTTCGGCGAGCGTTCTCTGCGTGAAACCGAGTTCATTGCGATAGAATTTAATGTTTTCGGCAAGTTTTATTTTCATAGTACTGCAAGAATACTAAATTTTCTCTCTAAATAATAAAAAGTACAAGTTATTTGTACTTTTATTGTAACGCCTGCCGCACTGCAAAAAAACGCGCCCCGCAAGGGCGCGTTTTTCTTTTATATGATATTTACAAAATATCGTTTTCGTAAATGGGAAATCTTTCGCAGAGCGCGGCGACTTTTTCGGATACGCTCTTTAACGCCCCTTCTCTTCCGCGGATCACCTCGGTAACGAGGCGGGCGATCTGCCGCGATTCCTCTTCCTTCATGCCGCGCGAGGTGATCGCGGGCGTGCCGATGCGTATGCCGCTCGTAACGAAGGGCGAAGTCGTTTCAAACGGGATCGTATTTTTATTCGCCGTAATATGCGCGCGGTCAAGCAGGGCTTCCAGCTCCTTGCCCGTCATGTTCTCTTTGCGCAGATCGACGAGCATTAAGTGATTATCCGTACCGCCCGAAACGAGCCGCACGCCTTCCTGCATGAACGTTTCCGCCATCGCCGACGCGTTTTTAACGATTTGTTTTTGATATTCTTTGAACGCGGGCGAGAGCGCCTCTTGAAACGCTACCGCCTTCGCTGCGATCACGTGCATTAAAGGACCGCCCTGCGTGCCGGGGAAAATCGCTTTGTCGATCGCCTTTGCATATGCTTCCTTACACATGATCGCCCCGCCGCGCGGACCGCGCAGCGTTTTGTGCGTGGTCGTCGTGACGAAATCGGCATACGGCACGGGCGAAGGATGCACGCCTGCCGCGACTAAGCCCGCAATATGCGCGATATCTACCATCATGAGCGCGCCGACTTTATCGCAGATCGCGCGGATACGTTCAAAGTCGATGACGCGCGGGTAGGCGCTTGCGCCCGAAACGATGAGCTTGGGCTTGCAGGATAACGCAATCTTCTCCATTTCGTCGTAATCGATCGTTTCGCTGCCTTCGGAAACGCCGTAAGGCACGATATTGAAATACGTTCCCGAAACGTTGACGGGCGAGCCGTGGGTAAGATGTCCGCCGTGCGAAAGGTTCATGCCCATGATCGTATCGCCCGGTTTCAGCACGGCGAAATAGACGGCGAAATTCGCCTGCGCGCCGCTGTGCGGCTGCACGTTGCAATGATCGCAACCGAAAAGCTTTTTCAGCCGTTCGCGCGCCAGCTCCTCGGCGACGTCTACAAACTCGCAGCCGCCGTAATAGCGTTTTGCGGGATACCCTTCGGCATATTTGTTGGTAAGGTGACTTCCCATCGCCGCCATCACGGCGGGCGAAACGATATTCTCGCTTGCAATGAGTTCGAGATTGCCGCGCTGACGGGCAAGCTCTTTTTCCATTGCCGCGTACAGTTCGGGATCGGCTTGTTTGATACACGATAAATCGATCATGGTGATTCTCCGCAATTCTTTTTGATTATTCTATCATATCCGCGCAAAAAAAGCAACTTAATTTTTTCTGTAAACGCAAGCCGAATGCGGCGGAAGATAAATATCGTTGAGGTTGCGAATCTGTCCCGTTAAAAGATCGGTCCCTTCCGCCTCTTCGACGCGCACGGTGCAATCGTTCGCCCCGATATTGATCGCAACGACAATCTTCTCGCCGTCAATTTCGCGCACGAAGGAAAAGTCGGTGTTTTGGAGCGTCGCTTTGCGGTACGATCCGTACGCGAGCGCGCGGCTGCTTTTGCGCAGCGAACACAGCTTTGCGATATGCGCGTACAGTTCGCCGTGCGCGTTTTTGTCGATCGCGGAAAAGGGCGGGCGAAGTTTATAATCGTTATCCGATTTATCCCCCTGCGCGCCGTATTCCGAACCGTAATACACGCACGGAACGCCGGGCATGGTAAAGAGCAGCGTGTATAAATTGAGCAGATTGCGCGGTTCTTTGAGCGCGGTGGCGGCGCGCTCCACGTCGTGATTGTCGACGAAATTCATTAACGGTTTGCCCGTATAAAGCGCCCAGCTCTGCTCTGAAAACAATCGCGTAAGCGAATGCTCGATCTCGAATAAATTATAGCTGTTAAACGCCGAGATCATGCCTTTGTAGCACTCGTAATTGGTCACGCTGTCGAGCCGTTCGGGGCAAACGTGCTGCGCGAAATTGCCGATATGAATGACCTCGCCCACCAAAAAGAAATCGGGTTTGATTTCGTTTACGGTGCGGCGCAGCATTTCCAGAAACCAGGGCGGAAGACTGTAACACACGTCGAGCCGTAACCCGTCGATGCCCCACTCGCTCACCCAATAACGCACGGCGTCCATGAGATAACGCTGCAAATCGGCGTTTTCGAGCCGCAGCTTCACAAGCTCCGCATGCCCTTCCCAATTATCGTAATTCAAGCCGTCGTTATAAGGCGAATTGCCGTAAAAATCAATATTGAACCAAAAACGGTAGTCGGTGTTTTCGCGTTTTGCAAGCACTTCCGTAAAGGGAAAAAACGCCCTGCCCGTATGGTGAAACACGCCGTCGAACACCACGCGGATGCCGTTCTCGTGGAAGATTTGAATCAGCCGTTTGAGGTCCTCGTTCGTGCCGAGCCGCCTGTCGACCTTATAAAAATCGACGGTGTCGTAGCCGTGCCGTTCGCTCTCGAACAGCGGATTGAAGAGCACCGCGCCCACGCCCAACTGCTTTAAGCGCAAAATTTCCTTTTCGATTTCGCCGAGACGGCGGCGCACCTGCCCGAAGTCGTTTTCGCGTTCCGCGCCGCACGCTCCGAGCGGGTAAATCTGATAAAACACGCTTTCCTGATACCACATATCTTTTCCTGCCTTTCCGTACATGCATACGGCACGATTCCCCTTATTATAGCACGGATAAATTCTTTTTACAAGAGGAAAAGGCAATTCTTTTCGGCTTGACAGAAAACGGCTGCCGTGCTATAATGCAAACCATGAACGGTTTACTGCAATTTCTTGAAACTTCCTATACTCCCTACCACGCCGTGGCGAACGCGCAAAAGCTGTTAGACGGGAACGGCTTTGTCCGTTTGTACGAAAACGACAAGTGGGAAATCAAACAGGGCGGCAAATATTACGCGATACGCGGCGGAAGCGCGCTCATCGCCTTTACCGTCGGCGAAAAACACGGCTACCGCATCGTCGCCAGCCACACCGATTCGCCTTGCCTGAAACTCAAAAACAACCCCGTTATGACTTCGGACGGTTACACGCGTTTGAACGTCGAACCGTACGGCGGCGGAATTTGGTATAGCTTTTTCGACCGTCCCCTTCGGATCGCGGGGCGCACGGTCGCCAAAAAGAAAAACGGCGCGCTCGAAAGCGAACTCTATACCGACGGGCATACCCTCGTCGTTCCGTCCGTGGCGGTGCACATGAACCGCGAAGTCAACACGAATTTTTCGCCCAATCCGCAAACCGATCTTCTGCCCCTGTACGCCGTGGGCGAAAGCGCGCCCGCTCTGCCCGAACAGACCGTCGCGTACGATTTATATCTTGCGTGCGCGCAACCGCCCTTTTCGTGCGGCGCGAACGGCGAGCTGATTTGCACGCCCCGCGCGGATAACCTCACAAGCGTGTATTCTTCGCTGCGCGCGCTCGTTGCCGCAACGCCGCAAGCCGTAAACGTATGCGCCTGTTTCGACGGCGAAGAAGTCGGCAGCCGCACGCTGCAAGGCGCGGGAAGCGATTTTCTGCGCACGACGTTGGAACGCATCGCCGAATGCCGCAAAGAAAAAAAAGAAGATTTTGCGCGCGCGCTTTCCTCTTCCTTTTTGCTTTCGCTCGACAACGCGCACGCCGTCCACCCCAACCGTCCCGAAAAATGCGATCCGACCAACCGCCCCGTGCTCGGCGGCGGCGTCGTGATCAAATCGCATGCCGATCGGGCTTACACGACCGACGCGCTCACCTGCGCCGTCGTGCAGTCGATTTTCGATTGTGCGAACGTAAAGTATCAGCATTTTTACAACCGATCGGATATGCGCAGCGGCAGCACGCTCGGGGCGATCAGCCTATCGCAGGTGGGCGTGCCCTCGTGCGATATCGGGCTGGCGCAGCTTGCCATGCACTCCGCCGCGGAAACGTTCTCGAAAGACGACTACGCCGCGCTTGAACAAGGACTGCTTACTTATTACGAATGCGACGTTTGCTTCAAAGGCGATACCGTTACCGTTAAATAATACGGTTTCAGATTCCTCGACAGGCTCGGAATGACAACAATTTTTCCGCACACTCTGTCATTCCGCGCCGTCTTAGGCGGCACGAGCGCACGGCGCGACGTAGCACACCATTGTCATTCCGAGCACTCTGTCATTCCGCACACTCGTCATTCCGAGCACTCTGTCATTCCGAGCGCAGCCGAGGAATCTTATTTTCGCTTTTTTTGCAAATGTACTTTCATTTGCTTGACAGAATCAAAAAATAGTTGTATGATAGCCGCAACAATATAGTGAAGCGTAGGACGTGCGGCTCGGTAAAAACAACGTTCAAACAGAAAATGCAAACGGAGCCGAACGGCTCCGTATTTTTTTATATCAGAGGAATTGCAGCATGGAAAACGAAGAAAACAACACGAACACGCAACCCGAACAGGTCGAACGCGCGGACGGAACGCAGCTTGCGCCCGTCCACAAAAAACTTTCCGAAATGAAGTTTAAGGAATGCACGGGCGGGTTACAGCGGTTCAAATGGCTGATGAATTACATTTTCATCGACGGCATGAGCGGCATGGCGCTCGGCTTGTTCGCCACCTTGATCGCGGGCACGATCGTTTGGCAGCTCGGCAATCTGATCGACAAAGCACAACCCAACTGGTTCGGATTGATCTTGGAAGGGCTCGGCAAAATCGCGCAGATCGCCATGGGCGCGGGCATCGGGGCGGGCATCTGTTTGAAAATGAAAAAAAACGCTCCTCTCGTCGTCGCCTCGGCTGTCGCCGCGGGCATGGTGGGTTCGTATGCAAAAAATATTATTACGGCGATCCAAACCGCACTGACAAACGGGCAGGCGTTTTCCTTTACAATAGCAGGTCCGGGCGACCCTATGGGCGCGTTCATCGGCGCGATGACCGCCATGACGCTTGCCTCGCTCGTGAGCGGAAAAACCAAGCTCGATATTCTCGTTACGCCCCTTGTTGGATTGCTCGCGGGTTCGGTTGCGGGAATCGGGCTCGGATACCCCGTTTCGCTCGCGCTGACCGCGCTCGGAAACTTTATCGCTTGGGCGGCAACCCTTTCGCATGTTTCGGCGGCAATCACGGGATTGATCGTGGCTGTCGTCATGGGCGTCTGCCTCACGCTGCCCATTTCTTCAGCGGCGATCGGCATATCGATCAACCTATCGGGAATCGCGGCGGGCGCGGCGGTCGTGGGCTGCTGCTGCCAAATGGTGGGGTTTGCCGTGATGAGCTTCCGCGAAAACAAATGGGGCGGACTTGCGGCGCAGGGATTAGGCACTTCCATGCTGCAAATCCCCAACGTATTCAAAAAGCCCGTGCTCTTCGTTCCGCCCATAATTTCTTCCGCAATCCTCGGCGTGATCTGCATGTTTCTGCCAAACGGCACGGACGCGCTCGGACTGTTCGCCACAAAATCGGGCAGCGGCATGGGTACGGCGGGATTGGTCGGACCCATCGACATGCTCTTCGAGATGATCGGCGCGCAAGGCTGCAATGCGGGATTGACGGTGCTGTGGGTTGCGCTGTTCTGTTTTATTCTCCCCGCCGCGCTTACTTTGGGCATTTCCGAACTGTTCCGTAAATGTAAAATTATCAAATAAGATCGGAAGAGCACACGTCT
>CAJUGP010000066.1 GCA_910586365.1 uncultured Christensenella sp. | reverse complement strand
TTGTTTGAAAATTTCTCCAACCTTCCGTTGTTCCGCATCGGTTGGTATAGGTACGTTTATTTCCATCATTTTCTTTTTAGAAATATTGTAACGAGATATCCCCTGTGCCAATAATACAATTTTATTTCTTACATCTTTCGAACGGAGCATATAAGCAAGATAATAGGAATTTATCGATTCGTTCAATCTAAATCCGAAACAAAAACTATTTAGATATGTATTTGAACTGTTTTTCAGCCAAACAGATGACATTCCGACCTCTTCAGGCGTTTCTGACGACGTAGTAAAAAGCACATCGCCATTTTGCACTTTAACCTGTCGATCGTCTATCTCAATAGCCTCCGTCATGGTTACATCAGCAATCGGATGCGTAAAAACATTCAGATAAGGAATAAATTCGGCTTCACCATGCCCAAAGTCTTCCTTCTTTTTACCGGACAAACCGGCATAGGTTACTCCCAAATCGCCTATCTTACGCTGTTCCCAAGCGCCATTAACTCCCTTAAAACGAATTTTAGGAGTTGTTTCCGTATCCGACGGGAACATTTTTTCGAGCAAAGCCTTTTTTATATTAAGAATTTTGTCATGTTTTTGCTGATAAAGGACGCTCATGTTATCTAATTGACTTAGAAATTTTGAAATTTTCTCTTGTTCTGCGTAATCGGGTTTTCTTATTTCCAACTGTTCAAACGCTTCTCGGTTTAATACAAATCTTTGAACTCCTTGAGCATTAAGAACAATTTGATAACGGACAAAACCACTTTCAAATTCGTAATTGGGAAAAGTAGGATAAAACTTTCCATCAAAAGGTCTGTATCGCATTAAATGGTATGAATATACCGTATTGGGTAATGTTTCTTCAATAACCAACACATGACCGATGTCGTCTGCCGTTTCTGAAGTAGGAGTAAAAAATACATCATTTGCCTGAACATCATTATCTTTTACTTGCTGTGGCTTCGCGGTCACTTGCATAAGTTCATCGCAATTCTTTGCGGTTATATGGCGGCGATTATATACATCCATATAATTAAGCAAATTCACAAATACTTCATTCGGATTGATCTTTTTATCAACACCATTTGACTTAAAAAAACCAAGCTCTCCCAGTTTACGCTGTTCCCAAGCGTCAATGTAGCCCTTGAACCGAATGCGGGGTTTCATACTGTTTTCCGCCATTTTACTCCCCTTTAAGTAATTTTTGCAGCTCTTTTAATCCTTTCATGTCAAATTCGTCGCCTTCCAAATCGTCTATCATAGCGGCGATCTCCTTTTCCGATTGCGCTATCTGGTCTTCCACTTCAAGCATAGTTATGCTATACTTCTTTGTAAGCGCGTTTATCTTACTTTCCAACACGTTTACGATCGAATCGGGAATAGCCGTCAACGATACCATCAGCGGTTTCATCCATTTGAGATGAAGCAAATGTTTTGCCTGCCCGTCCGTCAAATTTTCGATTGTTTGCTTGGTTAAAGCATGCAAATTCTTCGTCTTGATTTTTATATCGCGTTTGAGTTCTTTTTCCTCTTTCAACATTTCCGCGATTTTTATGATACGCGCTTCGATGCTATCCCCGTCATAATGCTCTTCGGTCTTTTGATATTGCCTTGCTTTCTTTGCGATTTCCTCCGATACCAACGCATCGCCTTTATCGTTCAGGATCTCGGAATTTTCCGATTTTTCTTCCTCCGTGAGCGAGTCAAAAAACTCGTCGCATGCCGTAACGATTTCCGTCAAACGGTTTTCCATCTGCAACAGCTCGTCCCTTTTGTCCGTCAGCATTTCCCGCTGCACTAAATCAAACGGGATCACATGCCCCATCCAACCGTCCTGCACTTCGACTTCTTTTCCGTTTTTCTTTTTTAACACCATTTTGGGATCGGTTTTCTTTACGGCATCAAAGCCCTCGGTTTGGATAATTTCCAAATCGGCGGCGATCTTTAACCACTCGTCATCGAGAATCTGATATGCCTGATATTTGTCAACAAGAGGAATGTCCGACAGACGGGCAAAGATTTCGCTTGTTATCCTTGCCTCCTCGTTCGGGATCTCTACCTCAGAAGCGTTCTCAATCAGCCTACCGTTCAACAGTTCGTCATAGCCGACAAAACCCTCCTTATATTTTGCGATAAAGGCTTGGACGTCGGCATTCGCTTTTAAGGTATTTCGTACGTTATCCGTTGCCGCGGTTGCATATGCCCCGTTAATATCAGAAAAAATCTGCTCTTTCAGCGACGGAAAAGCCGTCCAATATTCTGCAAGTTCGTTTATTTCCGTATGAGGGATGCCGCCGAATAAGGTGGCATATATGTCCCAGGTTTCGCCCTTATCCGAAGAATCGACGTATCTGGGAATATTCAAATTATATTCGTTTGCGCGGATCGTGTCCCGCGATACCTTCTTGCAGAATTTAGGAATATCTTCCCGCGCAACGATCGCATCCACGATTCTCTTTATATCGGATGCTCTAAGCTTGTTATTCTTCCCTTCTTTCGTAAATCCTTTCGACGCATCAAGGATCAAAACGTCGGTATTGGCGCGTTTTTGCTTTAACACCATAATAATCGTGGGGATACCTGTGCCGTAGAAAATATTAGCGGGCAACCCGATAATTGCATCGATGTTATTATTTTCGATCAGGTTTGTGCGGATTTTCTCCTCTTCGCCGCCACGAAACAGTACGCCGTGCGGCAACACGATCGTCATTATTCCGTCGGGTTTAATATGATACAGATCATGAAGCAAAAAGGCGTAATCCGCTTTCGTCTTCGGGGCTAAGCCGTAACGTTTATATCTCGGGTCTGAATCTTTATCCGACGGATCCCACGCCTGCGAATACGGAGGATTGGATACCACCGCGTCTAAGAATACCACATCATATGTATTATACGGATCGGATTCATCGAAATAGGGCCAATCTTCTTCGAGCGTGTCACCGTTTCGCGTACAAATATTATCGGGGAGAATCCCTCTCATAACAAGATTCATTCTCGTCAGATTGTATGTATTCTCTTTCAGTTCCTGCGCAAAGTATTTTATGTTATTTTTATTCTTCATTCGTTTCGCAACCGAATGACCGATATTGATAAGCAACGAACCCGAACCGCTGGTGGGGTCGTAAATCTGTATGCTTTCTCTGTCTTTCAAATGTTCGGCAACGATTTCAGACATAAGCAAAGAAACTTCGTGCGGCGTATAAAATTCGCCTGCTTTCTTTCCTGCATTGGCGGCAAACATACTGATAAGATATTCATAAATGAATCCCAGCACGTCATAATCCTGCTTGCCGTCCATAGGAATTTCTTTGATCAGCCGAATGAGCGCGCTGATTGCCTTCGTTTGTGTACCGGAGCTGTCGCCAAGTTTACTCAGTCCCGTTTCCAACGTTTTGAAAATATTTTCAAACAGTTTTTTGCATTTTTCACTTATCAATCTGCTAAAAGCCGACAAGGCGTCTCTCACGTCGGAAACGTCAAATTTCTTCCCCTTGTTCAACCAAGTGGAGAATAAATTGTCGTACGCGATAAAATAACCGAGAACGCTTTGGCAATGCGAAACGGCGTCGTCGTGTTCCTCGGCAAGATACGGCAGATCTTCAACCGCCCAACCGTCCACTTTCGTGAGTCTTTCTACTTCTTTGTCCGAAAGAAATTTATAAAACATGAAGCCGAGAATATAATCTTTGTATTCGTTGGCTTCGATTTTAGAACGCATTTTATTCGCTGAATCCCAGATTTTAGATGCAAGCTGCTGTTTATTCATTGCTTCTCTCCCGTAATCCTCACGGCAACCCTGCCGCTAAACAATATTATATCTGATTTTCACGCAAAAGTCAGCATTTTTACTGAAAAAAACAAAAAAAGCGGTCTATAAGTTTTTAACTCATAGACCGCCGTCCCGAATAAAAGTCAAATGGGATATTGCTCTTCGAGCGCGCCTTCCAAACCGCGCTCGGCAGCTTTATTCCAGAGCTGCACGATTTCCAAACATTCCACATAAGCCGTCTTTTCGCCGTGGATAAAATGCCGATTGCACCCCGCGGGCAGCTCGCCGTACAATTCGCCTAAGTTTGCTTTTACGACGCCGATGAGATACTCCAACGTTTCTTCGGCGTTTAATTTTTGCAACATGATTTTCTCCTTCGTTTTCTTTCTATTTTATGGTATATTTTGGTAATTTTCCGTCAAAATCTGTCGAAAAATTATGTTTCCGTCATGTTAATCTAACGTTATGGCAGAAAAGCAAACGAAAGCGAAACTTGTACGAGCAAGAGAGGACCTAATCAAACATATGATGAGCGACGAACGGGTAAAAACCGTCATGTCCGATATGGTCAGAGCCTACGAAATAAACGATATTATGAAACACATGAACAAGGCAGTCGTTCTGAAAGCTATTTACTTTGATCATTACAGGAAAGGCAAAGTTGCCATGGCGTGTGATTTTTATTTAAGCGATCGAACAATCGACCGTTATCGGGAAGAATTTTTGGAATGTTTTCAGGCAGCCATGCAGTTGCGCGGAACAATCGACGAAATCGCCGCCGCTTGGGACAACTTCGAGTGAGTGTACATAGAATAAATTCCCGCACAACGAGTAGATAAAATAATATCGCTCATGAATTTGGGCGAAAAACATTTTATCGTCTTAAACGGCAGACTGAACGGCGACACCTATGCACAGATTGCCGCAGTTCTGCATTGTACAGCCGGAGGCGTTCAAGGGTTCAGGCTCGTAATGAAAAAACGCTATATCAAAGTCATGCGAAACCATGCGCATGAATTATACGACATGACGGAAATATAACGAATTTTACAGGAAACTTATAAATAAACAAAAACAAAATGGCACGCAATGCGTGCCATTTTTCATATTGTTGCTTTGAGATTTTTTATAAAATTAAATCTTATTCCGTATGTCGTAACGATCCCTTCGATTTTATTCGACGCTTCCGTACTTTGAATTTTAGCGATTTCCACCAATCTGTCAAGTTCGGCGGGTTTCCGTTTCAGATACAGCTCCTGCCGTCCCTTGTATTCGTGGATTTGAGCAATAAGCCCCAATATTTCGCTATCCCATTTGCAATCACCGAGTTTCGTATAATCAAAAATACGCATTCCCCTATCTCCTATTTTATTCGCCTAATTTTAACGTATTTTAGGCGAACAGTCAAACGTTTATGCGTATCACATCTTAAATTTATATTATAGCCTTTTTCCAACGTTACCGCTTGTTCCAACCACGCCATTTTTTCATGCCGGTATCGTATAATTATATGCGTACTTATTTAACCGTTCGCCCTTTAAGTTCAAGATATAGCCATCCTCCACTTTGCAACCCCATTCGGGATTATGAAGCGGTAATGCGTCTAAAATATCTTCATCGGTTACACCTGAACTTTCTACAACCTCCAAATCCTGTATTTTAATTGACGCATTGGCATCATCTGCAAGCGTTATGGGATCCTCTCTGTAAAAAAGGAAAGTTCCGTAACGTATTTCCGGATTCATAATGTGACCTTCGTCGCCCTTGTGAATCCCATGTTTTTCATAATCAGCCGTAAGAACACGCACCCTATCTAAATATTTCATTCCCTATCTCCTCATTTTACAAAGCCCGAAAAAGGTGTGTTATTATGAAGCTTTCCGTTTGGATATGCCATCCAGCTGCTGGTAAATCGATAAACACGTCCGTTTTTATCTCGCTTCCCTATCATTTCTACCGTTATGCTTACTCTTTGACCATGTTCGTCCAAATCTCTAAGCTCATATTTCCCTTCTGAAAATTCTTTCTTTGCACACTCGGAAATTGTATGGTAAACCTCGTCTGCATCTTCTATAATATACCCCATGCTTTTCATCAAGTCAACTTTTTTTACGAATAAATAATTCTTGTTTTTTTCATGGGAAAATCAAGAGTCACCTCTTTTAATTCGACCGGATTTTGTGTGCATTTATACATTTTTGCGTAGCCACACTAAACGCAAAACCCATAATGGCTCCGCTAACAGCACCAGCTACCGCTCCTCCAATTATTGCTCCCGCCAATCCACCGCCGACAGCTGCCGCAATAGGTGCAGCAAGCCCTGCCGTAAATACAGTCGCTACAATTGCTACTGCTATTATGAGTACCCCCAACAGCCATTCCCACCATTTTGCTGTACCGTTAGGGTCAGTAAACATCACAGGATTATCCCCGCAATAAGCATAGAGGTTCAGTCCGTTAATTGTTTTGGGGTCGAGGTACTCGATTCCGTCAATCGTAATGAATCTACCGATTTCAGGATCATAATAGCGCGTTTGCAGGTAGTAAAGTTCCGTTTCTTGATCGTAGTAATATCCCCTATATCGGAACGGATTTACCGCACCGATTCCGCTTCCTCCTCCCGATGTGATATTTCCCCATGCGTCATATTCGTATCCGCCCGCATAGGCACCCGTCTCCGTATGCACCGACACCACGTCGCCAAACATGTTTTTCGCAAAGTAATACGGCGTGCCGTCGTATACCATGCCCGCAATCCCCGTCTGGTCGTAAATATAATATTTCGTATGAACTACCGTATTGTTTGCGTTTACTTCCTCTTCCGCAATTATTTTATCTCCTTCCAAATACTGCCGCGTTGTTACACCGTTTACTGTTTTTTCATAGCGTAATCCGTCCGCATTGTACTTATAAGAGAATGTATTCCCTTTATACGTTCCCGTTTTCAACTTCGTTCCCTGCGTCCACGCAAAATTATCCGCCGCGCTTTGGCTGTTCGCACCGTACTTCACGGGATTACCCATATTATCGTATTCGTAATATTTCGTCGTGCCCTCTTTCGTATAGGATGTCAACTGATTTTTTGCATTATAGTTAAAGGTTAGATACGGTAATGTTGTTGGAGGTCCGTTCGGCGTTCTCCGCCCGTCTGCGTTAAATTGTTGTTGATGTCGTACGTATAGGAATACCAAGTGCCGTTATATCCGCCTATCTCGATATATCTTAAGCGATTATATTCATCGTAGCTGTATTTATCCGGCGTCGTCGATCTGTACTCCGTGATGCTCGTCAGTCGTCCCTGCACGTCATATCCGTAATACTTATCGCTCGAACCCGCTACTTTCTCCCCCGAAATCCTTCTCGTTTTATATTGCGTTCCGCTTGTTGTATTGTTTGCATAAGAATACGTATTTGTAAATATCGCTTCTGTGCCATTCGTAACGCTGTATTGCTCCACCTCTCCCATGGCATTATAAGTGTAACTCGAAGATCGGAAGAGCGTCGTGTAGGGAAAGAGTGTTAAGATTAGTGTAGAT
>CAJUGP010000065.1:7025-7390 GCA_910586365.1 uncultured Christensenella sp. | reverse complement strand
TAAAAATTAGTTTATTTAATAGAAAAGAGTCAAGCTAAATGCTTGGCTCTTTCTCATTGTTATATGCTTTTCAAAAAATCAATAAGAAGTTGCTTTTGTTTTGGAGTTAATTTTGCAATTACCTCTGTAAGGCTTTCTTCTTTCTCTTTAACGTCGAAAAATTCTGCAAGGGTAACGCCTAACCCGTCGCAAACCATACGAAGTTGTCCAATGGTTATATCCTGTTGCCCCAGTTCAACTCTTCTTAAATGGGTTTGGGAGACGCCCGCCCATTCAGCTAACTTGTTTTGGGTGAAGCCTGAGCGTTCTCTTAGTTCTTTAATTCTATCTCCAACGTTCACAATACCCTCCAATTATTCCTATAA
>CAJUGP010000065.1:6308-7015 GCA_910586365.1 uncultured Christensenella sp. | reverse complement strand
TTTTGTCGAAATGTTAGTTTTATAGGGTTGATTAATTAGTCTTAAAATGCTATAATTATTATTGCTATAAGACTAATACTGTCCAAAATGGAGGGAACTATGTTATTAAAAAAGAAAAATCAGGTTATTAAATTTGAACAAAACTTATGCAACGCAAAAGTTGACGACAATGAAATTCTTTTTGTCAGAGTATCGGATGTTGTAACCTCTGTAGATTCACGTTTTGAGGTGCCTATCACCCATGACGCCATTGTAATTAAAGGTGGCGGTGATATGCGGTATTATAAAAGCGGCAATTATGAAATTTTTGACGATAAGCAGGAAATTAAAAAGTGGAAGAAGGGAATGTCGGTAGAGGTTATCTACATTCCCAAAGATACTCGTGTTTTAATCAAATGGGGCACGCCTAATAGATTGCGTTATCGTGATGAGGTAAGCAATAAAGTAATTACGGTTGGAGCGCGCGGAGAATTTGACGTTTCTGTTGTCAATGCAGAACAATTCTTCCGTAAAGTTGTCGGGGCAAAAAAAGAATTTAATCTGCCCGAATTTAGAAAGAGATTCAGTGAAACAGTTGCAACCGAATTTGTAGATATTTTCTTGAAAACAATCGAGGGAAAACATTTAACTTACGATCAATTTACGACAAACAAAAAGTCGATTGGTGATAATATGGGCGCAATATTGAGCCCTATATTCGAGCGTGA
>CAJUGP010000065.1:5372-6298 GCA_910586365.1 uncultured Christensenella sp. | reverse complement strand
ACACTCTTTCCCTACACGACGCTCTTCCGATCTGACTTTGATTTACAAGACGAAGATATGGATGCAATTGAGGATGCTGCCGCAGAAAAACAGAGACAGGAAAAATTAAAAGAATATCTTGCAGAACTTGAAAGACTTGACGATAAACAATGGGAGCGTGAAAAATATCTCCGTCAGCTTGAACTGCAAGATAGAGTTGCGTATTACGAGGTGTTAAAAGTAATAGGCAAAAGTAAAAAAGAAGCCGAAGAAGAAAACAAATGTCCGAATTGCGGTTTAACCTTTAAGCCTACCGATAAGTTTTGTCCGCACTGTGGAAAACGTCTTAGTACAGAGCCCATCATTTGTCCTGCTTGCGGTAAGGCAAATGAATATACCGCTACGTTTTGCGCGAATTTCGGCAGGAAATTAACAGGGGAAGATAGTACATTAGGTAAAGGAGAGTAAATATATGTGCTTGTTTAGAAAGAAAAAAGTTGCCGTCAAAACTCAAGACGATAAGGAGTTAATTGCGGTTAATAGTAAGTCTATTGAGGCATTGATAGTTTTAGCGAAAGATAATATCGATATTGTTGAAACGTTAAAGGAACTGCAAGAAAAAATTAAGTATCTTACGCCGTCTAATAATTTCAAAGTGATTGACTATGATAAGCTCATCAAAAATAAGATAGATGATTTGCGTATGGTTCTCATTAAATTTGACAGTGTAGTGCAGAGCGATGTGGAAAAATTAATAGTCGCTATCAAACTTGCGATTGCGGATAGAAACACGAAACTTTAAAAGGTGCTTATTTATGAAAAAATGTAAGTTATGCGGCGGGAACTGCGATAGTATTGGTGCGGGGAAGTATCAGTGCGATTGCTGTGGAAATATTTTTACGGAAGAAGACTTTGCTCCAAAGAAAAAGGAAACTTTTAGTTCAGCG
>CAJUGP010000065.1:0-5362 GCA_910586365.1 uncultured Christensenella sp. | reverse complement strand
TCTCGGCGCAGATATTTTTGAAAAGAATGTAAACGGAGTTTTAGAAATATCCATGTCGTGTGGTAGCGCTTCGGGCTATCTTATTACTGTTGACGGTTACGCGATTACTAATTCCCATGCTGTAGCACTTGATAACGGCAAATCTTGCGGACAATGTACCGTGAAGGTTGCGGGAGAAACGGTATCGGCAAAAGTCGTTGCTATGGGAACGGAAGATAGCGATATGCACTGTGCAAACGACGATTTGGCTTTGATCAAGTTATCGCGTGTTCCGTTCGGCGCAACGCCGTTGCGCTTCGGTGATTATGATAAGGTGCGAACAGGCGAGCAAATTTATGTAATTGGTAATTCACTCGGTGCAGGTACTTGTATTACAAGTGGCATTATAAGCGATAAAGATCGACAGTCGCAGTTGATGTATGATTGTGCGACCAATCCCGGCAATTCGGGCGGGCCTGTATTTAATGCGGAAGGACTTGTAATCGGTACACACGTGGCCGGCACAAGTCCTAAGGATATAAAAGTGCAGGGCATGAATATTGCTATTCCTTGCAGTGCAGTTAAGGCTTTTTTAAATAAATGCGGACTGCTTATTTAATATTATACACGATACAAAGGGGTATATATGGCACGCAAATGTAAAACCTGCGGTGGTGATTGCAGTGAATTCGGTTTTGGGAAATATAAGTGTTCTTGGTGTGGACATGAGTATTCTGAGCAAGATTTTATTAAGGAAAATTCTAATGTCGCCGACTTAGAAACGTTTTCCCTGCTCAATAAAGCAAGATTAGCTATTGAGCTTGAATATGATTTCAAAAAGTCGTTAAAATATAGCCAAAGCGTATTGGAGAAAAATCCCGAAAATCAAGAGGCAAACTGGCTTGCCTTGCTTGCCGAAAATCAGGTTATATACATACAAAACGATAAGGGGAAGCATGTCCCTACTTTTCTTGAATCCGATAAATCTTGTCTAACAAGAGGCAAGTATTATTCTGCTCTGAACGAAAGATATAAGGCAGATGCGCAAGAGGTTGAAAAAGTTCGCCTTGCTGCCGTAGAGGAGTTCAAGAAAGTTAAGCCTTATGATGTATTCATCAGCTATAAACAGCACGAGTCAGACGGAACTTCCGCCGAAACAAAAGAAGCTGTTTGGGCAAGGGATATTTATACGGAGCTTAAAACCAATCCCAAGACAAAGCACTTAAATATTTTCTTCGACCAGAAGTGCTTGTCGGGCGCTAATGCCGGTTGGGAGCCGCATATCTATTCGGCAATTAAGTCATCCAAGTGTATGATACTTTTGGGTTCATCTTTGGATAATATCAACTCCCGCTGGGTAAAAAATGAGTGGAAGCGTTTTATTGCTTTCAAAGCTCGTGGCGAAAAGAAGGACTTTATCGTCTTGGGAAGTGATAACGTAAATCCGCTTTTGCTTGATGAAAAACTGCAAGAAAAACAGATGATAACCAACACTTCGGGAAGGTGGTTGCAAGAAATCGTTAACCGTGTTTCGGAAATTTGTGGGAAGCCCAAAAAAGAAATTCCCGAAGAAATCGCAGTTGCAACACCGCCTAAAAAGAAGAAAAAACTTGCCAAGAAAGCAATTATTGCAATCATACTTTGCTGTATTCTTGCACTCGGTGGCGGAGGACTCGGCTTTGGGCTTTGGTATAACGGTCAAATGAAAGAAGTAAGTTCCACACAAGAGCTTATTTCTTATCTCCCCGATTATGAGATAAGGGATTACAGTCAGTACGAAGATTTATTTGATGCGGCACTCGAAAGCTACGAGTCACTTTCAAATTTTCAAAAGGGAAAAGTTTCTAATCGTGATAGATTGTTGAATGCATTGGAAGGCTTTAATGCTTACCGTATTGAAACTTTGAGAGTATCTGTAAGCAAAATTTCGGTAGAAACAGTATCCAAAACAGACGATTTAAAAGATGCCGTAAAAATGTATGGCAAGTTGACTGCGGATCAGCGCGCAATGCTTGATTCTGACGAAATCTATGCGCTTGAACAATATGCAAAGGTTTATAACGTTATAACCTCATTGAATGAAATTCAAGACGACGTCATAAACCGTTACAGTGAGGTGGAGGGGATTAAGCGTACATATCTAACAATAGATACTGCATACCAAGGGTTTGTCTATAATTATTCTCTTGTAGATAGCTTTGCTGAGCAAGTTGCTTTCTATAGCAACTTTGCTTTTACAGAAGTTGCTGGCGGCTATTCGATTGCGCTTGCAGAGGGCAAAACACTTTCAGGTAAGGTCGAATTGCCTTCAAGATATAACGGGCAAAACGTAGTAGAAATTCCAGAAAAGGCGTTTGAAAATTGTAGAGGAATTACTTCGCTTGTTGTTCCCGATACGGTATTAACCATAGGCAACGGTGCATTTCAAGGTTGCAATAATATCGTGGATATCACCGTGCCGTTCACTGGTAAAAGTAAGAAAGTTGAAAATGAATATGAGGCAGTCTTTGGCTACATATTTGGGTATGATATAAAAAAGTTGCATAGTGGGTCGCAAGCTGGTGGGTTTGTAAATACGCAAGTAAGCCCGATAAATAATACTGTGTGTCAATATAGTTACAATCATTTCTTTGTAAACTATCATTATTGCTATTATTTACCGTCTGCTTTACGTAGCGTAACAATTACACAACAAACTGATGTGCCATTTGCGGCATTTAATAACTGTTCTATGCTTACGCAAGTTGTTTATATATGCTCTATTCAGTTCACGGGAGAGTACGCTTTTCAAAACTGCGTTTCTCCCACGCAATCAACCGCTCGCACAAGTACCCAATATACTCTACCTATTTCTAAGAGGGGAAGTATTTATTGACCTAAAATAAAAAAATAAAAGGAGTTATAATTTATGCTTAATTTTGAGGATGTAACTGAACAGAATGTCAGTAAATTAAATTGTGATCCGTCGTATGATGATCTTGCAACTTGCGATCCTGACTCGGGTTGGTGTCAACCGAATTGTCCACCTTCAGAATAAATTTAGAAAAAAGGAGATTGTTATGTTGGAATTATCTTTACTTAATGAAGAATCTCAGAATGCTTGTTCGCCAGATAATTGCAATCCCGATTATGTTGGGTTTTGCCCGCCCGATGACGGGATGTGTTCTCCTGATTTGAGTGGACCAGCTTGCGTTCCAGACGTATGAAAAAGAATCCAATAGCCATCAGCAATGATGTGTTTTTTGTCGCAGGTTGTTATCACGGCGCAATTTATGACTTAAATCATAATAAGATTTATTCGGTCAATCATGATGCGAATAATTTTTTGTTGCGCCTTGTACAGGGTGGGGAAGTAGAGACAGAAGAGGAAAAAGAATATCTTCGCAAATTAGAACAAGAAAATCTATTTTGTAGAGACTTTCTATTTAAGGAGTACATTCCAAACTTTCAGAAACAGAACAAGTTGAACTTTGCATGGCTAGAGGTTACGCAAACTTGCAATCTTCGTTGCGTACATTGTTACGAAGGAGAATCGCATCATTCAGTTGATAATAGGCTTACTTTTTTAGATTGGAAGAGGATCATTAAAGAGCTTTCAGAAAGCGGTTGCCCCAATGTTCAATTCATAGGCGGAGAACCGTCTTGTTGTTCGAATATTATTGAACTGATAGATTATGCGGGGACTTTTGAATTTCAATCTATAGCCTTTTTCACAAATGCTACGTTAATTACCGACGATTTGCTTTCGTGTTTTATTCGTAATGGAATAAAGGTAAAAGTTTCATTGTATGGACATATTGCGGAAGTGCATGATGCGATTACGCAGATTAGCGGCAGTTTCAATAAAACTGTTGCTAATATTATAAAAATGATAAAGCACGGTTTGCAGGTTACAGTTGCCGTTACCGTTATGCGAGAAAATGAGCGTTATTTTGAACAGATTTGTGAGTTTATCAAGAGCTTTGGCGCACAGCACCATAAATTTGATTTGGTAAGAGAGGTGGCCGGCTGTCATCAAAACTGCCATTTAGCTACGCGAGAAGATTTAATTGCAAAAAAGTATCGAATTAAGCCGAGCTTTTCTATCAGTAAAGCACAGTTTGGAAATGCATTCGCAAACAATACTTGTTGGTACGGGAAGTTTGCAATAACAGAAAATGGTGATGTGCTACCTTGTGTGTTTGAAAGGGGAATTACATACGGCAATCTACAAGAGATATCTATCAAACAGTTATTGGAATCGTCAACACTTAACCAATATTGGCATATGGATTATACTCAGATTGAAGAATGTAAAGATTGCGAATATCGTTTTGCTTGCAAAGATTGCCGTCCATTAGGAATGCTGAATGGCGGTATTGATAAAAAAAGTATAAGGTGTCTATATCATCCGCTTACGGGCGAATGGAGTGGAATTAAATAAAAGGAGAGGCTTAATGTTCACCATTGAAGAAGTTACGGCTTCGATTTGCGAGTTTACACGAAACGAATGTGATCCATCCTACGATGATGGTTTTTGTTCGCCTGATTATAGCTGTTCGCCTGATTATAGTAGCTGTAATCCTTTAGACGAATAATAATTAGGAAATAAACAGATGAAATACTACGAAGTTCATGATTTTATTACTTTTACCAATATCATCAAAGAGCTTGAGCAAAGACATGCTGAAAACAATCGGGATGTCCTTTCGCGTTTGGCGTATCGTGGTGTTCCTGAAGAAAATGAAATTAGATATTTGCAGTCCTCTCTTGAAAGAAGCAATTTGTGTAAGTATGAATATGACATGATTCAAGAGATGAAAAGGTTATCGCCATTGGCGTTTAGCGGTTTGGACGATAGATCGTTATTGGAGAAATTGCAGCATTATGGACTCCCAACGCGTTTGCTTGATTTTACATTAAGTCCCTATGTGGCATTATATTTTGCGCTAAAAAATAATAGGGAGGGGGTAGTGCATAAGATTTATTGTGTATCAGCAAGAGAACAAAATATAGTAGCAGATTCTATAGCACGCATTTCAGCTAAATTACGCCCCTATATGATGGCGGATGATAAAATTGATGATGAATGGTGTATTGAGAAGGTCATATATTCTAAATCCGATCATGATGAACAAGAAGAAAAAGTTAAAAAGTTCTTAGAAAGAATCTATTGCAAACTTCCAGTATTCGCTTATCCCAAGAATTATACTGAAAGAGAGAGAAACCAACAGTCCATTTTTATGATTTTTTGCAATAAAATCAAGGATACTCAAAACAAGATCATATTCCCCAATAGCAATATAATGGATAGTTTGCTCGGTCAAAAAATATTAGGACGATTTATATTTGTTGGGGAGTTGTACAACCAATTACCTCATGATTATAAAGAAGAAAGCGAGGC
>CAJUGP010000064.1 GCA_910586365.1 uncultured Christensenella sp. | reverse complement strand
GCCCTCCCAAAAAGAAAAGTCCGATTCTTCCCCGTTCAGAGCGAGCACGATTTCTTGAACCGTTCTGAAATATTCGCGCGGATTTTCCACGCATAAGACAAACGGACGATTTACGTCCAACTCAATTTGCGTCTCCAAATGCGAACAACAAATTTTCATACTTCGATCAGCCTTTTCATGCTTTCCTCCACCGCGCTCTGTTTCGTGCCTACCAAATATTCGATTTTGGAAAATTGATTTTCGGTAATTTCAAGCAACTCCACGATTCCCTCGGGCGGAAGATTCTTTTCGACGCGCGCGCGTTCCGCGAGGCTGATAACACCGTTGAGCACTAACTTAGAGTAGACGGATTTCTGCATCATGATAAATCCGTTCTTGATTAAAAATTTATGAAAAACAGCGTAGTCGCGTCTGTTTTTCGAGGTTTCCATCGGCAAATCGAAAAATATCAACAATCTCATAAATCTATAATTCATCTTCAAACATTATTTTTTCGGGATAGGAAACAAGCGAAACGTCGTCTTCTTCCAACGCGCACATTACGCTGCGGACATGACTGCGAATCGCCAAATCCAAAGTCGTTTTCTTGCCTTCCATGACAACGCCGTAATTTAAGATATTCGCCATTCTACGCTTAAAATCGCCCTCCTCTTCGCATAGAGACAACGCCGTTTCGTCAACAACGGCGCGGAACGGCTCGATCAGATCGCACGAAAGATTAAAAGCATTAAATTCGTTATCGTGCCGAATGCCCAACTGCGTTAACAAGCCCGCCGCCGCAATTTCCCGATTGAATGCCGAAAGCAGCACGGCATAACCGTAATTAAGACACGCGTTGATAAAACCGCCGTTGCGCCGCGACGTTCCTTCGGGCAGAATGCAATGAAAATACACTTTTGCCGCATGCCCTTCGCGGTTGCTCGCATCCCCTTTTTGCACTTCTTCCCGATATCGGCGCAGCATTTGCGTTTCATTTTGAAAACCAAGTCTTTCCAACAAATCTGCTTGGCTTCCGATTTTCTTGCGGACGATCGTTTGCCATATCTCGTCTTTTGTTTCGTCTTTCCAAGAAAATTGCCATTTGTATCGTTTGACCGAATTATGCGCGCCGCGGTAAGGCATCAGCTCTGCCTGCGGGCTGCATTTCTCGTCGCAAAAGATAACCTTCACGCGATTTTCGATCAGAACGGACAAGAGCGCGGCGGTCAGCGAAACCGCCGTGCTTTGTACGATCAGCGTATTGATCTCATGGATATAAATTTTCTTTTCGCTTTCTCCGCGCACGACAAGATAGTTCAGCCGCGTTTCGAGTTTACAACGCGAATTTACGACAACGATGCGAAATCCCATGATCAAACTTTCCGTTCTCTTACAATCAAACCGCACGGAGACTGATAAATCAAACGAAAATCAACGTTCGTAATATCTTTATTGAAAGCAAAACTCCCTGCGTTTTTCGCTCCCCCGATCAACGTCAAATCGGAATTCTTCGCATTGCAATGAAAGAAATCCAAAATATTTAACAGTACTTGCGCCTGCTCGGCGACGGGCAAACCGATAAACTTGTTTCTTCCGTTTTTTAACGTGGCAAGATACGACGCGCAAATCGACAAACCGCCGTAAATTTTATTTTCGAGTTTTGCGATCAACCTGTCGTATAACGCACAATTTTTTTCGCGGTCGATCGTAAGATGCACTTCTCCCATACGGTTGGTTTTGATCACATAAACCTCTTGCACCCGATCGCCGTTCTTCCCCCCGAACCGTTCTGAGAATTCCGCCAACGCTTTCACATACTCGTCCGTTTGGTTGTCCGCAAACAGCTGCACCGCATTCTGAATAACAACTTGCGGTTTGGAAATGCCCGTTATATAGACGGGCGTGCCGTTGTAGGAAACAAGCTGTTTGCATTTGATCTTGGGCACAAGCAGAACGGCGTTTTTCAACCCGCACCGTTCAAAATAATCGCGTAATTTGCCTTCGTCGTCTCGACATTGCTCTTGCACGAGAACGGGCACCGCCTCGATCGTTTTTTGCGGTTTTCCCTTTTTCCCTAACGACTGAACAATCGCAAAATACGCCGTTTTCTGCGATTTATAACCGCCGTACCGCTGCGTATTGCTCAACGCGCCCTTTCCTTTCCGCGGCGCGGTTATGCTTGCATCGTCATGCGCATAGACGGTTAAATCGTAAAAGCCGCCTTTTTCGCAATAGGCGTATCGCGTGACCGCCATGCTGCTTTTTGCATACGATTGTTTTACGACGGCGATGCTGCCGTCTTTATCCCATGCTCCCGCGACGTCGCGGTGGAACATGGTTTTGAGATTATACGTGCGCCATTCGTCCCCCGCTTGACGGTACATGCCCCAAGGCGCGGAAAAGCAAATATCGAACACGTTGCCGACGACCACGTTCAGATAAGCATCCTTCGCATGATGCAAATCGTTCGTGACCCTGCACTTAAACAGCTTGAATTTCTGTCTGAAATCGGATACGTTCTTGGCTCTGCTGTAAACGATTTTCGTTTGCGGGTACTTTCTTTTCAGCAGCTCCGCCACCGCCTTCACCGTTTGATCGGTGATCGTTTTCTGTCGGCTGATAAAATCGTTGTAATCGTTGTCTCCAAGCGGTTCGATCCGCGTCAAACGCATATAAGTGCGATCGCTTATCAGATTTTTTTGCAGCAGCAAACGCCAAAACGGCTGCTGCGCGGAAAATCCCTGCGGCAACGGATATAGGTCCCGTTTTTCCGCATTCTTCGCGCGCGACACCAAAACCTTATTGTCAAGACTGTCGTCCTTGATATAACAGCGCGGCAAGATATGATCTACGTCGTAACGGTCGGTATTGAGCGCGCTCAGATCGATGCGTTCGCCCGTATACATGCACCGACCCAACTGCCGAAAATACAGATACAGCCTTTCCTGCCGTAGGCGCATATCGGTTATCTCATCTTGTTGCAGTTCTTCCAAAAGATCTTCATACCCTTGCATGTTTTTATAACAGCTCAGCAATCTGCTTTTACGCGATTGCGTTCTGCCCTGTTCGCCCTTTTGTCCCTCTTCGCGCGTTACCTCGATAAAGATCTTGTCGGGTACGCGCCCGATTGCCTGCACGTATTCGTCCACCATAACAAGAGACTGCCAAATACCGCGCCGAACGACGGGCGAAACGTATAGTTTTTCCACGTCTTTATAAGTAATTTCGCCGCATTCCTCTCCGTTTTCTTCGCGTATACGCTCTTCCAAACGATATTCGGGACGAAACAAAATTTCATTCAGATTATCGTTTGTTTCGTACAGTAAATCGAGGACGGAAAGTCCTGCGCCCGTTTCTTCGGTTTTTACCCGCAAATCGGTTAAAAACTTTTTGGAAAGTCTGCCGAACTTTTGAAAAGACAGCCCTTTTAACTGCTTGATATGCGCTTTTATGACGGGTATCCTGCCGTAATTGCGTTCAATCAAATCGACGACGATATTTTTATCGGTGTTAAGGGTATGCCACAAGATGATATTTTCGCAAACGCCGCCGCCTTTTGCCAGATCTTCGTCGACAAATTCGCCCAAAATCTCTTTGAGGCGGATATACGAGCCCATGTTCGCTTTCAGCTCGCCGTCTTTACCCGTTATCTTTACGCTGCTTTTCTGCGCTTCGGAGATTTCTCCGCTCCGCACGAGAAAATCCAAGAGCGCTTTGTCCGTCACGCGTTTCCGTTTCAAGAACAATTCATCGAAAAGCCGCTTTTTGAGCGGTACGGAAATCGGACGGTCGTCAATGCGCAATTTATTGATCTGATTCAATACGTCGAATTTTTGATAATAAATCGATGCCTGCGGCAGAACGTCCTCGCTATGCAAATACGTGCATTTATTCGTCATGTTGCGCATGAACTGTTCGTTGCTCAGCGCTTTATCCACCGCCTCGTCGAAATTCCAAGGCGTGATTTTTTCCGCGCTCCGCACGACCCAACTGTTTTTCCCCGTCAACGGTCCGACGTAATAAGGAATGCGAAACAAAAACACGGGCAGAATTTTATCGGCGATTTCCGCCGTTTCGGGGTGCGTCTTTACCATGGCGGCGACGATTTTGTTTAGCTCTTCCTCGTTGACCTGATGCGGAAACAACCCGTTATCGGAATGCAGAATTTTAGGCAGAAATTCGTTCGTTTCGATTTTCTGCACCATTTCATCGCGCAAACCGGCGTCTTTTACGTTCTCCAAACCGAGCAATAATTTTTTCAACTCGGCAAAAAAATCTTCGTCGCGGCAGGGTTTTACCTTGATCTTGTCGCCGCCTTTTTTGGTATAGCCGACGTAATTCACGTAATTGGCTTTTTCTTTTGCGCTCTTAAAAAAACGCCGATACGTTTCTTCGGAAGCATTTGTACGCAAAAAATCCTTTAACAGACGCAAATCGCGTTTATGATTTTCGTATACTCGGATCATCGCGCACGAAATGTTCGGTTGCCCCTCCAACAGCTTTTCAAACACGATATAACCGTAAATCGCGCGGATCGCTTCCAACACGGCGAAATCGTCTCCGTAAACGGCTTGCATTGCGTCGCACGCTTCGTCGGTCAGCTTTTTGAAAGAAAACGACTTTTCTTCTTTGTATTCTTCCCCGAACAGTTTCTTGGGCGAAAGCGTTGCGCCGCATATGCCTTTGATGATCTCTTTCGTGAGCGCGTCTTTCCCGAACAGTGCTTCCAAAGCAAGTTGTATATCCCGCATTCCTTTCTTGCCGTCTAAAAGGCATTCCTTGGCTTCGGGCACGCGCGCAAGGTCAAAATACGGAACGTCCTCGTTTTCGGCGTAGCGTTCCGCACAGACGGCATTCAGCGCGCCGAACAGTTTTTGCGCGTCGCGGACTTCTTCCATGCCCCCTTCCGTTAAAAAATGTCCGCGGTATTTTACGATATGATGCAAAGCAAGGTAATAAAGTCTTAAATCCTCGACAGGCTCGTTTTGCAATTTGTTCCGCAAATGATAAATCGTGGGAAATTCGGCATGATAATTTTTATCGGTATACCCGCCGTCTGCAAACAACGCATTTTTATCGCCGCCCAATATATCCGCTTTATCGTCGGCATAATACGGACTGTTGTTCAAACGGATAAAAAAATTTTTATCGGCGAGATAGGGCGCGAACAATGCCTGTAAAAAGCCCAAACGCTGTTTTCTGCGCTCCAAACGCCGCCGCGCCGTGCGAAAAAGACGCCGTTCTTCCGCGGTAGAGCTTGCGTCGAACAATCTTACCGCCCAACAGTCCTTGCCCTTTGCGCGCAAAAGGCGGTAATTTTCGTCGGTGCAAGCCATTCCGACCGAATTTGTACCGATATCCATGCCCAAATAAAATTTTTTCATAGGTACTCCTTTTATTTTACTTTTTTCTCTTGACAAATTTCATCCTGTCGTTTATAATAAGCTTACAAAACAACAAGGCAAGTTCAAATAAAGAATTTTCCTCATCACCTAATCGCATCGTGCGATACGCTCTTCTCCATCGGGAAGAGCTTTTTTCTTGCGTTGATTATAACACAGACTTGCCTGCTTGTAAATACCCTTGACAAATAAAAAACTCCGCCGAAGCGGAGTTTTTTATACTTTTTAAGCCTTACTTTCTGGGATTTTTGATATTAGCCTGCGCCGCGGCAAGACGCGCGATTGGCACGCGGTAAGGCGAGCAGGAAACATAGTTCAAGCCGATGCTGTGGCAGAACTCGATCGACGAAGGATCGCCGCCGTGTTCGCCGCAGATACCGCAGTGAATTTCGGGACGGGTCTTTTTGCCGAGCGTGACCGCCGTATCCATCAGTTTGCCGACGCCGATCGTATCGAGACGGGCAAACGGATCGCTCTCGTAAATCTTGTTCGCGTAGTACGAAGGAAGGAACTTACCCGCATCGTCGCGCGAGAAGCCGAACGTCATCTGCGTAAGATCGTTCGTACCGAAGCAGAAGAACTCCGCTTCCTTAGCGATTTCATCCGCCGTCAGCGCGGCGCGGGGGATCTCGATCATCGTACCGACTTCGTATTTCAGATCGGACTTCGCTTTTGCGATCACCTCGTCCGCCGTTTTCACGACGACGTCTTTTACAAACTTCAACTCTTTGACTTCGCCCGTAAGCGGGATCATGATCTCGGGAACGATGTTCCAATCCTTATGCTTTTTCTTGACCGCGATCGCCGCTTTGATGACGGCTTTGGTCTGCATAACGGCGATTTCGGGATACGTTACCGTAAGACGGCAGCCGCGGTGACCCATCATAGGGTTGAATTCGTGCAAATCGGAAATAAGCTGTTTGATTTGCGCAACCGATTTTCCTTGCGATTTCGCAAGCGCCGCAATGTCCTCTTCGTCCGTGGGAACGAACTCGTGGAGAGGCGGATCGAGGAAACGAATGGTAACGGGATAACCGCCGAGCGCCTCGAACAAGCCCTCGAAATCGGCTTGCTGCATCGGCTCGATCTTGTCGAGCGCCTTTTCGCGTTCTTCCACCGTTTCGGAGCAGATCATTTCGCGGAATTTATCGATTCTGCCTTCGCCGAAGAACATGTGCTCGGTACGGCAAAGACCGATACCCTGCGCGCCGAACGCCGCAGCCTGCTTTGCGTCCTTAGGCGTATCCGCATTGGTGCGCACGCCGAGTGCCTTGTATTTATCCGCAAGTTCCATAATTCTGCCGAAGTAACCGCTGTTGGGATCTGCGGGAACGGTGGGGATCAGGCAATCGTAAATGTTGCCCGTCGAACCGTCAAGCGAAATGCCGTCGCCCTCGTGATAAACCTTGCCCGCGAGCGTGAACTGTTTGTTTTCTTCGTCCATTTTGATATCGCCGCAGCCCGAAACGCAGCACGTACCCATGCCGCGCGCCACGACCGCTGCGTGCGAGGTCTGACCGCCGCGCACGGTGAGAATACCCTGCGCGTACTTCATGCCCTCGATATCCTCGGGAGAGGTTTCAAGACGGACGAGCACGACCTTCTTGCCCTTCTTACCTTCGATTACGGCATCTTCCGCCGTGAATACGATCTGACCTGCCGCCGCGCCGGGAGACGCCGCGATACCCTTGCCGACCACGTTATTCTTGTCCGCTTCTTTGAGCGCTTTGGGATCGAACTGCGGGTGAAGGAGCATATCGAGCGATTTTGCGTCGATCTGCATGAGCGCTTCCTGCTCGGTGATCATGCCTTCGTCGATCAGATCGCACGCGATCTTGATCGCCGCCGCCGCGGTACGCTTACCGTTACGCGTTTGGAGCATGTAAAGTTTTTCGTTTTCAACGGTGAATTCCATATCCTGCATGTCGCGGTAATGGTCTTCGAGCGTTTTGCAGACTTCAAGGAACTGCTTGTAAACTTCGGGGAAGATCTCCGCCATTTTGGCAATCGGCATCGGCGTGCGGACGCCTGCAACGACGTCTTCGCCCTGCGCGTTGGTGAGGAACTCACCCATAAGACCTTTTTCGCCCGTCGCGGGATTACGCGTGAATGCAACGCCCGTACCGCAGTTGTCGCCCATGTTGCCGAACGCCATCATCTGCACGTTGACCGCCGTACCCCAGCTGTAAGGAATGTCGTGGTCCATACGGTAGATATTCGCGCGGGGGTTGTCCCACGAACGGAACACGGCTTTGATCGCCTCGAAGAGCTGTTCCTTCGGATCGTCGGGGAAGTCCTTTTTGAGCTGCTTTTTGTATTCTTTTTTGAACTGCATGGC
>CAJUGP010000063.1 GCA_910586365.1 uncultured Christensenella sp. | reverse complement strand
TTTTGGGCGACCACGTTCCTTATGCGGTGGAAGCGTATCCCGAGGGCGGAATGCGACACCTTTCCGCCGAAAGCGGACTTTATTGCCGCGTGTTCACGGACGGGCTTTTGGATATTTGTTTTAACGAAAATGGTTACACGGTAAACGGCAATTTGCCCGAAGATCTAAAAGCGGTTACGGTAAAAAATATTTATTTGAACGGCGGGTTTGCCGATTTAATCAAAGAACGTTAAAAACATAGAGGCAGATATGGCAGAAAGAAAAGAATATCCGCGCCCGCAGTTTCGGCGGGAGAGCTGGCAAAACTTAAACGGCGCATGGGAATTTGCATTCGACGATAAAAACGAGGGCAAGGCACAAGGCTGGTGGAAGGGCGATAAAAAGCTCGGTCAAAAAATCAACGTGCCGTTTTCCTATCAGTACCCCGCAAGCGGGATAAACGACAAGACGGTTCATGACATCACGTGGTACCGCCGCACGTTCGTCATCGAAAAGAAGAACGTAGGCAAGCGGGTTTTATTGTGCTTTAACGCCGCCGATTACGAAACGGACGTGTGGGTGAACGGCATTCACGCAGTAACGCACAAGGGCGGTTTCGCGCCGTTTTCGGTGGATATTACCGACTATCTGAACGGGGCGAAAAACGTGCTCGTCGTGCGCTGTTACGATAGCTTGGAAACGACTGTGCCGCGCGGCAAACAGATGTGGGCGAAGAAGCCGTCCGGCTGTCACTATGTGCCGAATACGGGAATTTGGCAGAGCGTGTGGCTGGACTTTTTCGGTCAAGATTGCATCGAAAGCTATTCGCTCAGAGCGGATATCGATCACCGCTGCGTACACGGCGAGATCCATACCATGTACGCGTTGGCGGACGAGGCAGAGATCGTTTTAACGTTCCAAGGGAAAATATTGCAGAAACAGCGGTTTATTCTCCCGCACAAGCGCACGCGGTTTACGATCGACTTTTCGAATATCGCGTTCGATTTTAACGGCTTGCTTTGGTCGGTAGAAAATCCGAATTTGATTGCAGTCGATTTCACGTTGTATGCAAAGGGCGAGGCGGTCGACGTTGCGCATACGCGGTTGGGCATGCGCAAGATCCATATCGACGAGAATGGCAAGATCTGCCTGAACAACAAGCCGCTATATCAGCGTTTGATTTTAGATCAAGGCTATTGGGAAGAGAGCGGCTTAACGCCGCCGAGCGCGGAGGCGTTGAAACGCGATATCGAGCTTGCAAAAGCCATGGGATTTAACGGCGCGCGCAAGCACCAGAAGTTCGAGGATCCGTATTTCTATTATTATGCGGAAGAGTTAGGATTTCTCACCTGGTGCGAAATGCCGAGCGCATACACGTTCTGCAAGGAAGAGGCTGCGGCAATCACGCATGAATGGCAGGAAATTCTTTCCGTCGCAAAAAACTTTACGAGCAATATTGCTTACGTTCCGCTCAACGAGAGCTGGGGCGTTCGGGAAATCTGCACAGACAAAGCGCAGCAGGATTTTGCGCGGAGTTTGTATTATCTTACCAAGAGTATCGACGGCGAAAAGCTCGTATCCACGAACGACGGCTTCGAGAACGTGAACCCCACGGATATCGTAACGATCCACGATTACGAGATCGAAAAAGCCGAACAGTTTCCCGAAAAATATAAAGACGGGGAATATGACGGGTTATATACGCAGAGCTTTCGTCTGTTTGCCGAGGGGAACAAATACGAAGGGCAGCCCGTGCTGTTCACGGAGTTCGGCGGTATGGCGTTAAAAGCCGATGAAAAGAGCGACACATGGGGCTATAACGAGGGCGAGGAGAGCGCGGATTCCTTTTACGCGCACCTTACGGGGCTGTTGCAAGGAATTGCGCAGACGGAGTTTCAGGGATATTGTTACACCCAACTTACCGACGTTCAGCAAGAGATCAACGGACTTCTGCGCGCCGACCATACGCCCAAGTTCGATATTCAGAAACTCAAAACGATCTTTGAAACGGGAAAAAGAAAATGTTAAACGGAAAATTTATCGGAGTCAAGGAAAAGGCGGGCGTGTTCGCCGTTGAAAAGAAGTTTACGGCGCATGCGGGCGAACGGGCGGTTCTCCGCGCAACGGCGCTCGGCTTGTATTTCGCCGAGTTGAACGGCGTTCGCGTAGGCGATGCGTATTTGACGCCGGGTTGGACTTCGTACAAGAAAATGCTGCAAGTGCAGGAATACGACGTATCCGCGCTCATAAAAGAGGGCGAAAATCTTTTCACGCTCACGGTGGGCGAGGGTTGGTTTTGCGGCGGCGTTACCTGGGAGAAAAAACGCGATTTGTACGGGGAACAGTCCGCCGTCTGCGCCGATTTGATTTTATCCGATAAAAATATATACACAGACGAGAGCTGGACGGCACGGGAAAGTTTTATTCGCGAAAGCGGCATTTACGACGGCGAAACGCAGGACTTTACGGCTAAGTTAAAAACGCTCACCGTGTGCGAAGTCGTGTTCGACAAGAGCGCGCTTGTGCCGCAAATTTGCGAGCCTGTGCGCAATATCGAAAAATTGCCCGTAAAGGAAGTCATACATACCCCCGCGGGCGAGCTTGTGTACGATTTCGAGCAGAACATGGCGGGCGTGGTCGAGATAAAAACCCCCGAGCATTTCGAGGGAACGCTTACCTTGCAATTCGCCGAAATTTTGGTAAACGGGAATTTTTATACGGAAAATCTGCGCTCGGCAAAGGCGACGGATACGTTCACGGTGAAGGGCGCAAAAACGCTTTGCCCCGAGTTCACCTTTCACGGTTTCCGCTATATGAAGCTGACGGGCGCGGAGCTGCCCAAAGAAAACGTGACGGCGATCGTGCGCCATACCGACATGAAACGGACGGGGCATGTACGAACGAGCAATGCCCGTTTCAACCGTTTAATGGATAACGTGGTGTGGGGACAGAGGGGGAACTTCGTGGATATTCCCACCGACTGCCCGCAGCGCGACGAACGGTTAGGCTGGACGGGCGATATTAACGCGTTTTGCACGACGGCGGCGTATAATTACGATATCCGCGCGTTTATGAAAAAATGGCTTGCGGACGTGCGCAACGACCAAACGGAGGACGGAAGAATCCCGCACGTTGCTCCCGACGTATTGCGCGGCGAGGGCGATATCTCCACGGCGGCGATGTGGTGCGATGCAATTACGATGGTGCCGTGGAAGTTGTATGAAATATACGACGACAAAAGTTTTCTTTCCGAAAACTTCGGTGCGATGAAAAAGTTTATTTTCGCTCGCGAACGGAATATGCAGAACGGATTGATCGCACAGGGATTCGAATGGGGCGACTGGCTTGCGCTCGACAACGAGGCGATTATCGGCAACGGGGTGTTCGGTAGGACGGATCCTTATTATATCGCAAACGTTCTTCATGCTCATTCGCTGAAAATCGTAGCAAATACGGCGAAACTGTTGGGTGATCAAGAGGACAAAATCTATCGGGGAAAATATGAAGAGCACTTAAAACGAGTGCGGGAGGAATATTTTACCGCGGGCGGCAGACTGTGCTTGGATACGGTTACGGCGCAGGTGTTGGCGTTGTGCTTCAATATTGTGCCCGATAAGCGCCGAGCAAACCTTGCAAAAACGCTTAACGAAAACGTGATCAAACATGGCTACCGCATGGTGACGGGCTTTATCGGTTCTCTCTATTTGTTGTTTTCTTTGGCGGATAACGGATATTTTGAAACGGCGCGGAGGGTGCTTTTGAACAACGGCTATCCCGGTTGGCTGTACGAAGTGGATATGGGCGCAACAACGGTTTGGGAACGCTGGAACAGCTTGATGCCGGACGGCACGCCCAATCCCGACGGCATGAACAGCTATAATCATTATGCTTACGGCAGTGTGATGGAGTTTGTTTATCGCAGAATCGCGGGGATCGAGGCAGCGGAAGCGGGATATAAGAAAATCAAAGTAGCACCCAATCCCTGCAAAGGGCTTGCAAACTTCAAGGCAGAATATGAGAGCGTGTGCGGAAAAGTTTTTTCGGGCTACAAGCAAAAGGATAGCAAAATCAAATTTACAGTGGAAATTCCTGAGGGCGTGCAGGCGGAGATCGTTCTGCCGAACGAGCAGCCTATCGCCGTAGCGGGCGGAAGATATGAATACGAGCGTGATTGGGAAGAGCTCGAAGTCGAGCCGTTTACGCCCGAGAGCTATGTGACGGAGGTATTCGACAACCCCAAAGCGGTAAAGGCGTTTAACGAAGTGTTCGGCGGAATATTTACAGGCAGCGAAATCGCCTGGATGAAGAACGAGCCCAAAACGCTCGGCTTTATGGCGTGGTTTCGAGATTCGGAAAAGAAGATGAAGCTATCTGACTTTCCAGATATGTTGCAGCGGGCAAATAGGTTGTTTTTACAGTAAAAATAATGTAATGGAAGGAAAAATGAAAACGGAAGGTTAATTTGCTTTGCTCGGCTTTTTAACCGTTCCGTGCCTCGGCGGCGTATTGCAACGCTGTCGGGGGCGTTTTTTATATATAAGGCGAAATCCGCCGATAGCGATTTTTAACGAAAATCAATATCGGAGGGTTTCATGGCGTTCATTACATACCGATTTGTGGACGGACATTGTGAAGATATCGAAGTAACGGAAGAATTTGCGGCGGAATATGAAGAAATGGAACACAAAGACGCTTTAATTGAGCGGAAGGAAACGCGGCGGCATCAGTCGTTGGACAAGTCCTTGGAACACGGGTTCGACGTTCCCGATCCGCAAGCAAAAGTTTCGGAAGAAATCGAGAGGAGAGAGTTGTCCGAAGAAATACGGAATGCATTACATAAATTAACGGACAAGCAACGAAGGGTTGTATTATTAAGAATATCGGACGGAATGTCCTTCCGCGAAATCGGAGAAAAATTAGGTCTCGGCACTTATACGGTGCGGGACTATTTTTATAATGCGGTGAAAAAATTAAAAAATATTTTATCGTGACATACCCCAAAATGGACGTTTCCGTGGCTATTAGGTGAAGGGTGTAAACTCTATCTTAATAAACGGGAGGTCAACTATGTTGACGTTAAAACAAATTCGGGATGATCTGAAAGACATCCGCTACTACTATTCACGCAAGGAAGCCTTCGAGCAGGGTTTCCGCGTGATCGGCTCGAACGATATCGTAGGCAAAGCCAAACGCTACAATACCGTGATGCAGTCTGCGCCGACAAGACTTTACGATATCTATGTCGGTCTTTACGCGCGCAATCTCACGCAGGAAGCTCTGTCCGTCGAACTGTGCTACACGCCCGAGTATATCCAGATACTCAACAAACGGCTGCTGCTGTATTTGCAGAAAACGCTTTCGGGGGAACGGACATGACAATTCAAGAGATACGTAGCGATTTGCGGGCGATCCGTTACTATTATTCCAAGCAAAAAGAGTTCGACAAAGCGGCGGAGACGGTCGGGGAGAGCAAGGTTGTGGAAACAGTCAAGCGATACAATCAAGCGGTTACAAACGCTCCTCCGCGGCTCTACAAGGTGTACGTCGAGCTGTACGTTCATAACAACACGCAGGAGACGGTATCCTTCGATTGGGACTGTTGCGTGGAATATATCAGGAAACTCAACAAGCAGCTATGCTTATTTCTTTTAGACTACTTCAAAGGGGAAAACTAAAATACTATGCCTTATCCGGAATGTAAAATTTATTTTGACGGAAGTCATTATATCGCGATCCCGCATACGGAAAAGCCATATAAGCCTCGTCCGAAGAAGCAGGAAGAACTTATTACGGTCAGGAACGGAAATGCAAGCGAGCTTCCCGTCGAATCTACCGAAGTAATATCAAAAGAGAATAGCGCACCGCAGAATGGCGATGCGCTTTCGCCGTTGGAACAAATCGCGGTATCGGGCGAGCTTCCGAAGATGGAAGAGCCCGAACAGCCCGCGAACATTTTACAACCGAATGAGCGGCTTATGACAAAGAAAGAACTGTTTAATGAGCTATATCAGCAATATCTTTATTTGAAGAAAGGCGAACGGCGGGAAAAGATCATGACAGCTTTGCGTCCGTACTTTAAGACGGACAATGCGGTGAAGAACTATGTAGACAGTAATATTGAACGCAAACGGCGCAATCTGATCATGCGGCGTATCCGTTTGACGAGGAAAGTCAATTTACAGACGTTTAACTACTTCGTAACTTTTACATTCAACGGAAAACACCATACCGAGGAAAGTTTTCGTAAAGGCTTGAAAAAGACGCTTGCAAACTTCGCCTCTCGGAAGGGCTGGAAGTACGTCGGCGTATGGGAAAGATCCCCCGAAAAGCAACGGTTGCATTTTCACGGCTTATTCTATATCCCCGAAGGAACGATGCCGGGGTTGTTGTTGGAAAAGAACGATTACAGCTTCAAAAGCCGCTGCAGACAGATTACGGTGCAGAATACTTATTTCAACGAACGGTTTGGGCGGTCCGACTTCGAGAAAATAGAAGATTACACCATGCTCGGAAGCTCGGTTGCATATCTCATGAAGTATCTCGAAAAGACGGGAGAGAAGATTGTTTACAGTAAAGGTCTGCCGCAATACTTTATCTCGGACATCATGGAGGACGACGTGGTTACAACAATCGGCTTGGAGGATAAGAAGCTATTACTGTTTGATGATTTTGAATGCTGGGATGAGGGCGTAAGCGTCGGCAAGGTCAACGCCGATACTATATCACAACTGCGGAAAAGCAACTGATTTGTCATGTGACACGATAATGTATTTCAAGGGCTTGAAAAAAGGTTTGTGATATGTTATAATTGTTTTTGTAAGTACATTGGAGAAAAATATATGCAAAATAAGATTAAAGTTTTTGAAAGCAAACAGGTGCGTACCGTATGGGATGCCGAAGCCGAAGAATGGTATTTTTCGGTCGTTGACGTAGTAGAAATTCTGACGGACAGTGCAGATCCTAAACAATATATTAAAAAAATGCGTTCACGCGACGCCGAACTCGCAAGCAAGTGGGGTACAATTTGTACCCCCGTTGAAATGACTGGTTTAGACGGTAAACGCCGCAAAATTCAAGCAGCTACAACTACAAATATTCTTCGAATTATTCAATCTATCCCTTCTCCAAAAGCCGAGCCGTTCAAAATGTGGTTGGCGCAAGTCGGTAGCGAACGTTTGGACGAAATAGCCGATCCCGAAAAAGCAATCCTTCGCGGAGCGGATTATTACCGCGCGAAGGGCTATACCGAAGGCTGGATCAACCAACGTTTACAGACGATTGAAATGCGGAAAGAGCTTACCGACGAATGGAAAGCGCGCGGTATCGAGCAAGATAAGGACTACGCGATTCTTACAAACGAAATGACGAAGGCTTGGAGCGGTCTCACCGTTCAGGAATACAAGCAAGTCAAAGGCTTGAAGAAAGAGAATTTGCGCGATAATATGACAAACATCGAACTTGTTTTGAATATGCTTGCAGAAGTAACGACGACGGCGATTTCACGGCAAGAACAGCCGGAAACCTTTGACGAAAGTAAAAGGATAGCTCGTCGTGGCGGTAGCGTCGCAAAAAATGCAAGAACGGATATTGAGAGCCAATTAGGGCAATCAGTAATATCTCCGTTAAATGCGAGCGATAAACCTGCACTTGAAATACAATCGTCTATTCCCGATAGCACGGACGACGGCTCTCCCGACGGAAAAGCATCGAAAAAGCAATAAGCAAACGGAACTATTTACTGAAAAGAACGGCATTTAAATACGGTTCAATATCGGGATACCGCGCGACGGTAAGCGCGGGGCGATGCCCAAGCGGATTAGCGGGCACGCCCCGCTCCGTCGGCGCCCCGATTTTCGTATTTTTAGCAGTTGTTTCAGTTGCGTTACGGCGTGTGCTGGTCCGCGGCGGCGAAGCCGCCGCGCTTGTATCAAGACTGTGACACATTTTTATGGACACTATTGCCCCTCACTCTTATAATTCAGCTATATGTTCAAGCTATGATAAAGAAACAGGATTCCAAATCGAAGTCCTGTTTCTTTTTACAAATTTATTGCAACTGACTGACTAACTTT
>CAJUGP010000062.1 GCA_910586365.1 uncultured Christensenella sp. | reverse complement strand
GTCACTCATGCCCCCTCTTTGTCACTCATGCCCCCTCTTTGTCACTCATGCCCCCCTTCTTTGTCACCCTGAGCGCAGTCGAAGGGTCTCATGTCGCACATATTTCATCCTAAAAAAAACAAACGAGGGCGGCATGTCGCCGCTCCCGTTTGTTTTTATGGAGATTGTAAGAATGAGCTATTTTTTCCTTTCGTCTTTTTGCGAATGCGCGCAGCCGCGGCAAGATGCACAGTTTCCGCAGCAACCGCCCTTGCCCGCTTTTCTGCGGACGATCTGCCATACGACCACAGCGACCACGAACACGCACGCCGCAACGACGATCAAAATTTCATACCACTGCACAGGTTATTTCTCCTCTTTTTCGTCGTCGGATACGGCTAACTCCGCGATCTGTTCCGCTTTCCTTTCCGCCGCGGCTTTTTTCAGCGCAGGGCGCTTTTTGTTCCAAAGCACGATCGTGACGACAACCGCCGCGATCGCCGCCGCAAAGACGAACGCCGTCCACCACCAACTGCCGATGAGATAAATCATGCTCGATACGATATACGAGGTACATACCCAGAAGAGCAGCGTCCATTTGAACTTGCCCTTCGGCAACTCGGCTTTCGCCGTGGCGCATGCCGCAAAACAGGGAATCGTGAGCATGTTAAAGGCGATAAAAGAAATGAGCGCGGGAATGGTAATGCCCGTCGCGCCGATCATGGCGACGACCTCGGTGATGCCCTCTTCGGTGGCGATATACGAACCCGCAACCGCCGCGGCAAGCGTGCCGAACGTTGCAATGACGTTTTCCTTCGCAACCAAACCCGTAAGGGCGGCAACGGCGAATACCCAACCGTTCGCGCCGAGCTGCGAACCGAATCCGAGCGGCGTGAACAGCGGCTGAATGAGCATGCCGATACTGCCTAAAATGCTTTGTTCGGTTTGAAGATTGACCATGTTCCCTTCGACCTCTTCGAGCAGGAAACGCCATTCCCACGAGAAAGACGAGAGAAACCAAATGATGATGGTCGAGGCGAAGATGATCGTAAACGCCTTTTTCACGAAATGTTTGGTCTTATCCCAAAGATGAATCATCAAGCCTTTGAAAAGCGGGCGGTGATAGGTCGGCAGCTCCATGATAAAGGGCGGAACGTCGCCGCGCATGGTCGTACTGCGCATGATAAGCACGCACACGATTGCCGTGACGATGCCCAACACGTACATGCCGTAGGTGATGAGGTCGGCGTTCCCCACCCCGAAGGATGCGACGATCGCCCCCGCCACCGCCGTTAAAATGGGCAGCTTCGCGCCGCACGAGAAGAAGGGAATGACGCGGACCGTGGCGGTGCGCTCCTGCTCGTCGGCAAGCGTACGGGTGTTGATCATGGCGGGCAGCGAACAGCCGAAGCCCATGATCATGGGCATGAAGGCTCTGCCCGAAAGTCCGAATTTACGGAAAATTCTGTCTAAGATGAACGCCACGCGCGCCATGTAGCCCGAGTCTTCCAAAATCGAGAAGAAGAGGAAGAGCACGAGGATCTGCGGCAGGAACCCGAGCACGGCGGAAAGACCGCCCCAAATTCCGTCGACCACAAAGCTGCCCACCCAGGGCGCGGCATTGGCGCAGCACAGTTCCAACAGCGTGCCGATCCAGCCGATGATCCAATTCCAAAGGTTTGTTATCATCACGCCGGGCGAGAATACCGCGCCGTCGTAGAAACAGGCAAGCAGCGTTACGCCCGCGTTGCCCGTATCCATGCCCAGCTCTTCGAGCGTCGGCATCCAACCCTGCGCATCGGTAAATCCGTTGAGGAAGAGCAGATTTTCCGAAAAAGTCAAGTGGAATATCCCGAGTAAAATCACAAGAAAAATCGGAATTCCCCATATGCGGTGCGTTAAAACGCGATCGGCTTTATCCGATTTGGAAAGCACGCGTTCCTCGGTGTTCTTTTTCTCTACGACGGAAGAGTAGTTTGCCGATATGTATTTGTAACGCGCATCGGCGACGATCGCCTCGAAGTCGGTGCCGAACGTTTCATCGGTGAACGTCGCTTTGAACTTATCCACCGTTTCCACGAGTTCGGGGTGCATGCCTGCCTCGATTTCGTCCATTTCCGAAAGCTTGACGGCATGAAAGAGCGGATTTTCCACCTTCTGCCCTTCGAGCGCGATGGCAACGTCGCGGATAAGATGCGCGATCGGGGAATTTTTGAGCAGCGTTTCGCCCTTTCTGCCCTCTTTGGAAAGCTTGATTGCGCGGTCCATGAGTTCTTTGATCCCCGCGCCCTTCAACGCGGATATGGCGACGACGGGCAGTCCCGTTTTTTGTTCGAGCGCCTTTGCGTCGATTTTATCGCCGCTCTTTTCCACGGCGTCCATCATGTTGAGCGCGATGATCACGGGCACGTCGATTTCCATAAGCTGCGTGGTCAGATAGAGGTTGCGCTCGAGGTTGGTCGCATCGACGATATTGATGACGCAATCGGGCTTTTCGTCTAAGATATAATTGCGCGAAACGATCTCTTCGGGCGTGTAAGGCGAAAGAGAATAGATACCGGGCAGGTCGACGATATCCACCTTTTCCTCGCCGCCCTTATACGTTCCTTCGCGTTTATCGACGGTGACGCCCGGCCAGTTGCCGACGTACGCCGTCGAACCCGTTAACAGATTGAAAAGCGTGGTTTTTCCGCAGTTGGGATTGCCCGCCAACGCAAATTTTTTCATTTATCCGCCTCCATCGTCACGCAAGCCGCCTCGCTTTGACGGAGCGTAAGTTCATAACCGCGAATGGTGATTTCCAGCGGATCGCCGAGGGGCGCTTTCTTTTTAAGCAAAACGTCGGCGCCGGGCGTTACGCCCATGTCGAACAGTCTGCGCCGTATTTTGCCTTCGCCCGTTACGGTTTTTACTTTTCCTCTTTCGCCGACGGCGAAATCGCTTAATTGTTTTACCATATATGTACCCGTCCTTCCAATTTTTTATGAATGATTTTTCGGATTCCCCGGCAAGCCACATCGCGCCGTGCACTCGTGCCGCCTAAGGCGGATCGGAACGACCAGAAGGCGCGCGGAACGACAATACTCCAAATGACCTGCTCGCAATGACATACACGACCGCAATAACGATAATCTTACGCCACGAAAATATGCGACGCCAAATTACGATCGAGCGCAAGCCGCCCTTCTTTCACGGCGCAAACCGCACTGCCGCCGCTCGACGAGAGAACGGTGATCTTCCCTTCAACAAGCACGCCCAAGTTGGCGAGGTGCTTTTTCGTCTTTTCGTCCGCGACGATTTTTACGATTTTCATTTCCTGCCCCACGGGCGCGAGAATCAGCGGCATAAGCTCTCCGTCTTTTGCAGGTTCGCCATTGCGAACCGCAATCGTTAAATTTAAGTTCGCCATTGCGAACTGTTAATATCTTATCACCTTTTTTTCACGCCGTCAACTGTTTTTTAACTATTTTTACAAAAAAATTTTTTTAGCTTACTGCGTTCCCTTGTACCTCCCCTGCGCTAACGCGTATCCCCCCTTAATTTAAGAAGAGGGGTCCTCTTTTGTCCCCCCTTGTACAATCCCCTTAATTTAAGAGGGATTAACTTATTGCGCCCCCTTGTGCAATTCCACCGCCCCTTTCGGGGCACCTCCCTTTACGCAAGGAGTCTTATCCTGATTGTGTCCCCCTTGTTAAAGGGGGATTACAGGGGGATTGTTCCTTATTCCATTCCTTACACAAAAAAACTTCCCCGCCCGAGACGGGGAAGTTTTTTTTACGAAACAAATTCCATTCTGATCGAGCCGTTGCTCACTCTTACATAGAGCTTCCGATCACCCGATTCGCTGTCTTTTAAGTTACACGATCCGTTATGCACTTTGGTTTCCACGCTGTACTGCCAATACTCGCCCACGATCGAACCGCTGATCGAACCGTTGCTTACCTGAAAAGAGATATCCTCGCTCGTCAGCCGTTCGCATGAAATCACGCCGTTCTGCGTTTTTCCTTTGACGATTTTGCCCTGCGTATGTTTGAGCTTGATCCCGCCGTTGTCGGTAGTAACGTCGATTTGATCCGCATTCACATGATCGAACGTGATGTAACCGTTATCGCTATCCGCCATTATACACTTGGCAGTCAACCCTTTTACGGAAATCATGCCGTTATCGGTCGAAAGATCTATATACCCCATCGGCATCTTCCAACGGACGTCCTGCTCGCCGCCGTCGACCGAAAGGTAACCGTTATTCACGCTTACAAACAGATCGCCCTCATAGATATCCGGAAGATAAAGCGTCGCCTCGCATTGTGCGGAGATGACGGCGGAATAGAGGATTCCGCGCTGCCAAACCTGTTTATGATGCTCCCAGAAATTACGAGTCCAAACGCCGCTTTTCAGCGTGACCACGCCGTTTTCGCTGCCGTATTCCAAAGGCAGTTCGACGTTTTCGGTATAGACGAGCGAAGCGGTCCGATCGATCGTGGGAACGACTTTCACGCGCAGGTTATCCGCTTGCAAACGCACGACGCCCGTGCTGACGTCGATTTCTTCCGTACGCACGACGCATTCGCCGACGTCCGCAAGCTTGGTCCAATCGTCGCCGAGTTCATGGAACCCGAACCAACCGACCCCGCCGCCGACCAGCACGAAAATCATGCCGACCGCTAAGGTGGCAACCCAATGCGACTGCGCGATCGTACCCGAGGAACGGTTTTCCCTGCGGAACATCAAACGGAAGAACGCGCCCACGCCCTTGGAAAGCGGTTTCACCGTGATCTCGAACAGCATCGCCAGCCCGAAAAAGACGGCTGCCGCGCCGAACTGCACAACCGCGATCATGGCGTTGTTCGGCAACAGACCGAACGACACGATCACCGTATAGACCCCCGCGATACCGAACGCCGCGACAAGCAGGATATCGGCGATCAACAGTGCCAAAACGGTGATGCTTACCGACAGCGCCAACAAGAACGCGACAAGCGCCAACGGAAACCAAAGCGGAAAGAGCAGCACCGTGACCAACACGTTGTGCTTGCGTTTTTCGCGGCGCGGCGCCGTTTCGCGCGGCGCACGGCGGTAATCGTCGCTTTGCGGACGCTCGCCGTAATCGTCGTATTCGTCCCGTTCGCGCGCATAACTTTCCCTGCGCGGAGGGCGGCGGCGCCCGTTCATGCGCCCCTCGTTTGCGTTAAAATAATCGGAAGCGACCTGCTCGGGCGATTCGAGCGTGGCGAATATCTCGCGCGTCGTTTTGCCGCGCTCGTACGATTCGTCGATGATCTCGGCATAATACTCGATCAGCTCTTCCTTTTCCGCTTCGGGTATACGCCCCAGAGCCTTCCTGAGTTCACGAAGATATTTTCTCTTTGTCATTCGTCCTCTCCTTGAATAAATGCGTATATTTTTCTCATGTCGCGCCATTCGCGGTTGAATTTTTCCAGCCTGCCCAATCCGTCGCGCGTGATGCGGTAGTATCTTCTGAGTCTGCCGCCGTGTTCGCGGGTGTACGTTACAAGCTGCCCTGCCGTTTCCAGCCTTCTGAGAATGGGATACAGCGTGGATTCCGAAACCTCGATCAGCGGCGAGAGTTCCGAAACGATTTGGTAGCCGTAAGAATCCCCGCGCTTTAACAGCGCGAGAACGCAAACGTCTAACAAACCTTTTTTCATCTGAATTTCCATGCTCGATACCCCTTTACGCATAATACTATACATTACATAGTATGTATTGTCAAGCGTTTCGGCAAATTTTTTGAAAAATTTTTTTCTCTTTCCGCGCTTGTCAGAAAAGATGAATTATGTTACAATAATATCATGAAAAAATTACGTTCCGTTCTTATTCCGATCGCCGTTTTGATCGCGTATCTTGCGATCCCTGCTTTGGCGTTCGGCTTTTTCCCTCTTCCCTATCCGGTCGGGATCGCGCTTGCCGCATTCGGCGCCGTAAGTCTTATTACGGGAGCGATCTTAAACGCCGTGCTTTCAAAACGCTATCAGGAAAAAATTCTCGACACGCCCCTTAGCAAATTTCAATCTTATCTCATGAACCGCCGCGAGCAGATCATGAGCAAGTTTGAAGAAGAGGCGGCAAAGCTCGAACGCCTGCTGCGCAAGGTCTTTGCTTACAACCTCTTTCTTGCGTTTGCCTGCCTGTGTTTCAGCTGCGGCGCCGTGCTCCTTATGCGCGCCCTCATTCCGATCAGCGAAGAATTTACGCATGCGGGACTGATCGCCGTATCCGTCGTGGTTTGCGCGTATCTGTATTTATTCTACGCGCCCGTGGTCTTAACGCTGTTCCGCAAGCCGCTGCGTATGACGGGCAAGAACGCGCGGCTTGCGCTTGACCGCGAAGAACACCCTTTGTTTTACGCGCTTGCCGACCGCTGCGCCAAGGCGGTGGGATATACGGGCAAATTCAGCCTTCTGCTCGACGACGGCGACGGGATTTCCGTTTCGGAAGAGGACGGCACGGCTTACGTTTCCCTTTCGCCCACGATGGCGCCGCTTTTGACGGAGCAAGAACTGCAAGCCGTTCTTGTCCACGAATTCGCGCACGTCGTGCATGCCGATACGGCGCGCGCCGAACGCTATAACAGAATCTTGTACCGCTACTGCGAACGCGAAAAATTCGGAAAATTTGCCAATCTGTTTTTCTCGTATTTCGGGGAAGTGATCAAAGACGAAATCGATACTCTTCAATGTTATTCTTCCGCCGTCTGCGAACAGAACGCCGACGAAGAAGTGAAACGCCATGCCGACGCGCAGGCGTTTTTGGACGCCACGGCGAAATCCTATATGTTTTCCGAAGTGTTCCGCGAACCCATCGTGCAATTTTCCTACGGCATATACGCAGGCGAAACGCCGCCCGACGATTTTTACAAACAAAAAATCGAATATTTCAAGGAACATGCGCAAGAAGCCTATCCGCACGCGCTCGACGTCATGATGCGCCGCCTGCCCTCCTATACCGACAGCCACCCCACTTTTGCGATGCGCGCCGAGGCGTTCGGCATTACGCAATTCAATCCCTTCCGCTATCCCGAAGGCGACTTCCTCGCCGAGGCGCTCAAATACACCGCCGCGTGCGACAGGGAGCTGACGCTCTTTCTCACCATGCAATGGCAAAGGCAGCGCGAAGAGCGTTACGAGGACGTGCGGGAAAATATCGAGCGCTACGAAAGCGCGCCCGAAAATGCGTGCGAAGCCGTCGAGCTGTTCGCGCTGTGCGAATATACCGATTTGGATTACGACAAAGCGCTGACGCTTGCCGATCAAATCTTGCAAAAGGACGCGGACTGCAACAGCGCGCGGTTCTATAAAGGCATAATCCTGTGCCGGCGCGACGACGAACGCGGACTGCCTTTGTTGCGGGACGCGATCTTGCGCGATTTTGAACTGAGCAGCGCGATCGAAGTTTACGGCGACTGCATTCTGCGCACGGGAAAACAAGACCTGTTGGACGAAATGCGCGCTTCGCAGGCGTCGTTCGCGCAAGAGCTGTTCAACAGCGCGAAAAAACGCTTGAAAAAAAGTTATTTCAAAATCAAACGCTCGACCTTGACCGCCTGTCCGCAGAACGAACGCACGGAAAAAATAATACGGTCGGTGGCGGAACTCGCCCAAATCACCGTAAAGGATATTTACCTGTGCGGCGGAACGGATTACAACGGCATAAAACGGCTTTATCTCTTTGCGCCCTACCCGCTCGATATGCGCTGCGCCAAAATCGCATACAAGATACAGCGTTATTTCTCGCTGCTGAAAAACGCCGACGAAGATTACGTCGTGCAGTTCTGCAAACCAAACGCAGCCGTTTACCGCCACGCGAAAAAGATAGGCTTGAAAATCGTATAAACCAAAAGTCCGCCGACGCAAAGCGTCGGCGGGCTTTTTGTAATTTTGTTATAAATTGGCTTTGAGGAATGTGCGCATGTTCTCTTCGGGGATAAAACCGAGATTGTGGGCTACGACCGTTTCCCCGTCGAACACGTAAACGTCGGGAATGGAATAAACACCCAACGCGGCGGCGGTTTCGCCGTCGCTGTCTACGTTCACCTTAACGAACTCCGCGTTAAATTCTTCCGTTAGCTTATCGAGCACGGGCGCGAGCATTCTGCAAGGTCGAGCGTTTGATTTTGAAATAACTTTTTTTCAAGCGTTT
>CAJUGP010000061.1 GCA_910586365.1 uncultured Christensenella sp. | reverse complement strand
CGCGGACAGGTTTTCGTGCCTGATATAGACGACGGTCAGGTCATTTTTAACCGCCCAATCTATGGCGCCGTTTACGTTGTCTATAATATCCTTATAATTTTTTGTTATGTCGTTTTGAAGGTCGATTACCACCAAAGCCGTGTTTCGCATTGCGCTTCTCCTTAAATTTATTTACCCAATCATTTTAACGCTTAATTGTTGACATCGTTATGGCAACAATTTATAATAAGTCAAAGAACTTTTTAAGGAAACCCGAGTGAAAATTGACCGACTTGTAAGCATTATTATGGTACTGCTGGATAAAAAGCGTATCGGCGCGCAGGAATTAGCGGATATGTTCGAAGTTTCGCCGCGCACGATTTACCGCGACGTAGACGCCATAAATATGGCGGGTATTCCCGTACGCTCTACTTCGGGCGTTGGCGGAGGCTTTGAAATTTTAGAAAACTACAAAATAGACAAAAACGTTTTTACCGCCGCCGACCTTTCGGCTATATTGACGGGTCTGTACAGCCTTACCGACGCGGTGCGCGCCGACCAATTACAAAACGTACTTGCCAAAGTTAAAAGCTTTATTCCCGCCGACAGGGCAAAAGAAATAGAGTTAAAGGCAAATCAGATAAAAATAGATTTAAGCCCGTGGTTAGGAAACGCGGACGTTGAAAAGTATTTAACGACAATAAAGACGGCTTTGCAGGAAAACAGACTGCTATCCTTCGATTATGCCGACAGGTACGGAACCGTAACCGCGCGGATAGCCGAGCCCTATCAACTTATATTGAAGGGCAACCGTTGGTACTTTCAAGGCTTTTGCCGCACGAGAAACGACTTCCGCCTGTTCAGGCTATGCCGCATTTTACATTTGCAAACGGTAAACGAAACCTTTACCCCGCGGGAATATAAAAGCCCGCAGTTGGAATTTAACGATATTTTGACTGCGTTGCAGACAAGAATAAAGCTACGCGTAGAGCAATCGGTATTGGACAGGGTGCTTGACTTTTGCTCTTACAAAGACGTTGCGCCCGACGGCGACGGACGGTATACGGTCAGCTTCCCCTTTATAGAAAACGATTACTATTACGATATGCTTTTAAGCTTTGTCGACAAATGCGAATGTTTAGAGCCGTTGCATATCCGTACTCGTTTAAAACGCAGATTGAGGGAAATTCTTAATTTGTACACGGTAGAAAGGAGTTGAGAGCGTTTTGCAAACCCATATATATTCATAATTTTCTAATGTCTGCTCGCCCACGTAAAATCTACCGAACCTGCGGAAAGTATTTCCCAGCGCGTCGGTTACAAACAGAGGAGAAAACAAATCTATTCCGTCGAAAGCGTCCCCGCCGTCGCCGCCTCCCACGTTAGGTTTAAATTGCGTTTTCCACAAGGATATTACCCCGTCTTTCCGAATTACGCGTTCAAGCTCGGGGCGAGCTTGCTCCGCTTTTCCAACGCGCGCCGTATTCAACCGTTTCGCCGCCCATTGCCGTTTCAACCGTTAAGTTATCCATATATACGCTCCAATTTATTTTCCGTTGCCGAAAAAGCTTTGTATCTTTAAGCAGACAATCTATCACAAACGCGCGCAAATTGCAATAGAATTATTTACGTTTTACAAATAGGCGTTTCAAAAAAACGCATAGCGCAATGTAAAGCTATGCGTTTTATGCGTTTTATTCGTTAAATTTTATCTTACCCTTAAAAACTTGCCTTTAATACTGCGCGCACGTCGTTTTCGTCCAGAACCTTGTAACCACCGTCCATAATCAGAGTACTTTTTACTATGCCGTCAAGCATTTGCTCAGTTGCGCCCAGCGCGGTTAAATTCATTGTAAGCCCAATCTTTTTCATCCACTCTTCCATTGCCAATAGCCCCTCTTCGGCAACCTTAATTTGAGTTTTGCCTTCGGGATTTACGCCCCAAACGTTTACGGCATAACGGGCGAATTTTTTCAATCCGTACGGCAATATGCGGCGGTAATAGGGCATAGATACGGCGGCAAGCGTCATACCGTGCGTTGCGTCGGTGTGCGCCGCAACCGCTTGCCCGAGCATATGCACCGTCCAATCGGTGGTTTTGCCCTTTGCCACAAGCGTGTTTAACGCCCAAGTCGCCGTCCACATAATGTTACTGCGCGCTTCGTAGTCGGTCGGATTTTCTGCGGCGATATTTATATCGGCGGCGGCGAAAGTTACGTTATGGGACTTATAGCAAAAGCCGCGCACTCCGTTCGGTGCGATTATCCGAACGTCAAATTTCATTTGTTCAGCGGCGACAGCGGCACGATTTCCGAAAGGCTTGATAAAGGACTAATAGATTTCGGAATTTTTATCGAACCGTTCGATTTATCCAAATACGACCATTTGCGCCTGCCGCTTTACGATACCTGGGGCGTGATTATGCAAAAAGACAGTCCGCTTGCCGAAAAAGAATATATTACGCCCGAAGATTTATGGGATAAACCGATTATCCGCTCCCGTCAGTCGATAGGAAAAAACAAAATCGGCGAATGGTTTCAAAAAAGCGAGGAAGAACTGAATATCGTCGCAACGGGCAATCTTTTGTATAATATGTCGTTACTTGTGGAAGAAGGGCTCGGATATGCGGTCAGTTTGGATAAAATAATCAACACGACGGGAAACTCGAATTTGTGTTTCCGTCCGCTCTATCCCGAACTTATATCGCACCTCGATATTGCGTGGAAGAAATATCAGGTATTCCCGAAGTGCGCGGAAATCTTTTTGAAACGGCTGCAAGAAATCATATAGATAAGACCGATAACCAAGGTTATCGGTCTTTTTTTATTATACGTTAAACGGGATCAGGAAGGCGCCGCCGCCCGCGTCGAGATTGAACGTATAAACGCCCGTAGGGATTTCCACCACTTTGCTCTGTCCGCCCGTGTAAACAAGCACACGGTTGGCGTTAAAGGTCATCGAAACGGTATCGGTGATGTCTTCCATGGGGTCGGTCAAGCCCGCCACCATGTAGCCCTTATAGCCGTTCGCGTCGTGAAACTGACCGATCACCGTATCCGCATTCGCCGTTGCCGTGAAGTATTCCGACGAAGTCATATGCGTTTTGAGCATATCGAACCCCGAATTGAGATTGTCGCCGAACACCGTGCCGACGAGGGGCATGACGTTTTCCCACTCGAATTGCAGATACACCGAATCGAAGGTTTTAAGCTCTTCGTTCGCCGCTTTTACGTAATCGTAATTGTCGGTTTTCTGACGGTCGCGATCCAACATGCCCACGTCATATTCGCCGAACTCGTTCGTATCGGGCGTCGTATACGAGAAATATTGCAGGACGCGCGCACCGTAACACATATTGATATAATTCTGCAACGTAATATCGTTTTTGCCCTGCGGGGAACGGTTATTCGCCCCGAACGACATGCTTTGAATAAACACCCAAAGGTCTTTTTCGTCGGCTTTTGCAGCGTTTGCAAACTTTTCCAACGAGGCGCACCAAAGCGAATTGAGCGTATAATTCATCACCACGCCCGCGCTCATCTGCCCCGCAAGCGGGTAAAAATCATACGAATAGTGCGTAAGCGACTCGAACGACTCGGAAATTTGATCCACATATTTGTCGAACGTGACGCCTAAGTCTTGACCGCCGAGCTGCCCCGCGTTCGCATAGTTGGGCAGGAAGTTGATATAACAGAGTTTATCGGGAAAATCCTTGCGGAACGCCGCCGCGCTTTCTTCGTGCTTGGCGAACGTCGACGTGCCCGGTTCATCCTCGACGACGATCCCCAGCACGTAGTCCTTGCTCAGATATTCGTAAACGAAATCCCAGTCGCCGCCCGGCGCGATATCGCTGTATTGCAACCCCGCGATGCTCACGAAAAGCTTCATGCCCGCCGCTTCGATCGCTTCCATGTTCGCTTTGTTGGATTTTTCGTTCTGCCTTACAATGCGGTAATCGATAAGAAAATCGATCCCCGCCTCTTTGGCGGCAATCAGCTCTTCCGCAGTGAAGGTATAACGCATACCGCCCTGCGAATGCCACGCGCCGATCATCATGCTCTCGTTCGCGTGCGCCGAATAATCGGGCATGCCCTCGGGCGCCTTGACATAATCGCCGCCGAGAAAGGGATCTTGCTTGCCCCCGTCGTCGGGTTTGCCGCCGTTGTTGCCGCCGCAGGCGCACAGTCCGCCGACCATGGATAACGTGAGGATCCCCGCTATCAGACAGGAAATCCGTTTTTTATTTTTTGATTTCATGTTGTCAATCCCTTCGGGTTCCCCCTCCTTCTTACCCCTCCCCCGAAGGAGAGGGATAAGCCTGAAGGAATAAGGAGTAAGAGAAGCCTGTTTTATGCGCTTATTTGTTGCCGTTCTTTTTGCGGAGCGCAAGAACGACCGTGCCCGCCGCGATCAACGCCGCGCCGATCCCGAGAATGCTGCCCGATACGGCGCTGTTGCAGCCACTGCCGCCTTTGTTTTCGTCGCCCTTATTGTCGTCATCGTTTTTATCGTCGCCGTCGTCCGGATTGACCACAGCCGCCTCTTTGACGTTGACGTTTACGGTCGCCGTCGTGGTGCCGTCGGCAGCCGTGCAGGTGATTTTCGTCGAGCCCGCTTTCAGCCCCGTCACAAGTCCGTTTTCGTCAACCGTGGCGATCGTATTGTCGGCGATCGTCCAGGTCACCGTCTGCGGCGCCTTGCTGCCGCCTTCGACCGTAGCCGTAAGCTGGAAGGTGTTGTTTTCGCCGCTCGTGTAAACGGTGAAGTTGTTCGATTTGTTGAGTTTGATGCCCGTGATTTCGTCTGCGTTGACCACCGTCACCGTGCAGGTTTTGGTCGATCCGTTTTCAAGCGACGCCGTAATGATCGCCGTGCCCGCGCTGACGCCCGTTACCACGCCGTTTTCAACCGTGGCAACCGCCTCGTCGCTCGAAGTCCAGGTAACGGTATGATCACCCGCCTCGGAAATCAGTTTGCCCGTTACAAGCGTCGCCGCGATGGTATCGGTCGCGCCGCCCACTTCGGCTTTGGCTTTCGTCTTGTCGATCGTGAGCGTAACCGAGAATTCGTCGCTCGACCAGCTTTCGCCGTCAAACCAGTACAGCTGATTGTTTGCAAGAATATTCTTCGAACCGCCTTCGGACGCAATACACCAGTTGGTATTGCCGTCTTTACCGATCATTTCCAGACCTTCCGCAAGATAGAACGCGTCGCCCGCTTTATAGTTGACTTTTGAGCCTTCCTGCGAACCTGCGCCCTCTCTGGCGAGCAGACCGAGTTCGATATGGTCATGTCTGAGATGCGTTTCGAACAGCAAGCCGTCCGCCTTGTCGTTTTCACCCGTCATCAGGCTGTAAAGATCGTTGCCTGCAAGCTGCTCCGCCGTCGGGGCGACCGCGCCTTCCGCCGTAATATCGTAAGTGCCTTTTTCAAGGAAATAGATCTTCTGGAAGAAAGGAAGCGTCGTGCTCATGAAACGCTGCGCGTGGTTCCAACTTTCGTCCGCGGTCGATACGCCGAGCACGTCGCTGCCGAAGTTAAGGAACATGACGTTCGGGTTATCTTCGTCGAACACCGACGCGCCCGTGAAAGAAAATTCATGATCTTCGACATGTACGACCTTATAAAGCACGCGAAGATATTTTCCCGTTAATACTTCGCCTTGTCCGTCACCGTCGATCCAACAGGTACAAGGAACTCTTTCGCCGTGCGTCGTACAGGTATTGTTACCGGAACCTTCTTTGAACGTAAAAGTCATGACTGTTTCGCCGCACTTCCAATCCGAACCGTTTTCCGCCCTGTCGCCCGTGTCCGGATAAATAATTTTTTCGTTATTGTTTTCCGTAAAAGCGCCAATGGAAGGATCCGTTGAGGTGGACGTATAGATTTTCGACCACTTATATGCCCCGCCGCCCGTTACTTTTTTTCCGCTCTGCGTGGTAATGTTCCACACCGCCTCGTGCGAGTTTTCTTCAAAATAAAGTTTCCCGTCTCTCGGGTTCCACCAACTCGACGTTTTGTCTACAACCGTAATAATGTAATCGTATGGATTTTCCGCCGAATCGAACGGATTAGCGTCCGAATCATTATCCGCATTTGCCTCTTCGATTTTATAACCGTGCGTGGCAAATTCGTCGATTGTTTCAAGATTGAGTTTATTCGGATCTTCCCCCTCGGCGCTTGCCTTAAAAAGGTCGGTTCCTGCGAATCCCGTAAGCGCAATTCCCCCCAGCAGGGCGACGCCTGCCGAAACAGCCAACAATTTCTTTGCGTAATTGCCGCTTTTTGTCATAACTTTTTCCTCCAAATTTTGTTTTTTTATATTTGTACCAACCCTCAGGTTGTTGATACCGTTTTTTATACTACCTCTCGGATCTCGACTTTCGCGTTTCCGAAAGGGATCTGCACGACGATCTTGCCGTTTTCAATCGAATAAGACGTCGTCTTGTTTCCGTCCACATAAACCGCATAGCGGAAGGTCGGAACGCGGAACGATACGCAAAGCTCGCATTCCTGTGCACTGCCGTTCGCATATTCCCCTACGCCCGAAACCTCGACGAAATATTTGCCGACGGCAACGTCGTAATAATATCCTCCGTAAACAAGATTTTCGATCCGCCACCAATCCAACCCCTCGGGCATGCTCGGCGCGAAGTTCACAACGCCGTAGGATTGCGTCGCCATGCCAAAGAACGCGTCGGGCACGGAACGGAACAACAGCGCCGCCTCTAAGAACTCGCAATCAACGCCCACCAACCCCGAATGGTCTTTGCCGTTATAATTGCCCTGCAGCGTGATATCGGTATACTTGTTGTAATAATCGCGGTAAAACGCCTTTCCTTCGCCGCCCGCCGCCTTGACCTTCTCGAACCAGCTTTGCAGGCTCTTCAAGCGCGAATAGGCTTTTTGCACGTTGCCGAAGGACTGCGCAACGATATCGTAATAAGTAAGCTGCAACGCCGTGCCGCCGTTCTGCACGTTGCCGTCCCATCCGCACGAATAGCCGAAATAGAAATCGCTGCCGATATCGTGCGTATTGAAACGGGGTGCGATCTCGTAGCGGTAAATATCTTCGCCCGTGCTGTCGTCGCCCTTTACAATGCGTTCGCCGTTGATCCATTCGAGCACCGATTTGGTTTGCGCCTCGGTAGCAAGTCCGCTTGCGATGACCTGCTCGTTGAACATGGTATAGCCGTGATCCTGCACCGTGTTGCTGTCGTTGTCGTAATACCCGACGTGGAACCTGCCCGTTTCTTCGTTCCAGAACTCGCTTTGCACGCGGCGTTTGCACGTTGCGATCAAGCCTTCGAGACTTTCTTTCGTCTGCGCGGTATAGGTATCGTAACCGTTCATCCGCGCATTCGCCGTTTGCACTTCTTCAAAGGGAATGTTCATGCTTTCCGCCATGTCTTCGAGATACTTCATGGCGACGAGCGCGTTGTAATACGAAATGTTACAATAGAGGTTGACCGTCGGGAAAGCGTCGACGTCCCAATAGCCGTTGCCGATGCCCGTGCCCGTGGCGTGAAATCCGTCGCTGAAATGTCCCACAAGATATTCGGTGCTGATCAGCCCGCTGTCGCCGTCTAACGTATAAAGCATGAAATTCATCGCCTTTCTGGCATGAGGCATAACTTTTTCCAGCAATTCCCGATCGCGCGAGAATTCAAGATTGTTCTTCGCCGCAAGAATATAATTGCAGTTGTTGATAACCTGCCTGTCGTCGAAGTCCGACGCGATGAAATCGAAGCTGAGCGTACCGCGGAACGGTTCTTTGCCTTTGAGCGTGATGCGCAGCGCGGTGATCGTGCGGTCGCCGTAAAAATTTTCGAGCCAATTCTCGTTGAGATACATGGGGAACGCGTAATCTTCCTGCACGACCGCCTCCGACCCGAGCGCATAGCCGCGCGTCGAGAAATCGGAAAACTTCACGCATTTATCAGGCGACCAGTTCGGCGAATCGGAAGTCTGCCATTCCACATATAAATCGTCGAGATCGAACTGCGTCGTCGCATCGAAGGAAAAGGCGATCCGCAGGAAGGGCGTATACTTCGCCTCGACGTTGAAATTGTTCGTCGTGATCTGCATTTCGCTAACCTTGCTCGCCGTCGCTTTGAGTTGCAGTTTGCTGCGCGTTACTTCGGCGGTCAGTCCTGCGGCGGGCGCGACTGTCCAGTCGTTCATTTCGGATTCCGATGCGAAAT
>CAJUGP010000060.1 GCA_910586365.1 uncultured Christensenella sp. | reverse complement strand
TCTTTGCAAAAGAGGGCGCCCCCGCGTTTTCTATTTCTTTTTGAAATACTTGATCAAATAAACCGCGCAGACGGTAAGAACAACCGCCGACGCCGCAGCGGCAATACACAGCCCCGCCACACCCGTAAGCGCGATCGCCGAAGAGGTTTGCCCCGTATCCGAACGGCACAAACCTATCACGGCAAGCACGAGAGAAGAGAGCGCCAAAAAAATCAAAACAATGACGACCGCAAGCGTAATGCGTTTGTTTTTTGCCTGCGGTTCGGCTTTCGGGATTGCGGTATCGGCGGCGTACAATTCGTCCATGCCTACCCCGAACACCTCGGAAAGCCGTTTTAGTTTTTCCGCGTCGATCTGCACTTTGTCGTTTTCCCAGTTGGAAACGGTCTGCCGCGAAACGTCCGCTTTTTCGGCAAGGTCTTCCTGCGACCAACCGCGTTCCTCGCGCAGCGTATAAAGTTTCTGCCCGAACGTCACTTCTTTTCCCTGTTCCCCTTATCTTTTTTGACGAGAAATACCGTCAGCCACACCGCCGCGACCGCCGCCGCGCCGATTGCATACGGGATCGAAAATACAAACGACGCCGCGCCGGGAAAACCCGTATAGGGATCGTTCGCAACTATACCCATTACAACGCCGACATGTACGAACCCCGCAAGCAAAACCGCCGCGGTCAGCAGAGAAAAAACGAGATTGATTTTTTTCATAAAACACCTCTTTTTTTCTTCGATGATACACCGCCGCACGCCCGATTACAAGCAAACGCGTTTTGCAATGCCGCAAATCTCTTTGTCAATTTTTAATCAAACGAATCCTTCCACGAATTCTTCGGCGTCGAAGGGCACGAGATCGTCGAGCTTTTCGCCCACGCCCGCGAACATGACGGGAATGCCCAACTCTCCGCAGAGCGAAAACACGAAGCCGCCCTTCGCCGTGCCGTCGAGCTTGGTGAGCACGATGCCGTCAAGTTCCACCGCCTCGTCGAACACGCGCGCCTGCGAAACGGCGTTCTGCCCCGTGGTCGCGTCGAGCACGAGCAATTTATAAAACGCCGCCTCGGGATATTCGCGCGAAACGACTCTGTCCATCTTCTGCAATTCTTTCATGAGATTTTCTTTGACGTGCAGTCTGCCCGCGGTATCCACGAGCACGACGTCCGTTCCCTTCGCTTTTGCGGACGAAACGGCGTCGAAGATGACGGCGGAAGGATCGCTCCCCTCTTCGTGTTTGACGATGCGCACCTTCGCCCTGTCCGCCCAAACGGATAGCTGATCGCTCGCCGCCGCGCGGAAGGTATCCGCCGCCGCCACGGTCACGCTCTTCTTCTGCGATACGAAATAGTTTGCAAGCTTGCCGATCGTCGTCGTTTTTCCCACGCCGTTCACGCCCACAAGCATGATCACGCAAGGATAAGAAATCTGCGGAATCTCGGCTTGCGTAAGCGTTTCTTCGAGTACGTCCTTCAATAGATTCGTGACGAATTCCTCGTCTTTCACCTTATTTCCGATCGCCTCTTCTTTCACTTCCTCGACGACCTCCTCCGCCGTCTGCACCGAAACGTCGGACGAAATGAGGATTTCGACCAGCTCGTCGTAAAATTCGTTGCCGATTTTATTTTTCAGAAAGAGCTGGCGCAATTTATGCGCCATGTTGTCTTTGGTCTTTCTCAACGCGTTTTTAATTTTTCCGAAAAAACCCATATGATCTCCTTCACAAAATTAATTTGCTTGGCGCCGAAAGAATATGTATCCGAGAGCGACAAAAAGAAAATCGTGAACTCACAGAACGGTATCGCCGCCCAGCCTGCTTTCGACCTCGGAAAGCTTGACCGAAACGATTTTACTCACGCCCTTCTCTTCCATGGTTACGCCGAAGAGCGTGTCCGCCTGATTCATCGTCGGTTTTCTGTGCGTGATGACGATGAACTGCGTTTCCTTCGAGAACTTTTTGAGATACCGCGCAAAGCGGTCGACGTTCGCTTCGTCGAGCGCCGCCTCGATCTCGTCGAGAATACAGAACGGCATGGGACGCGATTTCAAAATAGCGAACAGTATGGCGATCGCGGTGAACGCGCGCTCCCCGCCCGAAAGCAGCGATATCTTCGTCAGCTTCTTGCCGGGGGGACAGGCAACGATCTCCACGCCCGCGTTGAGCGGATCGTCGCAGTCGGTATAATCAAGCTCCATGTTCGCCTTTCCGCCGCCGAACAGCTCTTTGAAGATCTGCGTAAAGTTGTCGTTGATCTCGTTAAAGCCTTTGTCGAACTTGGTTTTGATTTCGTCTTTGAGCTGCGTAAGAACGGAAGTCAGATCGAGGATACCCTTTTCGAGATCCTCTTTTTGCGCCGTCATCTCGGTGTATTCCGCAAGCAAATTCGCATAATCCTCTTCGGCGTTGTGGTTGATATTGCCGAGCATTCCGATCGAACGCTTTAATCCGTTGATACGCGAATACGATTGCTCGTCGTTATATTCGGGATCGCGCAGCGTTTGCGCGCCGTCGTAGTCGAGATTGTACGTTTCCATGATGCGCTGCTGCATATTTTCGAGATACGCTTCGGCTTTGGAAATGTTCATCTCTCCTTCGTGCTTTTTATCGGTCAGCGTCATCTGCCGCGTGATGAGTTCGCGTTTTTCGCCGTCGAGCGCGGCGAGCCGTTCGTTCACCGCCTTTTTTTCCTCTTCGATTTCTTTCAGCCTTCCGCGCAACACGGCAACCGTGTGCTGTTCTTCCTGCGTAAGCGCGGCGCGCTCCTCGTCGAGTTTGAGCTGTTCGATGAGTTGGTTCATGCGCGCAATGTTCGCGCGCGCATCCTCCGCGCGCTGCAAAAGCGCCGTTCGCTCGTTTTGAAGCCGCTGCACGCTCGCCTCTTCCGCCGCGCGCGCGCTGTCGATCGCGGCTTGCTCTACGCGCAGTTCCTGCAGCTGCTGCGTAAGCGCATCGCGCTCCGCTTTGAGCTTTTCGCTTTCGGCTTGCTGTTTCGCCGCGTCCTGCGCCGCTTCCGAACGGATCCTGTTGAGGGCATCCTCGGTTTCCGCGGCGGTGAGCGCCTCGTTCTCGAACGAATTTACGGTATGTTTTAACCGATCGAGCAGCGCGGTATATTCTTCGACGTTATGCGTCGCTTCGCCTTCCAGCGTTTCGAGCGCGGACAAACGCTGCCCGAGCGCGGCGAAGTTCGCCGTTTCTTCCTGCGCGCGGATACGGAACGCATCGCGCTGCGCACCCGTTTCCTTAATGTCGTTTTCGCACGCTTCGAGCGCTTTTTTCAATTTTTCTGCGATGGCCTTTTTCCGTTCGATCGTATCCTCGCACTCTTTTATGTTTCGCGCGCTCGCAAGCAGATTGCCGCTTTCCTTCCTGCGCGAACCGCCCGTCATGGCGCCGCTCGTTGCGATCGTGTCGCCGTCGAGCGTGACGATCTTGAACGCGCGCGGATAACGCTTTGCGATGCGCGTGGCGTTGCGGATATCGTCGCAGATAAGCGTATTGCCCAAAAGGTTGCGGATAATGTTGGAATAATACGAATCGTATGTAACAAGCTCTTCGGCAAGCCCGAGCGCGCCTTCTTCGCTCAGCGCGCGTTCGATTTCGCGGCTGTTGCCCCGCGCGCGCATGGCGGAAACGGGCAGGAACGTGACGATGCCGCCGCCCGTCTGCTTCAAATACTGAATCAGATCGCGCGCGTCGTCCTCGGTCGCGGTGACGAGGTTCTGCATCGCCGCGCCGAACGCCGTTTCGATCGCCACTTCGTACCGTTTTTCGGTCGAAACGATGTCGGCAATCGCGCCTTTGATCTTTGCGCCGAGCGCCTGATCCTTTTGCGCTTTGATCTGCAACGCGCGCACGCTGTCGCGGTAGCCGTCGAAGCGGTTTTTCAGACCCTTGTAAAATTCAAGATTGTTTTCAAAATTGGCGATCGAGGTATTGCAGTCGATCATCTCTTCCGTTACCTTCTGTCTGGAACGGACAAGGGCAGCAAGTTCGTCGGCGATTTCACGGTCGCGCTGCGGTTTTTCTTCGAGGAATTTTTCGCACGCCGCCTTCTGCTTGCGGCATTCCTCGATCTGGCGGTTGTATTCTTCCTGCTGCGCGCGCGCTTTTTTGATCGCCTGTTCGACTTCGGCGATCCGTTCGCTCGCGGCGTCGCGCCGTGCCGAAAGGCTGCCCGCCTTCGCGCGGATATCGGCAAGGTTTTCCACCGACGAAAGCTCGCTTGCGCGTTTTTCGTCGAACACCCGTTCGTAAGCGACGACGCGCGCGTTCGCTTCCGCGACCCGACGCGCCAACGCTTCGCATTCGCCCATGATCTTTTCGGCGCGCTTCTGCCCGCTTTCGCGCGTTTTCACGCTCTTTTCGACTAAATTCTCGATCTCCCCGATACGGCTGAGCGAATACTGCAGCTCCTCGGTGGAGGCGGAAAGCTGACGCTGCTGCGACTTGATCCGCTCGCCGATGACCTTCGCCTCGCCCGTTTTATGCTCCATGCCGACTTCAAACAAGCGCAGCTTTTCGTTTACGGAGCGCAGCTGCTCGTCCGAGCGCGATACGATTTCGCGGTCGGCGGCGCCCTGTTTTTCGGTTTCCTCGATGCGTGCGCCGATCTCGGCAAGTCCCTTGTCCGCTTTCTCGATCTCGGCGCGGTACGCCTGCGTTTCGCTCGCAAACCCGTCGTAACGCAAGAGATAACTGTTCACCTCTTCGTAGCGCAGTTTTTCGCTCAGCTCGCGGTATTTGATCGCCGTTTCCGCCTGTTTTTCAAGCGGGCGGAGCTGATGCTCTTTTTCGTCGAGTCTTTGTAAAAATACGGTAAGATTGTCCTGCGCGTTTTCGAGCTTGCGTTCGATTTCGCCCTTTTGCGATTTGAACTTCATGACGCCCGTCGCTTCTTCAAAGATCGCGCGGCGATCCTCGGGCTTCGCGCTCATGATCTGATCGACCTTGCCCTGACCGATGATCGAATACCCCTCTTTTCCGATACCAACGCCGTGCAGCAAAGTGACGATGTCTTTCATGCGGCAGGGCTGCATGTTCAAGAGATATTCGCTCTCGCCCGAGCGGTAAAGCCTGCGGGTCATGGCGACCTCTTCGTACTCGATATCGAACATGTGCGTGGAGTTATCGAACACAAGCGTGACTTCGCAATAGGAAAGCGCGCGGCGCGTATCCGCGCCGTTGAAGATAACGTCCGCCATGGCGGTACCGCGCATCGATTTCGCCGACTGTTCGCCCAGCACCCAGCGCACCGCGTCGGATACGTTGGACTTTCCGCACCCGTTCGGTCCGACGATACACGTTACGCCGTCGTCGAACTTGACCGAAGTTTTATCGGCAAACGATTTGAATCCGACAAGCCGTATTTCCTTAAAATTCATCTTTATCCCTCATTTTTAACGCGCGCAGCAACCGTTCCGCCGCCTGCGTTTTGGCAATCTGTTTACTTTCGCCGCTGCCGCGCGCGCTTTTTCCGAGCGCTTCGGCGCGAATACGGAACATTCCGTTTTCTTCCCCTTCCTCGCTATAAACGGGCGGCTTTTTAATAAGATTCTGCACGTATACCTGCAATTCGGAAATATAATCGCGCGTTTCGAGCGGCTGAATATACGCAAAAAGAAACTTTTCCGCCGCCTGCTTTCCGCCGTCGAGATAGATCGCCGCCGTAACCGCCTCGAACAGATTGGAATTGGTCTTGCCCGCCAAATTCTCTTTTCCGCCCGAATAGCGCAAAAACCGCATGAGATCGGCGCGGCGCTCCGCCGCCGTCAGCGCTTCCTTGGAAACGCATTTTTTTCGCGCCTCGGTCATCTCGCCCGCGGTTAAAGCGGGCTGCTCCGCATAAATCTTTTCGCTTACGCAGAGCTGTAAAACGGCGTCGCCCAAAAATTCCAACTGATCGTTATCCTCGCAGGCGCGGAAATTTTTATAAGACGGGTGCGTGAACGCCTTGCGCAGCAGTTCCTTATCGCAAAAGGTATACCCGAGGGCGTGTTCCGCCGCGCGAACGGTCTCTTCCGTCCAATCCTGCCCGTTATTCACCCGCTTCCTCCGAAACGGGCATGTTTTCGAGCCGCGTTTCGATATCGTGGATCAAGTTGCCGCGGCAGGCGTCGAGCGCCTGTAAAACCGAAGGGGTGATCGATTTCGCCTTGGACGATCCGTGCGATTTGACGACCACTTTTTTCAGTCCCAAAAACACCGATCCGCCCATTTTGGAATAGTCGAGCATGTTTTTCAATTTGTTGATCGGTTTTTTCGCAAACAGATAACTGAGCTTACTGCCCGCCGAACGGCGGAATTCGGTGCTTAACACCGACGCGACCGTCTTGCCGCAGCCCTCGATCGCTTTGAGCGCGATATTGCCCGAGAATCCGTCTGTAACCGCGACGTCGATATCGCCGTACATGATCTCGCGTCCTTCGACGTTGCCCGCAAAATTTATGGCGGGGCACGCCTTCATGAGCTGATGCGCTTCCTGATGAAGGGGATCGCCCTTATGCTCTTCCGCGCCGTTCGTCACCAATCCGACGCGCGGATTTTCGATGCCGAAAGCCGCTTTGGCGTATGCGGACGCCATGATGCCAAACTGCACGAGATACTGCGGCTTGCACTCCGCGTTCGCGCCGCAGTCGCATAAAAGCGTTTGCGTGCCGCGCACGTTGGGAATACCGGGGCAGAGCGCGGGGCGCATAACGCCCTTGATCCTGCCCACGAACATGATGCCGCCCGTGAGCACCGCGCCCGTCGAACCCGCCGAAACGAATCCGCCCGCGTTTTCGCATTCTTTTAACATTTTCAGCCCCACGACGAGCGAGCTGTCGCGTTTGCGGCGCACGGCTATCGTGGGAACGTCGTCGTTCGTGATGACCTCGCTCGTATGCACGATCTCCACGCGCGCGGCATCGTATTTGTATTTTGCAAGCTCGTGCTTGATAATACTTTCGTCGCCCGTAAAGACGATCATGAAGTTGTCGCGCAGCGGCAGCGCGTCGATCGCTCCTTTTACGATTTCGACGGGCGCGTTGTCGCCGCCCATTGCGTCTACGATAATTTTAATCATATTTTGCATTCTCCCCGAAAAAACCCGCTGCGCCCGAACGGGCGCGAACGATATAAAAGATTCCCATTGTTTTTCATTGTAACATTTTTTTCGTAAAAAAACAATATTTTAAGCGCAAATTGAATAAAAAAAATACGGGAATAATTTTCCTTATTCCCGTTCCACCGTTACGACCGTTTCGATATCGGTAATGATTTTTACCGCCGCCAACACGTCGTTGCGGATTTTTTCGTCCTTTTCCTTGCAGTCGTACGGCACGCCCACCTCGAACACCGCTTTCGTGCGCGCGCCGCGCACCAAACGGAAATCGTGCAGATCCATGTTTTCGTACATTCCCGTCACGGCGGCGCGGATGCGCGTTTCGAGTTCGAGCGACTCCTCGTCGCCGTACGAAACGGGATCGCAGTGCCCCGTCAGAATCACGCCCGTTTCCCGCTCGACGGCGCGTTCCACCTCGTCGATATTCCCGTGCGTGACGACGGCGGGCAGCGAAGCGTCCGTTTCGACGTGAGCGGTCGCAAAAAATTTATCGGGACCGTAACGGTAAATGCGCAGATCGTGCACGCCGAGCACGCCCTCGCCCGCCAAGATGACCTCGCGCACGCGGTCGCAAAGCGCCGCGTCGGGCGCCGTGCCGAGCAGCGACGAGCCTGCCTCGCGCAGCACCGAAACGCTCTCCCAGCCGATAAACACCGCGACGAGCAGCCCCGCGTACCCGTCGGCGGGAAGCGAAGCGAATTGCGCGATCGCGATTCCGACGATTACGGCAGCCGTGGCGGCGCAGTCGCTCATGCTGTCGAGCGCAGCCGCCCGCAGCGATTGCGAACGCTGCCGTTTCGCCTGCGCGCCGTACATTGCCGCCATGCCCGCCTTCACCGCAATGGAAACGCCGAGCACCACATAAAGCCAGATATTCCCCTGCGACAGCGTGCCCGCCACGCATTTTTCGATCGATTCGCGCGCCAACTCGACGGCGAATACCAAGATCAAACAGCCGATGAGCATCGAAGCCACGTATTCCGCGCGCTGATGCCCGTAAGGGTGTTCCCGATCGGCGGGCTTTTGCGCGATCCGCATGGAAACGAGCAGCACGATCCCGCTGCCGCAGTCGCTCAGATTGTTCACGCCGTCCGCCACGACCGATACGAGCGAAAAAATCATGCCGACCGCGATCTTCCCGCCCGCCAACAATAAATTCAATATAATGCCGACAATGCTGACGGCGATTCCCCTTTTTTGCTGCTCCATACTATCATTATACACGAAATCCGAAATTTGCACAATGTTTTTACGCACAAACCCTCCGCTTGAGCGGAGGGTTTGTGCGTTCCAGATCGGAAGAGCGTCGTGTAGGGAAAGAGTGTTAAGATTAGTGTAGAT
>CAJUGP010000059.1:549-8500 GCA_910586365.1 uncultured Christensenella sp. | reverse complement strand
CTCTGTCATTCCGCACGCACCATTGCCGCGTCCTACTGTCATTCCGAACGCAGTTGAGGAATCCAAGACGTTTCGACTTCGCTCAACGTGACAGAATGCCCCTCTGTCATTCCGCACGCACCATCGCCGCGCCCTACTGTCATTCCGAGCATAGTCGAGGAATCTGAGACGTTTCGACTTCGCTCAACGTGACAGAACGCCCCTCTGTCATTCCGCACGCACCATTGCCGCGTCCTACTGTCATTCCGAACGCAGTTGAGGAATCCAAGACGTTTCGACTTCGCTCAACGTGACAGAACGCCCTACTGTCATTCCGAAAAGCTCTCGGACAACTTGTCCGAGAGCTTTATTCTTTACTGCGTATCGTCGGAAGAAGGTTCGCTTTCCGCTCCGCCGCGATCCGATGGAACGCTTTCTTCCGTATCGGGCGAAAGCGCGCCTTCCTGTTCCGCGTTCTCCGCCGCCCCTTCGGCTTTCCTTCGCTTAAAAATGCGATTACGGAAGAGTACGAGATTGAGAACGACGAACGACGCGCCCACGATCAAACAGGTGATAAGCGCCGCAAGATCGCTCGTCGGCGCGTAAGTCGCCAAAAACATGAGCGGGAAACCGAACACCATGGCGGGAGCGGTTTGATAAACAAGATTTTCGCTTGCGGGCGTGCGGTACGTTCCGTCAATCTCGCGCAGCAAGATCATGCCCGTACTCGCCGTACCCGTCAGCATGCCGAAGAAGGCAAGGAACTGCTCGTGACGGTACACCCCGAACTGCCGTTTGCACACAAAATTCACGTAAAACACCGTGACGAGCGCACCCGAGACCGCCAAGATCAACAACAAGCCCCAATACGACGTCAAAAGCGGGATCTGAATGGCAGCAACGCCCGCCACGATCATGAGGTCGAACGCAAAACCGCCGATCCGATCCATCATGAAATTATTGACGATCTGCTTTTTAATGATCTTTTTATCGTAAAGTTTATTGAGCACCGCTTTCACGGGAAGCGTCAGCAACACGCCGATAAAGAAATTAAACCCGAACAGCGTGTTCGCAAGCGAAGGAATCAGCGCCGAAAGTCCGTACATCAACCCGAACGACGCGCCGTAGATTGCCAGCACGATCGCCACCTGCACGGTGAGTTTGTCCATTGACGACACGATCGAAATTTCGTTTTCGTCCTCGTAATCGGAAAGGTTGTTTTCTTTTTCGCGTTCGACGATTTTGATCTGCCCTCTGCGGCGCATGACGTTGATGTAGATCACGCCGACGATGCACGCAACGAGGAAGCCGAGCGCCGCGATCGTCAATCCGAAATTACCCCCCCCCGTAAAGCCGTATTCTTTTTCAAAAATATTGCCGTAATTGAGCGCCTGCCCCGTACCCTGCCCGAACCCGAACGCGAGCAAAATGCCCGCCGCGGAAATAAGACCGTCGGTATGCAGAAGATAGGCTCCGACTAAGGTGATTGCCAATCCGATAAACGCCTGCACAAGATAGCCGTTTACGGTCACAAGCCCCGAATCGAAGATTTCGCCCGCTCTCTTTTTCCCGAATTTCTTTTTGGAAGAACGCATGCCCGTCGCAACGAAGCCGATGCCCAAACAGTGATACGTAAGCACTTCGAGCACGTTCATGCCGCTCATCCGTCCGCCTTCGCCGTTGCCGCCGAAGAGCGGAAGATTGAAAAAGTATTCGCCTGCGCAATAATACGTGATCGTGGAAACAATCAAAAGCAGCAGACCGCCCAACACCGAAACGGGGATCAGCGATTTTTTCAATGCAGGAATAAAATGCCGCAGAATATTCCCGAGCAGCAAGCTGAAAAGCAGCACCGCAATGATAATAAGTACCGACCAAACGCCTAAACCTGCGTAATTCATAGTTCCCTCCCGTCGGAATTGCTCCGCCTTTGGCGCAGCCCTTCAAAAATGTGTACGTATTTGATCGCGCAAAAACGCTTTCCGCCCTTCACCTGTAAGATTTTTCCGCCGTGATAAAAATTAAACTTTTTTTTACCCAACATGGTCAGCGCGCTTATTTCGTCGAGCGGATATACGCTTTGTCCGTTTTTTTGCGAAACCGTCAGATGATGCGCGTCGATCGCCACGCGATCCCCCGCCAGCTTCTTCTTTTTCTGAAACTTTACGCTTTCGCGGAACAAAATCTCTTTATCCGAAACAACTTCGCCCGCAAGTACTTTGTTTACAATTTCTTCACGTTCCCACTCGAACCACTCGTAAATCCGATCGAACTGCCGCACGGGCGGCGATATTTTCAGATAAGGCGTATAGGTCGAAGCGCAATTACACTGCTTACAGCGAAACGCCGCTTTGCGGGATACGATCGTCGAAACGCCGCCGCATTGCGGACACAGATATAGCGCGCGTTCGATATATTCCGCGCGTTTTCGGCTGCGGAACGCGATGCCCGATTGCGTGTCGTCCACCGTCAATTCGTTTTTGATAATCGTAAAAACTTCTTCCACCGAAAGGGCGGCAAGTTCTTCCGCCGAAACGACGCGCCGCACAAATCCGCGCATACGCCCCTTTCGCACGCCGTGCCCCCAACGCGGATCGGTACCGTATCCCCCGCAAACGTTATGGATCACGAGCGGAACTTTCAAACTCTTGGCAAGCTTGGCGATCGCGTCGCCCATTTCCCACTGTCCGCCCGAAATCGTACGGTTTCCCTCGGGGCAAACGCCCACTGCGCCGCCTTCCTTGATCACGCGGAATACGTTCATGATCGCTGTAATATCGGCGAATGATTTGCTCTTCGGTATGGGCGCTACAAGATATTCGATAAGCGGCGAGATTTTCAGATTAAAAATATCGTCGGAAGCGATAAAGTAAATGGGAAAAGAAAACGACAACGACAAAAAGAACTGATCCAACGCCATTTGGTGGTTGGAAATAATAAGATACGGCTCTTTGGGCAAATTGCAGCGTTCCGCCCGAAACCCGTAACGCAACCTGCAAAACGGACGCATGACGACGCGCAAAAAAGCAAACACTCTTGCATGTCTGCGTTTTACCCATTTTGTCTTTTTTGCACGCTTCTTCAAGTTGCTCTCCCAACATAGCAATAAGAAAATTCTACCAAAAAATAAAATTAATGTCAATTTGATTTACGTGAAATCATTTCCTCTGCCGTAGATTTCATGATAAAATTTTTGCAAAACAGTTGCTTTCTTTGTAAAAATGGGGTATGATTATAATAATGTTTCCGTAGTTAAACGGATATAACAGCCCCCTCCTAAGGGGCCGTTGTGGGTTCGATTCCCGCCGGGAACACCAAAAAAGACCGCAAAGCAATGCGGTCTTTTTATAATCTTATGTAATCTATGATTTAGTATTTTTCACGATAGAAAAACTCATGCTCCAACATGGCACATAAACAGTGATACACAGGCAAATGCAATTCCTGAACCTTATAGGTTTCACGCTCGGGCACGATAACGGAAACGTCGGCAATATCTTTCAGCCTTCCGCCGTTGCCGCCGCCGAGAAAAACCACCTTCATGTTTTTCGCCTTTGCCGCGATAGCCGCAAACACACAGTTTTTCGAGTTTCCCGACGTGGAGATTGCAAGCAAGACATCATTCGGTGCACCCCAAACGTTTAGCTGTTGCGCGAATCCGAGATACGGATCGTTATCGTTTACGAACGCCGTAGAAAAAGCAGGATGACCGCAAAGAGAAATCGCGGGCAAACCGCCTTCCAAACGCTCTGCAAGCGCCTTGCCGTCCTCTCCGTGCGCCGCAAGTAAAGCGGCGAAGTCCCCTTTAAGCGGACGGGGCATTTTGAAACTTTTCAGGAGTTCGCCTGCAATATGCTCGCAATCGGAAGCACTGCCCCCGTTTCCGCATAAGTACAACTTTCCGCCCTGTTCAAAACCGTTCTTGATCGCCTCGAACGCCGTTAAAAGATTTTCTTTTTCTCCTTTCAGCGCAGGATAACGGATAATCGTATCCTCTAAAATTTTTTCAGTTCCCGTATTCATTCTATCGTCTTCCTATCGCACCTTTCCGATCGCCCGTTATATTCGGGTTTTTTGTCGAAATCGAGCGTCAAGTCGTAATCGCCTAAATGCTCCATCTTAAATCCGTTCGCCTTGTATGTTTCATAATCGAACGATTCCAATTCGTCGATTGCAAGTTTATGGAACTCGTAGAAATTGTGCCACCATTCCCAGCCGCTGCCCAACGAATTGGCAAGATATGCGTCCGCTATGTCGCACGCCGTTTGCGGCGCGACGTAGAACGCGCCCATTGCCAAAACGTTCACCCCGTTGCCCGTAATCGCTCTGATCGCGGCGGGCAGGCTCTCCACGACGCCCGCATGCACGTGCGGACACTTGCTCGCGGCAATATGTATCCCCATGCCCGTACCGCAGAAAATGAGTGCGCGTTCGTATTCTCCCTCGCTGATCTTCGCCCCTACGCGCAGTCCCACGCGGTGAAACATATTTTCGGTATCGTTCGGATCGCTGTTCTCTTTCACGCCTAGATCCTCGATCTTCCACCCTTTTTTGCGCAAATGCTCGCACACCGCTTCTTTCAGCGGATACCCTGCAAAATCTGCGCCGACGACTAAATATTTTTCTTTTACCGTTTTCATGTTTGTATCTCCTTTCTCAAAATTTTAAGGTCTAACCATTCACCGTCAGAAATCGCCCCGCGCGACTGCAAGGGCGGCGTAATCGCCGACGTTTTCGCCCAAACCCGCAGGCTCGACCGAAACGGCATGATAGCTGTAAGAAAGACATTCCTGCCGCATTACCTTATCCGCTTCCGCAAACAGAAGATCGCCCGCGCGCATAAACACGCCGCCGACTATGATTTTTTCGGGGTTGATGAGATCGACAAGAATACTCAGCGTTCTTCCGAACATTTTGCCGCTTTCCCGAAACACGGACAGCGCAAACTCGTCGCCCTGCCGCGCGCGTTCGGCAAGCTCTTTCGCCGTAAGGCGTTCGCTTTCCGCCTGCTCTGTATCCTGCCCGACGGTTTCGCCGCGCCGCCTGTTTCGCATCAACTGCGCTAACCGCGCGATCCCGCCGCCGCTGCAATACCCTTCGCAGGAACCGTATTTGTAATAGCCGTACGGTCCTTCATCCGTTAAACGAACATGCCCGATCTCGCCAGCGTTGTCGTTCGCACCGCTGTAAAGCTTCCCGTTAAGAATGAGTCCCGCGCCGAGTCCCGTTCCGAACGTGAGGAAAACCATATTCGACGTCCCCTTTCCCGCGCCGAACTTCCATTCGGCAACCGCGCAGGCGTTGGCGTCGTTCTGCAAATAAACGGGAACGTGAAATTCTTTCCGAAAATAATCTACGACGGGGATATCTTTCCAATCCGCAAGGCTCGGGGGCGACATGATCACCCCCCGTTTGCTGTCGAGCGGTCCGCCGCAGCTGATGCCGATGCCCGAAAGGCTCTTCTTTTCATGCTTTCGGATAAACTTTGCAAACAGCGACAACGTTTCTTCGGGCGAACGCCCTTCGGTCGCAAAGCTCTCTTTGCTCAAAATGTTCGGTTCGCCATCGATTTGCGCAAGCGTCGTCGCGCATTTCGTGCCGCCGATATCCAAGCCGATATAATATTTATCTTTCATAAATTTGTTATCGATCAATTATAATTTTTGATGATCGCCGATAGAATGGCTTGCGCCAAATAACGCGCAAAGAAATCGTTGGGATGCGAAATATTGCTTGCGCTGATATCGATAAAGTCCTTGCGCTCCGTCAACCATTTTTGGAACGTCGTTACTTTTACGCAAAAGGCATGGTCGAACTCGTTTGCCAAATCGCAAAAATAATCTTCGTAAACGTCTTGATTGTTATAAAATTTTCTTACAACCGCTTCGCTTTCGGAAGTATACGCGTCGGTGTTGGGAATGGTCGAAGAGAAAACAATAATCGCGCAATCCGGATTAAGCGCCAACGCCTTGTTGATCATATTACGAAGATTTGCGGTTACCGATTCCGGCGAAGCGCTGAACGTTCCGTCGTTACAACCGAAATGGAGAACGAGCAGATCGGGCACGATCCCGTCGTTTTGCTTCTTCCAGCGCTCCACGCCCGTAGAGCTGAGCCACCCGCCCACGGCAGTGTTGTGCGCCGTAATTTTCGTATCGCCATTGTAGCCGTAATAAGAAGAAAGCTTCTTCGTCACCAAATCGGAAAACCGCGGCATTTTCGGTTCGATATTACGGAAACCGCTGGCGTTGCACCCTTCCATGATACTGTCGCCGTAAAAGAGCAGCGTAACGTTTTCTTTCTTTTCGAGCTTCTGCTCCAAAACGGAAAGTTTTTCGGAATAAGGCTGCTCGGGACCGCTCCATTCCTCCGTTCTGATGTAGGTAACGCACACCGTTTTGCTCGGGAAACGCGCGAATTCCTCGTAAGCCACGTATTTTTCGGGATACTTTTCCGAACGGAATGCCGCATTCGCATCGAGCGGCGCGTCGAGATAATAATAATCGAAATTGGTTGTGGGAATGGAAGAACCCTCTATGTAACGCAAACCCTCTTCGGTCATTTCGTAATCCGTTCCCTCCGCGTATAGCGTATTCAGATCATAGCTGCGCACCTCTAAAATCTTTGCGGGATGATACATCAGCTTTTTATCGGCAACGGCGCCCTCGTCTTCGTAAAAGCAAACCGTTTCGTTATAAATGATCTGACTTGCCCAATAGGGCTTCGTATATTTCGTCAAAGAATATTTATCGCATTTCAAAGATGCTGCGCTATATTGCGACATAATTTCCTCTACCGTCAAAAGCTTTTGTTCTTCGTCGCCGCCGTCGTTCTTTCCGCCGTCGGGCGCAGCGCACGCAGCTGCGAGCGAGAACATCAACCCGCAGACCACAAGCGCCGCCAATCTTTTACAACAAAACTTTTTCTTCATAATTGCCCCCTTAACCGTTATTTACAAGATAGCTCGAAACTTCCAAATTATTATTGTAGGTAATTTGCACGTAGAAATAAGTCGCTTCGGCGGGGATCGTAAGATCGTAACCGAACACGCCGTCCACAACGTTCACCGTTCTGCCTTTCCATTGCGCGTTTTTGTTGGGAAGCGGAGAAGAAGTATAACGAATGGTGATCTTGTCGATTTTCGCTTCGCCGTACGGACGCAATTGGAGCGCGGGGTTTTCTTTCGTAGGATGTTGCATCACCTCTACGTATTCGCTCTCCATGCCGCAAAAATACTTGGCGAACATGGGAAGATTGGTTTCGTACGCGCCGTATTCCTGCCCGTGAGGGAACGTTCTTTTGAACAAAACGAAGCCGTTGCAAACCTCCGAACAGCGGCTCGACGCATCGAAAGAAAAAGCCTGATCGTTTATGCTGTTCACGTTGAAAACCCTGCAATTCGTTTGCTTTAACGGCTCTAACGTATCCCAACGCTTTGCGGAAATTTGATCGCCGTCCGTCGGATAAATGGTAGCGAACCCCGAACAGGATTGCGTCAGCGAGAGCGCGCCGTATACGGGCATCGCAAACGAAAAGCGATCGTCGTACCCCGCGACTACGTTGGTGATCATGCCGCCCCAGGAAATCCCCGTTACGCCGATTTTTTGCGTATCGACGCAATCGAAGGAGCTTATAAGCGAACATGCCAAAATCGTAGCCGAAGTCGCGTGATAAAACCACTGATTTTCAATATCCTCGTTATAATCGCCGAAACCGTTGTTTGTGGGTCCGTTGGTATACTGCTCGTCGCCCGCATATCGGTTTTGTTCGATATGCTTGCAGTTATAGTTGCTCACGCCCGCCACGGGTTCGGCGCCTTCCGTATCGATCGAAATTGCCGCAAAACCGAAATCGTTCCAATATTTTACCCAATCGGGTATAGCCGTACCGAGTCCGCCGTGAACGAGCACGATTGCGGGCACTTTCGACGTTTGCGAAGCGCCTTGCGGAAATCCGATATAGGCGGCGATTT
>CAJUGP010000059.1:0-539 GCA_910586365.1 uncultured Christensenella sp. | reverse complement strand
GGGGAAGTATAAAAAATTCCCTTTACGTCGCCTACTCCGCCGAAATCGAGATCGGAACAGTATTCCCACTCGGGCGTGTTCCAAAGCGAGGAAGGATAAGAAATCAAACCGTCCATATACGTTTGACCGTCCGTTTTGATCGTTCTTTCTTGAAACTTGTATTGCTCCGTCTGTTCTTTGTCGGGTTCGTTCGGCTTATCGCCTAAATTTGAATGATTGCAGGCGCAAAGCCCTATAACCGACGCCGCGCACAATAAAAATACCGCCGCTTTTTTCATATTTTTTCCCCTTTGAAATTAACCGACTGCAACGTTCCGTTTCCGATCAGAAACGTTTTTACCTGATAAGCGCCGAATGGAATCGTTTCCGCGATACGGCGGGAAGCGATCTCGATTTTACATTCCGCCGCTTGCGCCGAGGGATTAAAAAGACGCATATAACTGTTATCTCCCTCGCGGTATAGCGCCGAGAGCAGCACGCCGCCGCCCAGATTCATAAACGGCGCATCGCCGCCCTGCAGATCGGAAGAGCGTCGTGTA
>CAJUGP010000058.1 GCA_910586365.1 uncultured Christensenella sp. | reverse complement strand
TATATTCGGCCCGTTGGTCAAGAGGTTAAGACACCACACTTTTACGGTGGTATCGTGGGTTCAATTCCCGCACGGGTCACCATTTTAGCCCAAAAATAAGCGTTTTTCGCCTGTTTTTGGGCTTTTTTTGGCACTTTTCGGCACTTTTTCAATCAAACAATATGGGCAAATTGGGGGCAAATTGGGGGCAAAACGCTTAGTAATCGAGCTTTTCGCCCTCTTTTTTTAAGTATTCGTCGGATAAATCCGTATAGGCGTTACCGAGCGCGCCGAGCGAATGACCCATAAATTCATTTCGCGCCGCGTCTGATATGCCGCACTCTTTACAGCGCGTGTAAAAGGTTGTACGCAGGTCGTAAAGCTTGTGAGCGTTCCCGAATACCTCGTTAAAAGCATAACGAAGATTTTCGGGCGTTTTCTTTTCCACTTCCTCAACGCCTTGCAGGAACGGGCGCAACATCGGCGTGATCGGAATGCGTTTTGTTTCCTCTTTTCCGTTCTTCCGCTTGCTGTTCCTTGCGTGGATCATGCCGCCGCCTATTTGGATTGACGCGTATTCGTTCGGGCGCAGTCCCGTATAAAGTCCGATCGCAAACAGTGTTTTATACGGTTCGGGGGCTTGTGCAAGCAATCGTTTTTCTTCCTCTTTCGTCAGAGCTGCGCCGTGCTTTCGCTCGTGATTGCTATGCAATACAATGTCAAGCGGGTTGCGATCCGTCACACGGTATTTTATGGCGTATTTGAAAATGCAGTTCACAAGAGAAAAAACCTCGTCGGCGGTTTTCCCCTTTCCCGCGTCCGTCAATTCGTCAATGAGCTTTTGACACATTCCCGAAGTGATCTTTTTTAGCGGGGTTTTACCGAAGTGCGGCAAGATATTGTTTTTCAGTCTGCTGCAATCGGTTCGATACGTGGCGGCGGCAACTTTCCTTTTGCGGTAATTCTCGAAGTAGAACAGCGCGAACCCCTCGAAACTCGTCGGCACGTTCTGCACGTCGTCCCCGCCGTTCTGCATCGCGTTGAGCTTTTCTATAAAACGCGCTTTCGCCTCTTCCACCGTAACGCCGCTTGCCGAGATATTCATTCCTTGTCGGCGGCATCTTATTTCGTAGTTCACAGAGTTCCCCCGAACGCGGTAACGGATATGCGCCCGTAAACCGTTCGTGCGGAACTCTTTTCTTATTCCTTTTGGCATCTTTGAAATCTCCTTTGCGGTAAATTCCAAAAATTGCGCTTGTGTTTCTGTTTTTCCGCTGTCTGTCCCCGACCGTACAGCGGCAAGTATTTCGTTCTTCGTCCGTTCGCCTTGCGCGATCAGGGCGGCGGCGATCTGTGCATAAAATGTTTTCGTTTCTTCCTGTGTCATACGTTATACCTCTCTATAAACAAACAAATGTTTTATTTATTGATAGTATAACATAACATATATGACAAGCATCTGTCATATTTACAAAAATTTTTCTTATTATTTTAACATTTCTTCGAGAACCGAAACGACGACGCGCTGCGCGACTTCCCGAGCCGCCGCCCCTTTCTTTTCCTCAACCTCACGCAACAAAGTAAGAATTTCGTCCTCGTCCGCCGTTATAGGCACGCTCAAACGCTCCACAACGCCCGCCGCCCTGTCCGCCGCCGTCCAACCGTCCGAGATCCCCAAAGCCTTTTCAATGGCTTGCATGGTGTCGGCGCGAGGAAATTTTACATATTCCCGAAAAATGTTTGTTATGGTGGACTTTGAATAACCTGTGCGCCTTGCGAGTTCGTCATAAGTCATTCCTTGCCGTTGCCTTTCCTCTTGCAGTTCTTTAATAGTTCTCATTTGTTACACCTCCGTATTTGAATTATACAAAATATTCCAACAAATTGCAATATTTATACTAAAAATCGTTTGACAAATCCAAATAATTGGATTATAATTTATTTATAAGTTCCAAGATGTTGGATTTTTTGAAAGGAGGAAGGCACAAAAAAAGAGTTATCGCGCAGCCGTGGAAAGCACCGATAACTCTAAACAGTCGAACAGAGGAAACGAAGAACGCCCGCCGTTCCCTCTGATTATAACACGAAGGGCGAAAAAAGTAAATAAAATCAGAGGTAAAAAAATGAAACTTGAAGAGATTTTGGCAAAGAACATTACGAACGGCAGATTTTTCGCAATCGAGGCGGAAACGGAAAAGAAACGCAGCGGCATCGTCTACCGCAAGCGTACAAAGCTGATCGCGCAATTCGGTTGTAATTACGAGAATCTGGCGGCAGTCAAGGAAATGGGCGAACGCGAGAGCACGCGCCCGTCGTGGTTCGAGCATACGCAATACAAAAGCATTGTGCGCAGCAAGAAAGACCCCACAAAGCTCTATTTGCAGATCATGAACCCCGCGCAGTTCCGTACAGAGTATTATCTTGCCGACGGAACGCCGACGACCCGCGAGGAACTTATCGCCATGGGCGCCATGAAGGACGAGCCGAGCGAAAAGCCGTTGACGCTCGTGTACGCGTTGGAAAGCATTAAAAATATCAATTACAAGGAGATTGCGGCGGCATAACCGCCGCCCCCTAAGGGGGCAAGAAAACGGAACAATGGACAAATTTATTGACGAGTTGGAAAACTTATCAGGGGAAATTCGGCTTTCTCGTAATTTAACCGAAATTATATGGGAATTGACCGATCATGCCGAAGGAAAAAGCGCCGCACTTCAAAACGGTGATTATGACCGTTTGAGCACACTTAACGCCATACTTTTTGACCGCATGCACAACGAGGCTTGCAAATTCCAAGAAATCATTGAAAAAATATACGAAGAAAAAAGAAAGGAGGACAAAAAAGAAGATGGCAAAGTATAAACCACTTCGGAAACTTCGCGCGATCAGACGGGCGGCGGACATGACACAGAAAGAGCTTGCCGAGAAAGTCGGAATCGCACAAAAAGCAGTATGCGGATATGAAACGGGGCAAAACTCCCCCTCTCTTCCTATGTTGGAAAGATTGGCGGCGGCTCTGAACGTTGAACCGCGCGATCTTATTTAAGGGGGCAGAACAATGAATAAAAAGAGAACGTTATACCATTTCGGGGCTATATTCGGTCTTGTCGGCGAGGACGCGGCGGAAGTGCAGGAACACCCTGAAAGCCCGCTTTACAAGCGCGCAGAACGCCATGCAAAGCGCTTGCGCGGCGATTGGCGGAAAGTGATCGAGGGCGAACTCACGCTCGGACAGAAACATGCCTTGCGGTTCGGAAAGGCGCAGGGATTAAAAGCGCGGAGGGAATTAGCATGAACGAAACGACGGCAACGAAGAGCAGTCAGCGGCTGCGCGTTATGCAGCACCTGAAAGCGGGTAAATCGCTTACGAGCTTAGAAACGTTAAGACTATACGGCATTATGCGTTTGCCGAACCGTATAAGCGAATTACGAAGGCGCGGCGAGCAGATCGAGAAAACCACGATAACGGTTGAAAACAAATACGGCGAGGCGGTACGCGTAGCCGAATACAGATTAAAGGCGGATAAATCATGACGGACAAAAGAAAGCAAAACATAATAAACGAAGAGATCCCGCACGGTGAGCGAGGACAAACCCCCACCGCGGAAGAATTTAACGCCCGAATAACAGAGCGTTGCGCAACGTGTGAAATAAAAGAATGGGCGCTTGATAACGACGCGGCGCGGGCGGCGTGCGACCGTTGCAATGCGCTTTTGCAACAGCTCAAAAAAACGTACTTAGAAACGGCGCAGGACGGCAAGAACGCGGCGGCGGGTATTTCCCCGACGAGAACAGAGGAACGGCAGGAAGGCGGCACAGACGCGCCCGAAACGGCGGATAACGTAGAGCTTTTCAACCTCATGAACGGCGCGGCGTTTCTTCCGAGATCAGAGCGGGACGCACACCCGAATGCCGAATATTTTACGGCGGAAATATCGCCCGAACACGTGGGCAAAGTTTTAGAGGGTTTGGAATCCGACGAAGTAAAGAGCGTAACGCTCACGTTCCGCAAGCTCGTAACGGTGAAAGACGGCGAAATCGTCGACATTACGAAGAGCGGCGAGAAGGTCAAGGCGGTTGCGATCGAGGACGGCGGAAAAATGTTTCTTCGCGTCGGGGCGGCGGCTATGGGTGAGAACGTCGTTGGCGTGCTCGTTCGAATCGCAATTTCGTTAAAGGGGGTGAAAGAATGAAAATCAGCAAAGAGAGCGCGGCAAACGCCATTTCAAGGGCTATGGATTGCATTGATGCCGAAACACAACTTAGAATTTATAATGCGCTTATGCGCTATCTGATCACAGGGAAGGAAGCGAACGCCGAGCTTGATTTTGAAGAACGCGGCATGTTTACGCTCATGATCAATCTTGTAGATTGCGCCAACGCCAACGAGGAATAAGGTGAAACCGTGGAAAGAGATAGTTTTATATTTTATCGGTCGTTCTTCGAGGCGATAGACGGTTTGCCAGTCGAGAACCAAGCGCACATTTACAAGGCAATTTCGGGCTATGCGTTAAACGGCGAACTTATCGAATTAGACGTTTGGGAAAACGCCGTTTTTAAGACGATAAAATCGCAAATCGACGCAAATAACGAAAGGTTTTTGAACGGCTGCAAGGGCGGGGAATACGGTAAATTGGGCGGAGCACCGAAAGGCAATCAGAACGCAAGAAAGAAAAAACAACCTGAAAACAACCCCCAAAACAACCCAAAAACAACCCACCAAAAAAACGAGGGTAAAAACGGCGAAAAACAAAAACAACCCAAAGAAAACGGGCGAAAATTACCCCCTACGGGGGTAAATGAAGAAACAACCCCAAAACAACCCCAAGAAAACCCCAAAACAACCCCTAATGTAAATGCAAATGATAATGTAAATGAAAATGTAAATGATAATAAGCACGCTTTGCAAGCGTGCAATAGCGCGCACGCGTGCACGCGCGAGGAAATTCCCGATAAAGCAAAAGAAGAATTTTTCAAGGCTTTCCCCTCTGTCAAGTTAAACGGCGCAGACGATAGCGGGATAGACTATGCGGCATTGCTTAAAGCGTTCCTCGAGGGAAACGCCTATTTGCAGAACACCAAAAGCATGAACTACGTAACAGACCACTATACGGAGATCATCGGCGGCGGCTATCGCAGAACGGACAAGCCGCAAGAACCAACCCCGCAGCGCAGTAAAGGCGATTTGCAGCTTTGGCAAGAGCTTGCAAAGGCGATCAAGGCGGCCAAAGAAGAGCGCTATTGCGAAACGACGGATTGCTATTCGCCTATCTACCTAAGGCTCGACAAAGCCGCAGACGAGGAAATGAAAGCGCTTTATCGGGGTTTATCGTCCGAGATCATGGCGTACTTCGATCCGCAGAGCTTTTTGGAACTGTGCAGTATGAGCGACGACGATCTGAAATACGAACGGGCAAGGTTCTTAAAGCACTTGTCGGGATCATAGCCGCCCCTTTTGAACGCCGAAGGAACGCCGAGGAAAGGACATGACGAAAAAACAGTATTACGCAATCCAAGCACGCGAGCGGGAAGAGCGCGAAAAGAAAATACGCAAAGACTACCCGCCCGCAAAGGTGCGCGCCGTTCTCGAAGAAGGCTTGCCCGATACCGTGGCGGCGGCAAAGCTCGGACTAAACAAAACAGACTTCAAGATCCTTGTCACGATGTACACACTATCGGGGGATATATGAACGGGTTTATCATTCCTACAAAGCTACCGTCTTTGAACGAGTATCAGAACGCTTGCCGAGCGAACCGCTATGCGGGGGCAAAATTCAAGAAAGAAACCGAAACGGTAATAGATCTTGCCATTCTCAAAGCGTTGAAAGCGGGCAATCTTTACCCGCCGCGCCCGCCTATCCGCATTGCTTTCATTTGGCACGAGAAAACCCGCCGCCGTGATGCCGACAACATCGCAAGCGCGAAGAAGTACATACTCGACGCTATGCAGCATATGAACGTGATCCCGAACGATAACCGAAAAATCGTTACAGGCTTTACGGACGAAATCATCGACGATACAAGCGACTACGTAGAGGTGAACATTATCGAGCTATGACGGACAAAGAGATCGAACGGCAGTTATTCGCCTATCGGGAAAACGCAGCGAAGGCGAAAGCAACGGGACGGAATAAGGCGCTCGAATGGCTTGCAGGCGGCGCGATCCGCGTTTCTTGCCCCACCCACCGCAACGGAACGGAAAACGCCGTTATAAACGCCGTGAGCGACGCGGACGAGCTTGCGCGCTGGTGCAGGGTGTTCGAGAAAACGCTCGACCGTTTCCGTTTCACCCCGAAAGAGATTTTCATTCGGGCGCGATATTTAGACCGCAAAGAAATTTCTACCGTTTGTCTGTTCGTAGGCATATCCGAAAGAACGTTTTCTTTGTGGCGGCGGGAAATAATCGAAATCGCCCGTAAATGGGCGCAAGAACTGAATTTGATAGACTGAAACACGAGAACACAGCGCAGGACGCGTTTTAAGCTCTAAAACGCCCAAGATTTCACTGTCGCGAGGGGCAAGAATGTTTCTCTCGATAAATCTATCGACCCCGACCCCTTGCCTTTCAGGATCGGCGAATTCTTAAACAAAAAAACATAAAAACGAAAAAGGAATTTTTATCACTATGACGAGCCAAGAAAAAGAAACAACAATTAACTTTAACGAAGGCGACGAGATCGCCACCGTTTACACGTACAACAGCGCGATGAAACGCAAGCTTGCGGCATTCGCCGCCGCCTATCCCGATTTATGCAGGGTTCGGGAAGTCTGCCCCACGGGTGCGATTACATACGAAATCGCAAAAGACCGAATTTCCGTCAATTTCAAAAAGCCGTTGACGGAAAAAGAAAGGAAAATTTTAAGTGAACGAGCGTTAAAGAATAACTCGGCGAATTATATGAACTTAAAACGCGATTTAACTTAAAATTATCGGCAAATTCGCCGTTTGCAACGACCGAGGGCGGCGGCGTTGGGTGTTTATACCACACCGCCCCTTTTGACCGCAGAAAGGCGGTTATAAGCTTAGAAAAAAAGGATAAACAAAAATGGACGAAATCGAAGAATTAACGGGCGTTCCCGACGAGAGCGAAAACGCCGCGTTCGGACTTACCAAGAAAGAGGCGCGCAACCGCTTAAAACATATTGCGGGATTGTGCTATGCCCTTTCGTGCGATATCGCCAACCTCGACGAAGAAACGGAATATTTGCGCATGGAAAACGAATACTTGCGCAGCAGACTAAGAGAACACGGCATAAAGGTGCCGCAGCCCGCCAAGAGCATGCAGAGCGTGATCAACAAAATGTCGCGATTGCGTGCCAAGAAGAAAACGCCGTAAATCTTGCCAAGCGATACGGCGTAGACAAGCCCGCAGGACAGGACGAAGAACAGCGGCAACCGACGACGATCATTCACATCAACGGCAGTCTTTCCGAAGAAGAATTGGAAAAACTGTTGAACGATTAACCGCAGGCGAAAAGGTATGAAAAAGTTTACTCATCGCGCGAAAAAAACGCGTGCGCGCGTGCGTGCGCATTATGCGCGAGAATTTCATGCTTGCGGAAAACTTGCGCAAAAGGTATAACGCCGAAGGGAAGGTTTTGCGGACTTCCTATAAAAGAAAACGACGGAGCAAAAAGAACCGCCCCGAAGGGCGGCGGAGGGAATTATGGATACAAGTTAATTTTTATCACCGTTCAGAGCGTCTAATTCCGCTTTCAACTCCTCGATGCGCTTTTGCTTGTCTGCATCGGCTTTCGCAGAACGGGCGGCGGCGCGTTCCTGCTTGCGTGCGTTGTACTTGTCTATAAGCGGTTGAAAAACTTTGAAATTTCTAACGGCTATCATTCCCATTACGATTATATCCGCTATGCAAGCGAGCAGAGACGCAAGTCCTCGAAGTAAATATTCTATTGCCCATTGCCATGTTAATTCTTTGGTGGCAATAAAGAAATCGGAATAATAATTTTTGAAGTGACCAACGCTCACTTGAAGGCATAAAATACATTCTGCAAGCAGAACGACACAAATAAAGCACCCTAACAATTCAATTAAAACTATTTTTTTCATTCTTTCACCTAAACGAATTATAAAACAAAAAAAATTATTTGTCAATAAAAAGGAGAAAATCATGTTTGGAAGTCAATATCTATTGCATGTCGATACCGTTTTTAAGTCCCCTGTCGCAGTCGGGGAAACATTTTTTATACCAAGTATTTATTCTATCACAACTCTTAGAGAAAGCAACGAATACAGTACTATAAGCTATAAAAATTATTCCGTTTCAATGCAAAAGAACGGAAATGACGTAAAATACAGCTCACCCTTTGTTTTCGACGAATCAGGAATTTATAAACTGACTTATTCAGGTGTCATTCAAAATAAATATCAACAATCGGGCGGAAGTGGCACAATCGAAGAAAATTTTTCTTTTTCGTACACTTTCCAAGTGGTCGAAAACCGATATCCATTAAAGAAACAAACAATAAAAGAAGTGATCGAACGAATACTTGACGTTGCCGAGCCGCTTGTTGTAAAACGGAACGATGACAATACGGCAACATACGTGAAACCGCCGCGGTTTAAGTTCGAGTATAAACACCCTGAAGATACTGAGGACGGAAAAGCC
>CAJUGP010000057.1 GCA_910586365.1 uncultured Christensenella sp. | reverse complement strand
GTTCCTTTCCGTCGGCACGCCTCACGATCCGTGGGAGAAATGGAATGTTCCTCCCGAATATTATGAAATGTTCGAGGACGTAGAGTTCGACTATCCGAAAAATTATTGCGACACCGACGACCCGCACGCCGACGATTGGGCTCGGATCCGTCCGCAGGGCAGAGAGAAAATTCCCGAATGGATGCGTGTTTATTACGCCATGGTTGCCAACGTCGATAAAAACGTCGGACGGATGAAACAGGCAATTAAGGATTGCGGCATCGAAAACGATACGATTTTCGTTTTTACGTCCGATCACGGCGAAATGTTCGGCGCACACGGCAGAAGAGCGAAGAATATTTTTTACGAAGAAGCGGTGCGCGTGCCTTTCCTGATGCAGTGGGGCGATAAGCTGCCGAAAGGCAAAAACGACGTATGTCTCAATACGGTGGACATCATGCCGACACTGCTCTCTTTTATGGGTATCGATTGTCCCAAGGAGGCGGAGGGGAGAGATTTGAGCAAGGCGCTTCTGAAAGAAAAAGGCGCCGAAGAACCGGAAGGCGTACTGATGCAGGGCACGGGTGCGACCGCGATATTTGAGGACGGGCACGAATGGCGCGCATACAGAACAAAGCGGTATACTTACGCCGTTTATCTTGCAGACGGAGAAGAGCATCTTTACGACAATGTTGCCGATCCGTTGCAGATGAAAAATCTTGCGAACGATACGGCTTATCTGCCATTAAAAGAGAAACTGAAAGAAGCGATGCATGCGGAAATGCGGCGCGTGCACGATAACTTCCGACCTTGTTCCTATTATGAGGGAACTTATATCAAAGACAGAATCATCCGGTTTACGTCTGCCGAGGAAACGGAGTAAATTTGCACGCATTCTTACTTTTTATAATAGCGATCTCTGCTTCCGTATTGGGCGCATTGACCGGTATAGGCGGGGGAGTCATCGTAAAACCTGTCGTGGACGCTGCGGGGTTGCTTCCAAGCGCGACTGCAAATTTCCTTTGCGGCTGTATGGTGCTTTCCATGTCGATCGTGTCCATGATACGCAACCGTAAAGCTTCAAAACCGCCTATGAAGTTCGTCACGCCGCTCGCATTCGGTGCGGCGGCGGGAGGCGTGTCGGGGAATCTCTTATTCGGTCTCGTAAAAAAGGCTGTCGGGAACGATAAATTAGTCGTCCTTGTGCAGGCGTGCGTTTTGCTCGTCCTCCTCGCGGGGGCGTTGTTGTACAGTATCTTTAAGAAAAGAATAAAAGGCTTGCACGTAAAAAATATACCAGTGGTCTTATTGTCGGGTATCTTATTAGGGCTTTTTTCCGCTTTTTTGGGAATCGGCGGAGGTCCGATCAACCTTGTTCTTTTGTACATACTATTCTCGCTTGGGTTAAAGGAAGCCGCTTTCGGTTCCCTTTTTGTGATTGCAGTATCGCAAACCGCCAGCTTGATTTTAACGATTGCCATGGGGATTCCGTCCTTTAATGCTTACGATTTAGTCGCTATGATTTTTGGCGGCGTTGGCGGCGGACTGATCGGCAGCGCCGTGCTCAAACGCATATCGGTCAACAAGGCGGAGATGGTATATATTGTTATGATAGTAGCTATTATCGGAATATGTATTTTCAATATTGTGCGTTCTGCGCTATAAGAGCCGTCTCTTTTCAGAGATGTTTTTTTATAGCGCATGAAATCTTATCAGGAGTTTGATATGAAACCCAATATATTATGGATTTGTACCGATCAACAGCGAAAAGATACGCTTGGCTGTTATGGAAATTCATTTGTGCATACGCCGAATATCGACGGTTTGGCGAGCTGCGGCGTTCGTTTTGAAAATATGTATTCGCAAAGCCCGGTATGCGCGCCGTCGCGCGCAAGTTTTTTGACGGGCAGATATCCCCGTACCTGCCGTGTAAGGCAAAACGGTCAGGATATCCCCTCCGAAGAAGTTACATTTCCCAAGGTATTATCGCAAAACGGTTACGTTTGCGGGCTTGTGGGGAAATTGCATATTTCTGCTTGTCATCCCGAGGTTTGTAAATTTTCCGAACGCAGGATCGACGACGGGTATTCCTATTTCAAATGGAGTCACCATCCCGCCGGACAGGAAGATAAAAATAATTGGCGGGGAAATGAATACTGTACATGGTTGGCGGACAAGGGGTTGGATTATTTGACCGAGCCGCTTGTCAAAAGTAAATATGTGAGAGCGGGAATGCCCTACGAATACTCCCATACCAAATGGTGTACGGATAGGGCGATAGAATTTATGGAGGAGAGACGTTCATCTGATAAGCCTTGGATGTTGTCGCTTAACTATTTTGATCCGCATCATTCCTTTGACCCTTCTTACGAATTTTTAGAGCCGTATCTTTCTCAGATAGACAACCTGCCGTTACCCGATTATAAAGCAGGGGAGCTTGCCGTAAAGCCTTGTTTTCAATTGAAAGACAGTTATGGAGCCTATGACACCAAGGGCTATTTCCCTTTTAGCGAAATGACCGAACGGGATCACCGTTTGATCAAAGCCGCTTACTTTTCCATGTGTGAACAAATCGATTTTAGCGTCGGAAAAATTTTATCATATCTTGACAAGAGCGGACTACGTGAATCGACGTTGATAATTTACATGGCAGATCACGGAGAAAGTCTCGGCGATCACGGGATTTATCTGAAAGGACCGTATTTTTACGATAGCTGCGTGAACGTGCCGTTTATTTTTTCTTTTCCTTCAAAATTCAGCGGCAACCGTGTGAGCGGTGCTCTTACGGAGCTCGTAGATATCGTACCGACTTTATGTGAGATCGCAGAGATTCCGTGTCCGCAGGGCGTTCAGGGAAAGTCGTTTTATTCTTTGCTTACAGAGGAAAAAGAGGACCATCGCAGTTCGGTATACAGTGAATTTTATAATGCAAATATTAACCATCGAAATCCGTTTGCTTATTGCACCATGGTGCGCGATAAGCGTTACAAATTAGTAAAGGTGCATCCGCGCGATAAGGAACTTTCCATAACGGGAGAACTGTACGACTTAAAAAACGACATCGGCGAGCACGAAAATCTTTACGACTGTTCTTCGTATAGCGAAGTGAAATTACGTATGCTCGAAAAACTTTGCGATCGTATGGCTCAAACTGCCGATCCGCTACCGCAAAGAAAGTCGGTTTGGTGATGAGAATAAAATTATGATTATCCGAATTGCGTTCATCGGCATAGGCGGTTTTGCCGCTGTGCCGATCCGCGCATTGTTGGCGCGAAAAAGAAACGATATATCCATTGTCGGTGCGGTTGATCCTTATTCCGAAGCTTCGCCGATTTTTCAAACGATAAAAGGTCTATGTCCGATATATGAAAACGAGGAATTGCTTTATCAACGTGCGAGACCACATTTGGTAGTTATCTCTACGCCCATTGGTTTTCACGCAGAGCAAATCCGTCGTGCGGTTTCGCATAGGGTTAGCGTATTGTGCGAAAAACCATTAACGGGGGATATCGCAGATTTGCCGGAGCTGTTATCAGCCGAAAGAAAAGCGCCTTTTGTTTCGGTCGGCTATCAATGGAGTTACAGCAGTACAATACAAACTTTGAAAACGGATATTATCAACGGAAAATTCGGGCGTCCAATACGCATGAAAACGATCATTCTTTGGCCGCGAAACAAAAAATATTTTAACCGTAGCACGGGGTGGGCGGGAAAGCGTTTTGATAAGGACGGACGCAAAATTTCTGATAGCGTTGTCAACAACGCTACGGCGCATTATCTTCATAATATGCTCTATCTTTTAGGGGATAAGAGACACACGGCTGCCCGTGCAGAAAAAGTTCGTGCAATTTTATTGCGTGTGAACGACATAGAAACTTTTGATACCGTTACGGCGTGTTTTCGCGTGAAAGGCGCGAGAGCGCTTTTTATTGCTTCCCATGCAGTAAAGAAAACGGTCGACCCAACTTTTGAGTATACTTTCGAAAAAGGAAAGGTAATCTATCCTGATAAGGAAGGCGGTATTCGTGCAATATTTGAAAATGAAGAAATTACATACGGGAATCCTTTTGCCGAAGGTGCCGATCATAAAATTATTTATTGTATTGAAAGGTTAAAAGAAGGCAGACTTCCGAACCTTTGCGGAGTGGCGGCTGCTTCCGAGCAGGTAAAGTTTATCGACGCATTGGAAAAATTTCCGGTAACGTCCGTTACGGATTTTGCAAAAGAAGAAAACGAATATGTGTATGTGGATGGTCTTGACGATTTACTTGAAGAATGTTATCAAAAATTCTCTTTGTTAGAATGGACGCGGCTTAAACGGCTATCGGGGAGCTCATTGTGACGGATTTGTTGGAAATTCCAAAATATCGCACGGTAAAAACGTGCAAAGAGCGATTTGTTTTTTCGGTCATCGGATTAAAGCATAGTCATATTTATGCAATGTGTAAGGGAATGTTGGATGCGGGTGCAGAACTTAAATATGTGTATGATGATGACGAACAGCTGCTAAAAAATTTTTTACGGTGTTTTGTTACCGGTTTCATGGCTAAAAACGAAGAAGAAATTTTTTCGGATTGCGAAACTCAATTAGTGCTTTCAGCCGATATACCTGCAAAGCGAGCGGCTCTTGCGATTCGTGTTATGGAAAGCGGAAAAAATTTTTTTGTAGATAAAGCCCCCGTAATTAACAGGACGCAACTCAACGAAGTAAGAGCAGAAATTCAAAGAACAGGCATGCGATATTTTGTATTTTATTGCGAACGTATGGCAAGCGAGTGCTCGCTTTTTACTGATGTTTTGATTGAACGCGGAGCGATAGGGAAAGTTGTAAACATTACTTCGTTTGCTCCGCATAAATTAGGCGCAGGACGCCCGAATTGGTTTTTCAATAAAGAGGCTACGGGCGGAATTTTAATTGATATAGGAAGTCACCAGTTTGAACAGATTTTGCATTTCGGCAATAATCGTACGGCAAAAATACTCTCGGGTACGGTTGCAAATTACTCTCACAGAGAGTATGTAGGGTTTGAGGATTTCGGGGATTGTCATCTTTTGGGGACAAACGGAGTTGCGGGCTATCTGCGTGTAGATTGGTTGACCCCTGACAACATGGCAACTTTTGGTGACGGGCGGTTGTTTCTTATTGGGGAAAAAGGATTTATTGAATTGCGGAAGCACATTGATATAGCTTACAGTCATAATTCGGATACTCTGTTTCTTGTAAACGAAAACGGGGAATATAAAATATCCGTATATGGAAAAATCGGGATTCCTTATTATGCCGACATTATCGACGATTGTATGCAAAAAACAAAAAAATGCGACAGCGATCTTATGTTGTCTGCCATGGAGCTTGCGTTAGACGCACAGCAACTTGCGGAAACATTATCAATGAAATAATTTGACCTGTTTTATCCTCTGAACAAAGTTAACTGACAGCGTTATTTCAGTTAGATATAGGCGATAATATGAGCGAGAGAAAACGTTTGAACATTGTTGTCATAATGTTTGACCACCAACTTTATTACGGACACGGTTCGGGGAACAACAATGTTTTGAGACCGTGTTTCGAGGAATTTTCCAAGAGCGCGACCGTATTTGATAATGCGTTTTCCTGCAGTCCGCTATGCGGACCGGCAAGGCGGAGTATGTTAAACGGGCTGTATCCGCATAGGCACGGTCAGCTTCGTAACGGCATGACGAAAATCGTTGAACGCACTTATTTTGATTGTCTGAAGGAGAGCGGGTATGACAGTTATTATTTCGGTAAATTTCATGCGGGAAAGGGTACGGCACAGATGCTCGGCAACAGTGGAATTTCGCCGGAGGGATATTCCTCGCCGTATGTGCTCGACGACTATAAGGCGTATTTAGAAGAGCGCCAATTGCCGCCCCCGCGAGGATATGTGGAGTTTTCGGAAACGGATCGGCAATACTTCCGCGAAGGGGAGGAGGTGGCACTTGACGGCTTTCCCTTCTTGTATACGTATACCTTTGGCAAATTGACCACACCGGATGATACACACGAATGCTTTTATCTTTCAAATCGCGTTTGTGAAACCTTGGAGCATCTTGCCAATGCAAGCTCGGAGCACCCTTTTGCGGTACGTGTAGATTTTTGGGGACCGCATCATCCGTATTTTCCGTCGGATAAATTTCTCGATATGTATAATCTTAACGATATAGATTTATATCCGAGTTTTTATGACGACTTAAAGGATAAGCCGTCCGTATATGCATTTGAACAGACACATCATCTTGCAAGGGAGAACCGCATTATTTATCCTAATCCCTTATCGGCAAAAAATTGGAGGAAAATGCTGAAATATGCATATGCCCAAAACAGTATGTGCGATGCGGCGGCGGGGAGAATCATAGAAAAGCTGAAAGCATTGGGATTATACGAAAATACCGTAGTCATATGGTCCGCAGATCATGGCGACGCGCTGTGTTCCCACGGCGGACATATCGATAAGAACAGCTATATGTCGGAGGAGGTTCTGCACATTCCTCTTGCCGTACACGCTCCCGACACACTTCCGCAAAGGAGCGGAGCATTTGTCACAAACATGGATATTCCCGTAACCATCGCCGATTATGCCTGCGGGTCGTTCGGCGTGCCGACGGACGGAATCTCGCTTCGGCCGCTGTTAGACGGAGAGAAGAGAGGCAGGGACTATTTCGTTGCCGAAACGCACGGGCATTTTCAAAAGCACTATGCCCGCGCGGTTTGCAGAGGAGATTTCAGGTTTATATATAACCGGGATATGGTGGATGAATTATATGATTTGCGAAACGATCCCTATCAAATGCACAACCTCTGCAACGAAGCGAATTATTTTCGAATAAAACAAATGCTTATCAACGACTTGGATCTTTGGCGGAAGGAGTATCAAGATAATTCGTGAAAATCAATTTTTATCTTGTATCGCATTTTGAGAAGGATAAAAAATAGGGTGAAACGATGTTAAATTTACTAATCAAGCCTGCATCCGGAGCATGCAATATGTGCTGTAAATATTGCTTTTATCACGATGAAATAGCTCGTCGTAACGTTCCCTATCGCGGCATTATGCAGAAAAAAACTGCCGATGCATTGATAGAAAAGGTCTTTGAACAGGAAAAACAAGCGGTTTTGTTTGCCTTTCAGGGCGGCGAGCCGATGATTGCCGGGTTGGATTTTTTTAAGTCGTTTGTAAAAAAGGTTCGTTAGTCAAATAAAAATAAAATAAAGGTCGGCTATACAATTCAAACAAACGGTTTGTTGTTGAATGCGCAGTGGGCAAAATTTTTACGGGAAAATAAATTTTTAGTCGGGCTTTCCTATGATTCGTTGATACACGATCGGTTTCGTTTGGATACGTTCGGGAGGGGAACGCATACGGAAGTCGTGCGAGCTGCAAAAATCATGGAAAAGCACGGCGTGGAATTTAATATATTGACCGTTGTAACAGCGGACATTGCAAAAAATATCGAGAAAATTTACGAAGACATGAAGAGGAGACGATTTCGGTATCTGCAATTTATTCCGTGTTTGAACCCGCTCGATAACGATAAAAACTTTGAATATACGCTGGGAAACGATGATTATTTATATTTCCTGAGAACGCTGTTTTCGCTGTGGTATGAAGATTTTATGTCGGGGAACTATGTCAGTATCCGTTATTTCGATAATCTGTATTCGCTTTTTATAGGAGAAATGGCAGAGCAATGCGGGATGAGTGGTCAATGCTGCATTCAGTATGTCGTAGAGGGCAACGGAGACGTATATCCGTGTGATTTTTATTGTCTTGACGAGTATTGCCTCGGAAACATTTGCGAAAAAAGTTTTACTGAGTTGTGTAGCGGAATGTCCGCCAAAAGGTTTATACAAGAATCGACAGGCTTTTCCTCTCGATGTAAAACTTGTAAGTGTTTTGCTCTTTGTCGTAGCGGATGTCGTCGATATCAGAGAGACGGTGAATATATATACTGTAATGCTTTTTTAGAATTTTACAACGATTTGCAAGAAAAACTGCCAAAGATTCGTGAACGATTAAAAAGTTATATGAACACACAAAGTAAAATAAAATAAAAAAAAGAAAATTAGCGAACAAGAAATGAGTGCTCGTATTTCTATGCATAGAGCAATAACAATACGCAGGAGACGCATGCGTTTGATTGGAACGTGTGTAGCGAATAAATCAGGAAGTTAAACAAGAGTTTATGTGAATTTCTGCAAAGGCAATTAAAATGAAAGAGATTTGTTTGAGTATACTGAATTATATTAAATATTGACTTACATAGCAAAAGCCGCGAGATTATTTTCCGCGGCTTTTTAGGTTTCTGTTGTTATTATCCGTAAATCGCTTGATAGCGTTGGCGCATTTTGATAAAATACTCATAAACAGTTGCTTGCGCTCGTTCAAGGATTCTTCCGATTGCGGGATAACTTAATCCCGCCATGCGGCATTCAAGTGCGATTCGCATATTGTCCGTCAAATTCAAGCTCTCTACGATTTGGTCGCAATGCTCATAATCTTGCTTGACTTCTTCCTTCATTTCGACTGTCGGCTCGCTTTTCCGTGTTAACGCTTCGAGGCTGACATTACGGTAACGGTCTCTCGTCTTTCTGTTTATCAGCTTATTCATCTTTCTGATGCAAGCCATCTGTACGGTGATCTTCTTACCTTTCTTCGTATAGCCTATTATATCGTCCAAATGCTTTCCGTAATGCTCGCAGAGACACAACGCGCATTCCTGTACCAAATCGTAACCGTCGCTTAATACGCGGGTTACGTCGTTTTTGTTCAGGATGTCCTTATACAAATCGATGTACGTCTTTTGCATCTGCGTTCCCATATAGCCTATGAGATAGCGCGTTTCCGCAAACGCTATGA
>CAJUGP010000056.1 GCA_910586365.1 uncultured Christensenella sp. | reverse complement strand
CTTGCCCTAACAGGCCGGGAGGATAGGTAGTTGCCGCCTTTCATTGCCCCTTAGCTCAGTCGGTAGCGGAACCGTACAGGTTCACATAGTAACGCCGAAGAGGAGAACGGCGAGTGCAAGTCTCGCAGGAGCACACGACAAAATGTCGGTGAAAGCCGACCACATTGCCCCTTAGCTCAGTCGGTAGAGCATGCGGCTGTTAACCGCAGTGTCGACAGTTCGAGTCTGCCAGGGGCAGCCAGAACCCTATATATTGTGTTTTGTTTGCAAGCATAAGCACAACATATAGGGTTGTTTTTTGGCGTTTTATCGTTTTTAGTAGGGTTTGGGGAGTAAATTGGGGAGTAAAAATCCCCATCATGTCCCATTTTCAGCATATAAAAACGACTTTATCCATCTCGGCACGCATCTTGCCATCCGAGTGATGGATATAGACTTTTTCGACGAGTTCCTCGGGGCTATCGCCCATCCATATGGCTACGATTTGCGGGGCAACATATTCACCGCAGATAGATGCAAACGTGTGTCGAAGGTTGTAGGCGGTCAGCTCGTCGCCATTCGATGCTTTTCCGCTAATCGCCTCTTTAATATGTCTGCACCAGATTCTTTGCGATAACTTCGGGACGATGGGAGCAGAAAAGTCGATCAGCCCTCGCGCCTGATTGGGAATAGGGATTTTCTTGTAAGCGACCTTCTTGTTCTTTCTTTTGCGATTTCGACAGATGAGGAAGTTCCCTTCAAAGCGAGCGTCCTTGTCAACCTCGCACGGGCGCAATCAACGCACCTTGTCAAATTCGGGGCGTTTGATATTTTGGAGGAACTTTTCAACCTGTTCGTGCGTAAGGCTTTCCCGATTTTCCCGTTCTGCTTTCTTATAAGGAATAAGCGCGATAGGGTTATGCAGCATTACTCCGCTTGCTATTGCGTATTTGAACGTCTGATTGAAAATCGTTCGCAGCTCCTCGTAAAGCCGAGGAGTTAAGTCTTTCATGAGATCGGCGATGTCGCCCACTTGAATTTGGTTGATTTGCATCTGCATGATGTGTTTAGGAATAAACCGTCTGGAATTGGATTCATACATTTCGAGCGTTCTCGGTTCAATCGTTCCCTTCTTGACCTTAATCATTTCGTTCAAAAGATAACCGAACGTGCGCCGCCCTTGAGCGTTTGTATTCGGTGTTCCGATCATCATGTGTGTCGCCTCTATAAACTTTTCTTTTGCTCGTTGCAAGTCTTTGTGCGATACGGCAAATATTGTAGCCGTTTCGCCGATATCTTATTTCGTAGAAAAAGCCTCGTTTTCCGCTTTCCCTTTTAATAACGTGTGCAACGAGTCCATTTGCAATAAACTCTTTCTTAAATGTCTTTGACAGTTTAGCAATCTCCTTCATTTTGAATTGCAGCTTTGTTGATACTGCTTTTTGCTTCTGCCTCGGCGCGTTTGACGTCGGAGCATTTTCTATTTCGGCAAGCGCCTCCTTTCTTTGGTAAGATTTGAGCATAGCCGAATCTGCCGCCAACCGAAAGACGGTGGCGGTAAGTTCGTCGTCTTCCGACGACTGTTTGACGTAGTTTAACAGTTTTTCTAATTGAGTCATAAAACGACGTGGTTGATTGTCAACGGTGAGTGATTCGCCCATTAACGTGTCCATAAAATATCTCCTACCGTACAGCATATAGTAGGGGGATCGAGATTGTTAGAAACGCCACGCCTACGATTTCCGAACACACCCAAACAACTTGCAATTTTTCTTTTGACTGACCGATACATAACCGAAACCTCCTTGTCGAACTTTTCTCTTTCGACAACCAAACGAAAATCGAAAAAAGACAAGCCGTCAAGGAAAAAGAAAAAACATTGCGTGAACGGCTTTTCACACAATGTTTTAAGCAATGTTTTTTCCCTTGTAAATTCGGGCGTATTTCAATTTATATTCCACGGCGCAGGCTTTTTTCGATACAACCACCCGTCGAAAGAGAAAAGGGATTAATGTGAAGGAATGCATCAGCCCGTCTGGAAAGGGTTGAGACGATAAATAACGATTGACTTATGTGGCTTTTTGCGGTATAATAAAAAAGCTACATATTACCAATAATAAACTCATAAAGGGACATACTACGCCTTGTAGTGTGAGCTCTCAATTTCCCTTTGTGAGAAATGGTGATATGTAGCAATATCGAGAGCCGCATGAAATAGGGATGTCGTTCTCTTACAGAGAAGTCGATATTATTAGAATATTAAGAAAAACAAGACAATTTTTGTCTTGTTTTTCTTTTTTTGACAATAATTAAAGAAAAAGGTGGACGATTTAATCAAGTTTATCGGCGGTTATTTACAGTCATGATTTCATTCACTACAATAAAACCGTCGGTAAAACTCAGAGGCATAAAAGGGGAGAAATTATGGGTTTTACAATTAAAGATACTATTTTAGAAAACGGTGAATGCACGTTTGAAATTAAAAAGGTGAGTACGGAGCATTGCTCACCGCGCAAACAAGCCGTTGACTGCGTGCGCCCCGGATACTCACTGCATTTCGTTTTGTTCGGGCGCGGTACGCTTATCACGGAATACGGTAAAAAATATGTGTTAAACAGGGGCTATTCTTTTTTACTGTATAAAAACGAGAAATACAGTTATCAGCCCGATCCGAAGGATCCGTGGTCTTATACTTGGGTAGAATTTGACGGGGATAATTTAGATCAACTGTTGTCTCTTTGCGGATTTTCAAGAGAAAATTGTTGTCAACAAATTACCAATTTCGACGATTACGTTGCGCTTATGAAGGATTTGCAGAATGCGTTCGATGCGCGGCAAACGCAACAGCTTCGGTGTTCGGCTTATTTTGTGTTGCTTTTAAGCAAATTTCTTGACGGTAGGTTTGTCGGACAGGAGGTGAAGTCGCACAAGACGCGGTTAATGCGCGACATATTAATTTACATTAACAACAACTGTTTAAGTGAACAGTTAAGCACGCGAGTGATTGCTTTGGAGAACGGTATTTCGGTACCGACGCTGATGCGCCTTTTTAAGGAGCATATGGGAATGTCGCCCGTATATTATATCAACGCTTACAAGGTTGCGATTGCGTGCGAGAAAATGCTGAGCTCGGATATGAACGCTTCGGAAGCGGCAATGTGGTCCGGATTCGATGACGAAAAATATTTTTCGCGCATTTTCAAGCGAATAAAGGGCATGACACCGACGGAATACCGTAAAAGCAAGCCCGACGAGGATCCCTTCTTGTGGATCAAAGAAAAGGGATTGTTGTTTCGTTAGTTGAGTTTAAGGCAGAAAGTTTTGAAAACGAGAAGTAAAAGTGAAGGAGATAAATTATGAGAAAGGCAGGGAAGTTGTTGGCGGTTGCGCTTGGCGCGTGTATGTGCGTCGGTGCGGCGGGAGCTTTGGCGGGTTGCGGCGGAGACGTCGGAGACGGAGAAATTGAATTTTGGTACAGCGCTTCCATCAGCGATAACAAAATCATGCGGGAACTCGCGGAGGCGTATAACAAGGGTCAGGGTGTAACAGATGGCGTAAAGGTCAAGACAAACAATCTGAAACAAATCGATAAGAGCTCTCTGTTTAATAATGCGCCGAGCGTTCTGATGATCAGCGATGAAGACTTCAAAGCATTTGCGATAGAAAATCTCTTTTTGGATTTGGATGGCTATTATAACGATATGCCGGGGGAATATTCGGAAGCAAAAATTCCCGCAACGCTTACCGAGCGTTTCCGTTTCGACACGCAGGACAACGCGCAGGGCAAACGTATGGCGGGAAAGGGCGCGGCGCTTCAGGGGATTCCGTTCGGGAATACGCCTATGATTTATTATTACAGTAAGCCTGCGTTCGCGGCTCAGAATATTTGCGTGATTTCCTGTGAAGAGGAAAAGCTTGCCGAAACGTATCCGAACTTACAACCGCACGGCTATGCGGAGTATACGGCGGAGAACGGAGCGCAGGCTCCCTGCGCGGGGGCGGTGGCTTCACAAAATCTTGCGGGGAAACAGGTATACAAAGTATTTAATAACCGCATTCCGATGAACTGGGAAGAATTCCGTTATTTATCCAAATGCTTTACGAAGAACGATGCGTATAATCCGAATTCTACCACCGAATACGGTAGCGGCACGCATTGGTGGTTCTCATACGGTTGGTCGGTCGGCGGCGACTGTATCGGCTATAACGGCGAGAAATACGAATTTACCGTTGCGGACGATGCAAAGAATTATCTCGTAACGGCGGCGGACGGCATAACGGTAGGCGAAACGCATTATGCGGCGGGTGAAATCGTTCGTTATGAAGATAAAAAACTCATTTCGGACAAAACAGGGCTCTACGAGCTTCCTTCCCAACGGCAAGCATTGGAGGAATTCGTAAAGCTTTCGACGCCCGCTTCCTCGCAGAAGGGAGAACAGGGAGGATACGGCATTGGTTTATTTGCGGAGGATAATGTCGCCGCAAGCCTTTTGAAGGGAAAAGTCGCCATGCTTGCAAGCGACGGATCGCAAATCACTTCCTTGAACGTCAATTATAAACATAATTACGATTTTGCTCCGACGACGCAATACCGCAAATATGTAGGCGGTAGCGTTTATTACGAAGGTGCAGAAACGTTTGCAAACGAATACTTAAAGGTAATTGGAACGACGTATGCGGGGGACAGCTCTCCTTATACAGGCGAATTGAAAAAAGAAAACGGCATTGCGATCGTTGGACGGCGCGCGGCATTTTCGAGCGCGGACGCGCTTACGATCCCGAAAAATTCCGATCCCGAAAAATATGAAGCCGCTTGGAAGTTTATCCGTTGGGCGGCAAGCGAGGAGGGTCAGAAAATTTATGCCAAAACGGGAATGGTTCCCACCCAGACTTCTTTGGCAATGAGCGAAGATTATCTTTCCGCCGTGGATGCGACGAAAAATTACTGGGCGTTTGCAGACGGTTCGGCGCACGGGGAAATCGGAGACTGGGCATATTTTGAAAACGGTCAGTGGGTTACGGATTGGTCGGGCGTGTTCAACAATCAGCTTCGTGCGGGATATATGACGATAGACGGATTTTTAAGCAGTAAAAAAGATGCCGCCGACAGAGCAATAGGAGCAGTGAGAATCGTTCTGAACGGGAGGGGCTGAAATGAAAGAGCAAGTTTCTTTTGCAGCCGTTCCCGCGGAGAAAAGCGCGGAAACGCAAAACGGGAAACCGAAAAAGAAAAAGTTCAACCGTACTTACCTGTTTTGCTGGATCGGCGCGGGGATTCCGCTTCTCGGGTTTCTGCTGTTCAGTGGGTTTCCGCTTGTTATTTCAATCTTGGCAATGTTTTCCGATATGAAGTATAACAAGATTGAAACGATGGTTTGGAACGATTTCGCGCATTTTGCAAGGTTTTTTACCGATCCGAAGCTGTTGCAGGCAATCAAGGTCACGCTCATATTGGCGTGCGCGCAATTTGTATCGCTTGCAATCGCGCTCCTAATGGCGGCGTTTTTAAGCCAAAACGTAAAGGGGACGCGGCTTTTTCAAACGTTATATTTCGTTCCCTATATTTGCTCGACGGTCGCGGTTTCCATTATGTGGAACAATATCTTTGGGATAGAGGGCGTGATCAATACCATTTTAGGACTGGAGATCAACTGGTATAACAATCTCGACAACCCCTATACTTTGACGCTTGCCATCTTTATTTCTATTATATGGCAGGCTCCGGGATACGGCATTGTAATGTACTGTTCATCGTTTAAGGCAATCAGCCCGTCCCTATACGAAGCGGCAGATTTGGACGGCGCGAACGCAGTGCAGAAATTCCGATATATCACGCTACCCGGGATTTCGTCGATCACGTTCTTCCTGTTGCTTGCGGGTGTTTTGGCGGGACTTACCACGTTCGACGCGGCGAAAATCATGGCTCCCGCCGATTGGGACGGAAATGCGGGCTTAAACAATGCGGGACTTACCGTGATGTATTATATCTATGTCGAAGGGATGCAGTTTTCCAACATGGGTTATGCTTCGGTGATGAGCTGGATGCTGTTCATCATCATGATGATTCCCTCCGTATTCCTCATTAGAAAGCGGATTTTAGAAGTGGAGGATATGTGATATGTCAGAAGTTCAAACCGTAAACGTAGAAGTTTCTCCGCAAGAAAACGCTCCCGAAAAGCCGAAAATTGCAAAAAAGGTGCGCCCCGTAACGATTGTAACGTACTTGATGTTGGCACTCTATTTGGTATTTTTGTTTGCGCCGTTTATCATTATAGTGTTTACTTCTTTCACGTCAGACACGGAGCTCACGGGCAGGGGAGGCTTTAAGCTGTTTCCACAGGAATGGTCCTGGGAAGGATACGAATCGATTTTCCAAGACGATCCGAATGCGGTGAACGGCGTTCCGTCGCTTCTTGCAGGGTTCTTTAACACGATGTGGCAGACGCTTATTCCCACAATCGGCGGTCTGCTCACCTCGGCTTTGGCGGCGTTTATCTATTCGAAATTCCGTTTCCCCGGCAGAAAGGTATTATTCCTTATTACCGTTCTTACGATGATGCTGCCGCTCGGTGCATTCGGGTTCGTCAGTTATTTGTTTTACATGAAATTAGGCTGGACGGACGGCGCAAGCGGCGTGTTACCGCTCATCATTCCGGGACTGTTCGGCAGCGCAAGCATGGTATTCTTCCTGCGTACCTATTTCGACAGTGCGCTGTCAAACGAAGTTCTGGAGGCGGCAAAGTTGGACGGGGCGAGTAATTTACGTGTCTTCTTTTGGATTGCGCTTCCGTTGAGCAAGCCCGCGCTGATCGCACAGTTCATTTTCGGATTTGTGGGAGGTTACAACAGTTACGGCGGTGCGTTGCTTTATCTTTACAAAAACAAAGAGTTATGGAACTTACAGCTTGCGCTTTCCGAACTTGTGTTGATGCTTTCGGAAGAGGGCGGCGGTTATGGGAACGCGCAATGCGCTTCGGCACTCATGGCGATCGTACCTTTGTTGCTGCTCTACGTGGGGGTACAGAAATACTTCATCGAAGGCATCAATATAGGAGGCGGGAAAGAGTGACGGGAAAAGATAAGGAGGATTTATGAAAAAACAGTTAACGGCAGTATTGGGGACGGCGTTTCTTGCAACGTGTGCGTTGGGAATCTTAACGGCGTGCGGGCACGCGCATACATTTGCGGATACGTTTTCTTACGATGAAACGCATCATTGGTATGCGGCGAACTGCGAACATAAGAACGAAGTAAAGGACAAGGCGGAGCACGTGATGAGCGGCGACGCATGCACGGTGTGTCCCTATACCGTAAAAAATCAGACGGGGTCGAATCTTTCCGAGGACGAAAGCAAACCTGTTACGACGCTTGTGTACGGGAACCTTCGTTTGCAGCTATTATCCGATTCGCTCGTGCGGATCGAGAGCAAGGGCGAAAAAGGGTTTGAGGACAGAGCGAGTTACACCGTTTTCAATCGCACAGACTGGGGCGATAAGATAGCTTATACGGTAAGAGAGGAGGAAGATTCCGTATCGATAGCAACGGCGGAATATACCGTGGTATTGCCTGCAAGCGGCGGTGCGGGCGAGGCGTTTATCACCGATAAAACGGGGGAAACAATCTATACATACCGTGGATTGACGAACACCAACGTCTATTTGCCGTCGCCCTCCGACGAGCTCACGAGCTGGTATTTTACCGACAGTCCGCGTGTGATTCCCTCCGACTACGGTTATTCCGTTTCCCAAAGCAATGCGCCTTTGCAGGGTTGGGATTTTAATAGCAATGCAACCGATATCTTCGCATTTTTGCCGAACGGAGATTATAAAACGTTCATGAAGGATTTCGTCAAACTGACGGGACAGACTGAAATGGTCGAGTTGAAAACCTTCGGACAGTGGGATTCGCGCTACTATCAATACAACGAGCAAACGGCTTTGCAGCAAATCAAAGATTATCAGGATAAGGGATTTGCGATCGACGTGCTCGTGATCGATACCGATTGGCGGGCGAAAACGGGAGGGAGCGGAATCGGATACGATATCAACACTGAGCTTTTCCCCGATATGGAGCGTTTTTTGGACGAAGCACACAAGCTCGGCGTAGACATTTGCTTTAACGACCACCCCGAACCCGTAAAGGGTACGGGCAATCTGCTCGACCAAAACGAGGTTGCATACCGCAACGAAAAACTGACGATGCTGCTTGCTATGGGTGTGGACTATTGGTGGTACGACCGCAACTGGTCGGTTTCGCTCAATCAGGTTGCACCCGAGTATTCGCGTTACGCCACGGGAATGTACGCCTATCAATGGATCACGAGAGAATATCTCGAAAGCATTCCTGATTTGAACGGATATGCAAAACGTGCGCTTATTATGGCGAACGTGGACGGGTGCAACAATGGCTCTTATACCTACGCCTCCGATTTGTCGGCGCACCGCTATTCCATTCAGTGGACGGGCGATATCGGCGCGCAAGGCGACTGGCTCAGACAAGAAATCGAAGGCGCGGTTTATGCGGGTGCGGAATTGGGGTTACCCTATGTTTCGGCGGATATCGGCGGACACAACGTAGATCCCTCCGATGCGGAATATACCCGCTGGTTTCAGTTCGGCGCACTCTCGTCTATTCTTCGCGTGCACTGCTGGGATCAAACGCAAAAGGGAGGAAGAATGCCGTGGAATTATGGTGCGACGGCGGAAGAGGTCGCCCATACCTATCAGGATATGCGTTACCGCCTGTTGCCGCTCTACTACGCGCTTGCGCATGAGAACTACGAAACGGGCTTGCCGATCATGCGACGCCTCGATATTGAATATCCGCAGTACGTAGAGGCAAAGAATAACGACGAATACCTCTTAGGAAATTATATTCTTATCGCTCCGATTTTCAAATGGACGGGGCGCGATACGCGCAAAGTGTTCTTCCCCGAAGGAACTTGGATCGACGTATGGACGGGCACGCGTTACAGCGGTCCGCAGACGGTGGAAGTGACGCACAATATTAAAACCTCGCCGATTTTCGTGCGCGAAGGCGCGCTCGTTGCGTTGGCGCGGAACATGAAAAACGTGGACGAAAAAGATTGGTCGGAAATGTCGCTCGAGGTCTATCCTTCGGCAAATTACACAGCTAAGACGACCGTTTACGAGGACGACGGAAAGACGGTCGCCTATAAGGACGGTAAATACCGTACAACAGACATTCAAATGAGTTGTACGGGCAACGTGTTGAAAATCGAAATCGGTGCGGCAAATGGCTCGTTTACGGGCGACAGGGCGTTTGCGAACAGGACTTGGAACGAGATCGGAAGAGCGTCGTGTAGGGAAAGAGTGTTA
>CAJUGP010000055.1 GCA_910586365.1 uncultured Christensenella sp. | reverse complement strand
ATCTACACTAATCTTAACACTCTTTCCCTACACGACGCTCTTCCGATCTGTCCTGCGGCGGGCGCGACTGTCCAGTCGTTCATTTCGGATTCCGATGCGAAATCCCACGCCTTGCCGCCCTGCTTGTAGCTCGGGAAATCCCAGCCCATGCCCCAGCTGCCGATCGAGCGCGCGGCATTGCACCACACATAACCCTGATTGTCGATAATCGAACGGTAAGAAGGGAACTTTTCGTCGGAATCGATATCGAGCCAGCCGTTTACGGCGTCGTTCGTGGCGTAATTTTTCGACATTGTTCCGTTGGTCGAAGAGGCGTCCCACCAGCCTCCGATCAGCGAATCCCATTCGCGCCAGGCGGCTTGCGTCGTGTTCCCGACGGCGGCGTCGCCCACCCGCGTTTTCGCGTTGTCGCGCATATGGCGTTCGGCGTATTCGTTCAGAAAAGCATCGAGCCCCGTATCGGCGCTTGCAAAATGCACGAAACGGCTTTTCGACGTGTGTTCCGCCGTGTAGTCGACGTATTGATACACGTCCTCGACGACGGGGTTGTTATCGTCGTCGTTCTTGTTTTCGTCGTCTTTATGATCGTCGTTTCCGCCGCACCCCGCAAGGCACGAGAGCGCCATCACCGCGCACAGCGGCAAATAAAACAAACGGCTCCATTTCATGATCTTTTTTCCTCCTTCCCTTGTTACGCCTTTAATCCCGTGACGGCAACGCCTTCGATGAGATATTTCTGAAAGAAAATGAAAAGCACGATGCATGGCAGCGTCATCACGACGCCCGCCGCCATTGCCGAGTTGGCGTAAGCATTGTTGTTGACGGGTCCGAAGTCGATATACATGCCCAGCGCCAACGTGGTGAATTTCGAACCCGAATCGAGATAGGTCATCGGTCCGATAAAGTTATTCCATGCCCCCACGAACGACTGATAACCGACGTATAACAGAATGGGCACGCACAAGGGCAGAGCAACGGTTACGTAGATACGGAAAATATTCGCCCCGTCGATCTTCGCCGCGTCGAGCAGATCGTTTGGAATGCCGCGCATGAACTGCCGCATAAGGAAGATGTTCGTTGCACCGCCGCCGAAGAGCGAAGGCACCCACAGGGGCAGCAACGAGTTAAGCCAGCCGAGTTTCGCGTAAATCGTGTAAAGCGGAATGAGCGTGATCACGCTCGGGATCATAAGCGTGCCGAGCACAATCGAATACACGACGTTGCGTCCGTGGAAATGAAGTTTTGAAAATCCGAACGCGCACATCGAACTGACGAGCGGTATACCGATCGTGAGGATCGCCGCAACCTGCAACGTATTGCCGAGGTAGCGCATATAATTTGACCCTGCCGAAAAAATCGACGTGTAGTTTCCCAGCTCGATCGTGCCGGTCGGCGAGAACAGCACCTGCTGAAACACCTCGGCGTCGGTCAGGATACTGATGCAGAACATGACGAAAAAGGGAAACAGGAAGAACACCGCAAGCAGCAGCAACGCGGCGTAGATCAAGATTTTTTTCGTAATGCGCCAGGCTTTTTTCTGCACGCCGCCCTGTTTCGGGGCGAGCGGTTCGCACTCCGTTTCGGGAAGTTCTTCCGAGAGAGCAACCTGTTCGTTCATATCAGCCCTCCTCCCCGTAGTAAATATCTTTCGAGAAACGCATGACGATAAGGCTCAGCGCCGCCGTGATAAAGAACAGAATAAAACTCAGCGCGCAGGCGTAACCGAATTCCCCTTTGTATTGCAGATAGATATTGAGCACGTAAAAGCGCATGGAATCCTGCACGCCGCCCATGTTCACGAGCGTGGCGACCAGATCGTAGGTTTGCAGCGTTCCGATAATGCTCATGACGAGGTTATACAAAATCATGGGCGCGCACATCGGCACGGTGATCTTGACAAGCTGCAAAAACTTATTCGCCCCGTCGAGGTCGGCGCTCTCGTAGAGCGTTTTCGGAATATTTTTGAGCTGCGCGAGCCACAGGATCATCGAGCCGCCCAGATTGAAAAAACTGATAAACACAAGCGAGGGAAGGCTCGTCGCCGCGGTTTCAAACCACTGCCAGCCGCCCAGCCCGATCGCGTGCAACAGATTGTTCATTACGCCGTAATTGACGTTCGTGATCTGATTCCACAAAATGCCGTTACACACGGGCGGAATGAGAATGGGAAGGTAATAAAGCGCACGAATGACTTTGATCCCCTTGATTTCGCGGTTGAGAAATACGGCAAGCAGGAACGAAAGCACGAGCTGCAACGGAATGCTGACAAGCGCGTAGACGAACGTGACTTCCATCGATTTCCAGAACGTCGAGGAATAGGCGTATACCGTAAAATTCTTATAGTAATTTTTGAAGCCCACGAACGTGCCCCAATCCGTCCAACTGAACTCTTTAAGGCGCGTTTCAAAGAAACTCGAAATAAAGGCGTAAAGAAGCGGAATGGCGGTAAAAAACGCCAATCCCAACACGACGGGCAGAATAAACGCCCAGCCCGTGAGCTCTTCTTTCCACTTTATTTTTTGCTTGAATTTTGTCATAGAACGCAATCCTTACTTGATTCCCGTCGCGCTTTCGTAAGTGCTTTTGAATTTGGAAATCGCGCTGTTCCAGTCCGTCGTGGGCGCGTTGTTCCACATGGTCAGCGCGCACGAAACAAGATGCCCCTGATCGGTCGTCGACGGCAATACGCTTTGAAAATTCACGTCGAGATCGTTCGAGCTTGTTGCCACGTAGGCGTTGTAGTTGATGACCGTGCCGCCGACGTCGTAGTTGAGCCATTCGCCCGAGTTGTTCATTTCTTTGAGCGCGGGGCACAGCACGCCGATCTCGGCAACCGTATCGTACCCTTCGGGCGACATGCACCATTTCAAAAATTTCCAAGCCCATTCGAGTTCGGTTTCATCGGTACACGTCGTCGTAATCGCATAACCGCTGCAACCCACGCCCGTGTAGCCGTCGCCGCCGTCTTCCTGCTTGAAGTTGGGGAACGCCGCCACGTTGAGTTCCCAGTTGTTCGTTTCGGCACGCGCCGCATAATCGGCAAGCTTCGCGTAGGTATCGACGAGCATCGCCGCCGCGGGCGTTGCCGCGCTGCGCGAGCTGTAAGCGCTGAACGAACCGCCCTCTCCGACGACCGCCGTAGAGCGGATCCAGTTGCGGTACCAGTCGTAACAAGCCTTCCCTTCGGCGCTGTCGAACTCGAATTTTCCGTCCGCTCCGACGTAACTTGCCCCGAAGTTCTTGACCATGGTATAGTGCAACGGCGCCCAGTTGCGCCATTCGATCGCCTTGTTGCACTTTACGTCGTTGGTTTTAGTCATGAGTTTTTGGCACGTTTCGTTGAACTGTTCCCACGTCCAGTCGTCCGTCGGCAAGGGAACGTCCATCGCGTCGAAAACGGTTTTGTTATAATACACGACAAGGCGGTTATAATCGCGGGGCACGAACCATCTGCCCCCTTCGCCCTGATAAAGCTGCGTCGTTTCAATGAGTTCGTCGTAAAAACCCGAATAGAATTGCGCGCTGCCCTCGAACTTCTCTTCGTCGGCAAGATTGCGGAAATAACCCATATTGACGGGATCGGAATATTCCGCATGCTGATCGCCCGCCGTCCAGCAGATATCGGGCAGCGTGCCGCCCGTTTTATATTCGATCAGGCTGCTCATCGCGCTGTATTGCTTGGTGATCGTGATGCTCACTTCGGGGTATTTTTTCTGAAATGCGTTGATCCAGGTCTGCATAAGCCGTTTTTCGGCGGAATTCTGGTGCACGCCGACCGTGAGGAATACGCTCGCTTCTTTGTTGTCGTCTGCGTCGACATCGCCGCCCGGTTTTTGCGTATTGGCGAAGTTGCAGCCCGCAAACGCCGCCATCGAGGCAAGCATTACCGCGGAAAGTCCCAGACAAACCAATTTTTTCGATTTCATATTTTTACCTCCGAAATGAATTTCTCATTCCCATTAAATATTTTTTGTGCGGATTAGATAATCCGCACAGCAGAAACGGGCACGCCCGTTTCTGCTAAATGATTTCGATTTTTTCGTTACGCAAGCGAAAAAAGAACGGTAACCTCGGTAAATTACAGTGTAACCGATTTTTGTAACCCGTTTTGGTTATCCGCGTAACCAAATAAAGAATATCACATTTCCCGCACCTTGTCAATATGTTTTTTGAAAATATTTTTTATTTCTTCACGAATTGTTTCTACTGCGCCGTTCTCGTCGGGGCACGCAAACGGGATAATCCACATTTCTCCCGTCACATACTTGAAAAATCCGAAATAGTGTAAAAAACTGTTTGCTTGCGCGCGCAAACGTGCTATAATGTGCGTATGAAAGAAAAAAGAATTGCCTTGCTTACGGGCGCAACGGGCGGCTTGGGCGCATGCCTGTTACAGGAACTCAACAAAGAACGGCTCGACGAAATATGGGCGTTCGGCAGAAACGCGGCGCGCTTGGAACAGTTGCGAACGCAATACGGCGAAAAGCTGAAACCTGTTTGCGCCGACCTTACGGAAAAAGACTTCCCCGCGCATTTGCGCGCCATGCTCGAAGAAGAACGCCCGAACGTCGTTTTTCTCGTCAACAACGCGGGCGCGGGACTGTTTAAGGAAACGGCGGACTTTACCGACGAAGAAATCCAGAACGCCGTTGATTTGAACTGCAAAGCCGCGCCCCTTATTGCAAACTGCTGTTTGCCGTACATGCAAAAAGGCGGCAGCATCATCAATATCTGCTCCGCCGCGGCGTTTCAACCCGTGCCCTATATCAACTTTTATGCGGCTTGCAAGGCGTTTCTGCGCAGTTATTCGCGCGCCATGAACGCAGAGCTGAAACCGCGCCGCATCACGGTGACGGCGGTCTGCCCCGGTTGGATCGACACGGATTTTATCATAGACGAGCTGAACGGCAAAAAGGTGAAATATCCAGGACTCGTCAAGCCCGCGGGCGTGGCGAAAAAAGCGTTGCGCGACGCAAAAAAAGGCAAAGACATGTCCGTATATTCGGGCTTCATGAAAATGCAGCACCTTCTCGTAAAGCTGCTTCCGCAAAAACTTGTCATGCGTATTTGGATGAACGGGACAAAAAAATATCTTCCGCGTCAAAAAAACGAGCCGTAAAGGGCTCGTTTTTTCTTTGCTAACGGTACGATCGTTCCAATATGCCGCGGCACTCCGCTTTCCGTTAGAGCACAAGCACCTTCTTTTCCGGCAGCTCCTGTTCGTGCAGAACGCTTAACATTCCGCTTCCGAAGACGATTTTCGTCAGACTGTTGTAATAAAACGATACCATTTATCTATTCTCCGCTATAATTTCTGCTTATAGTATAGCCGATACGTATTATAATAGCAAATACTTATTTTCTATTGCTTATCATAGTTGACAGGCATGTTTCTTTGCTGTATAATGGTCGGAAAAGGATGAGAAGAAGATGGAATTGAGAGTTTTGAAGTATTTTCTTGCCGTAGCGCGGGAGCAGAACATCACCGCGGCGGCAGAAAGTTTGCACGTAACACAGCCCACGCTATCCAAACAACTTATAGATCTGGAAGGAGAATTGGGCAGCAAGCTGTTCGAGCGCGGGAAGCGGAAAATCACCCTTACCGAAGAAGGCGTGTTTTTGCGGCAGCGCGCGCAGGAGATCGTCGATTTGGCGGATAAGACCGAAGCGGCGTTCACCGCCTCGCAGGAAACGGTGACGGGCGACGTTTATATCGGCTGCGGCGAAACGCAGGGCATGCGCAGCATCATCAAGATCATGAAGATCATGCAGGAAGCGCACCCCGACGTACGCTTTCACCTTTACAGCGGAAACGACGAGGACGTTTCCGAACGCTTAGAAACGGGGTTGGTCGATTTCGGGCTTTTCGTGGGTTCGGCGCGGCTCGATAAATACGACTACATAAAACTCCCCGTTTGCGACGCCTGGGGACTTTTGATGCGCAAAGACGATCCGCTCGCCGCACGGGAGACCATTCGCCCCAAAGATTTGGAGCGCGTGCCCTTGCTGTGCTCGCGGCAGGCGCTTTCGCATAACGAGCTTTCGGGCTGGCTCGGAAAGGATTTTACCAAGCTGCGCATCCGTTCGACGCACAACTTACTCTTCAACGCCTCGCTCATGGTGGAAGAAGGACTCGGCTGCGCGCTTGCGATCGAAGGACTGATCAACACGGCGGAGCGCAACCTCGTGTTCCGCCCCTTCGAGCCGACGGTAAGAGCCGAACTGATCTTCGCGCGGAAGAAATACCGCGTGCTCTCCAAAGCGGCGGAGCTGTTTTTGCAGTATCTTCAAAAATTCATGTAACGCCGCGCTTGACAAGTAAACAAAAAACGCATAAAATAAAAGGAATTATATTTTTTCAAAGAAAGGAGGTCGGAAAAATGAAATTGATCGGTGCTGAAATTTTAATCGAATGTCTGAAAGAGCAGGGCGTAAACACCGTATTCGGCTACCCCGGCGGTTCGATCCTCGATATTTACGACGCGCTTTACCGCGACGGCACAATCAAACACGTGATCACGTCGCACGAACAGGGCGCGGCGCACGCCGCCGACGGCTACGCGCGCTCCACGGGGCGCACGGGCGTCGTGATCGCTACGAGCGGACCGGGCGCGACCAACCTTGTAACGGGCATTGCGACGGCGTTCATGGACTCCGTTCCCCTTATCGCCATTACGGGCAACGTGGGCGTGAACTTCCTCGGGCGCGATTCCTTTCAGGAAATCGACATTATGGACATCACGATGCCCATAACCAAGCACAATTACATCGTAAAAGACGTAAACGAGTTGGCGGATACGCTGCGCGAGGCATTTACGATCGCCAATACGGGCAGAAAAGGACCCGTGCTCATCGACATTCTCAAAAACGTACAGATCGCCGAGGCGGAATATAAAAGCGCAAAACCGCGCATACCCGTCCCCGCGGACGTTTTACCCCAAGCGGTAGAGGCGGCAGCCGCCGCGATCAACGCCGCGAAAAAGCCCTTCCTCATGGTCGGCGGCGGCGCGATTTCTTCGGAAGCCGAGCAGGAAATTTTCGCTTTGGCGGAAAAACTGCACGCACCCGTCGCCGCGACGTTGATGGGATTGGGCGCGTTCCCCGCCTCGCACCCCCTCTTTTTGGGCATGATGGGCATGCACGGCACGCACGCCGCCGCCCGCTGCTGTATGGAAAGCGACTGCGTGATCGCCCTCGGTACACGCTTCTCCGACCGCGTGGCGCTCAACCGCGACAAGTTCGCCGCTGGAAAAACGGTCGTGCAGTTCGACGTGGACGAGGCGGAAATCGATAAAAACGTCGCCGTCACCCACGCCGTGCACGCCGATTTGAAAAAAGCGCTTCAAACGATCTTGCCCCTCGTCGAGCCGAAAACAGACGAAAGCTTCGCGCAGACCGCCGCGCGCTGCAAGCAAGAAGAGGCGCAAAAAGCCAAAGCGCCCGAATTGGGGCACAAAATTCTCATCGAAGCGGCGAAGCGCTATAAAGACGCGCTCGTGGCGACCGACGTCGGACAACACCAAATGTGGACGGCGCAATACGTACCCATCGAAAAGCCACGCACGCTTTTAACGAGCGGCGGACTCGGCACCATGGGTTACGGCTTCGGCGCGGCGATCGGCGCGGCGGTGGCGACGGGCAAACGCGTGCTCTTCGTGACGGGAGACGGTTCGTTCAACATGAATCTCAATGAATTTTCGACGGCGGTCACGAATAAGCTGCCCATCACCGTGCTGCTCATGAACAACCGCGCGCTCGGCATGGTGCGGCAATGGCAGAAGCTGTTTTACCGCAACCGTTTTTCGCAGACCGTCGTCGAGAAAAAAACCGACTACGTTTTACTCGCGCAGGCGTTCGGCGCGGTCGGCTTGAAAATCGAAACCGAGAGCGACATTGCGCCCGCGCTCGATAAAGCGCGCGCATGCGACACGCCCGTGCTCATCGACTGCCGCATCAGCGAGAACGAAAACGTTTTGCCCATGATCAAACCGGGGCAGACGTACGATACGATCATCACCGAATGGGAGGAAAAATAATATGGAACGTTATACGTTAAGCGCGCTCGTTTCCAACAAAAGCGGCGTTCTGACAAGGGTCGCCGCCCTCTTCTCGCGGCGCGGCTACAACATCGAATCGCTCTGCGTCTGCTCCACCGAGGACGAAACGCTCTCGCGCATGACGATCGTACTCAACGGCGACGAATATATCCTCGGGCAGATGATGAAGCAAATGGATAAACTGTACGACGTGAAGAAAATCGTCCGCGTGGAAGACGATTCGGTGAGCCGCGAGCTGCTCATCGTCAAGGTGCGCGCCGACCAAAAATCGCGTTCGCAAATTTTGGAGATCTGCCAAATTTTCCGCGCCAACGTGGTGGACGCTTCGCCCGAATCGCTCATTTTGGAGCTGACGGGCAAGAGCGTGAAATTAGACGGATTTATCAACATGCTCCTGCCGCACGGCATCGTCGAGCTTGCCCGCACCGGCGTAACGGCGATTTCCCGCGGCAAAGAGCATATCAAAGAAAAATAATCCCTTTTTGAGAGGTCAGCATGAAAAAGCAAAACACGTTTACCGCGGGCGCGAACATGGCGGCGCAGCGTTCGCTGCTGCGCGCGCTCGGCTGGACGGACGGCGAAATCACCAAACCGCTCGTGGGCATCGTCTGCGCCCAAAGCGAAATCATACCGGGGCACACGCACCTGCACGAAATCGCGCGGGCGGTTTCCGAGGGCGTGCTTTCGGCGGGCGGAAAACCCGTGATCGTCCCCTCGATCGGCGTTTGCGACGGCATCGCCATGGGGCACAAGGGCATGAAATACTCCCTTCCCTCGCGCGAAATCATTGCCGACAGCGCCGAAATCCTGCTTACCGCGCACGCGTTCGACGCGGCGGTGTTCGTCGGCAACTGCGACAAGATCGTGCCCGGCATGCTGCTCGGCGCGGTGCGCTGCAATATTCCTTCGATCTTCGTTTCGGGCGGTCCGATGCTCGCGGGCAGAAAAGACGGCAAAAAGCTTTCGCTCTCTTCCATGTTCGAGGCGGTAGGCGCGTATACCGCGGACAAGATCGACGAAAGCGAGCTTGCCGCTTACGAGTGCTCCGCCTGTCCTTCGTGCGGCTCCTGCTCGGGCATGTTCACGGCGAATTCCATGAACTGTCTGCTCGAAGCGCTCGGCATGGCGCTGCCCGGTAACGGAACGGTGCCCGCCGTCTATTCCAAACGCATCGCCCTCGCCAAGCAAACGGGCGAAAAAATCATGGAGCTGCTTGAACGCAATCTCCGCCCGTGCGATATTCTCACGCCGACCGCGCTCAAAAACGCCGAACGCGTGGATATGGCGATCGGCGCTTCGTCCAATTCCGTTTTGCACCTTTTGGCGCTTGCAAGCGAGTTGGGACTGAGCAAAGATTTGATTTCGGTGGATACCATGAACGAAATTTCGGCGGCGACGCCCAACCTCTGCCGCCTTGAGATCGGAAGAGCACACGTCTGAACTCCAGTCACGAATTCGTATCTCGT
>CAJUGP010000054.1 GCA_910586365.1 uncultured Christensenella sp. | reverse complement strand
CGTGACTGGAGTCAGACGTGTGCTCTTCCGATCTAACTTTCATTAAAAAAATAAAAAGTGCGACCTAACGTCGCACTTTATTCGTTGTGCTTATTCAATACAATATCTGTGCGTTATCGGGAACGGTGAGCACGGCGCCGTCGTCGCCGCGCACGGCAAATTTTTCTTCCCGCAAATCTTCGCGCGGTACGAAATACACGCGCTTGCCCAGCCATGCCCCCTTTGCGTCCTCGGTAAAATACCTGCCCGCAAGCAGCCGCTTCATCAGCGCGGCGTTTACGTCGATGATCACCGAGCCGTAACCGTCGGCAAAACAATCCATGATTTTTCCGCGCAGGCTGACCGCCAAAAAGAGATCGGACGGAATATGCCCGTCGCCCGCGCAATACGGGCAGGGTTTGAGCATGATCGACAGCAAGTCGTTTTTGGTGCGTTTCCGCGTGAACAGCGCGACGCAAAGCTCGCTCATTTCATACACGCGCGTTTTGGCGCGGTCGTCAAACAAGGCGTTTTCAAGCTCCTGCTGAACCGCCGCGCGGTGTTCGCTTTGCAGCATGTCGATAAAATCCACGGCGACGATGCCGCCGATATTGCGTAGCCGCACCTGACGGGCAACCTCGCGCGCGGCTTGCAGGTTGGTTTCGTACGAGGTGCTTTCCAGATCGTCCTCGCCTGTAAACTTGCCCGTATTGACGTCGACGACCGTCATCGCTTCGGTGCGGTTGATGACGATATCGCCCCCGTTCCCGAGGGGAACGCGCGTGCCCGCAAGGGCGTTGATCTGCTGCGCCAAACCGTAGTGCTCCAACATGGCGCGTTTGCCCGTGTAAAGCACGAATTTTTTTTCGGGCAGATATCCCCCGATTTTCGCAAGACGCAAAAAGCGTTCGTATACCGTCCGATCCCCCACGTATATCTTTCCGATCTCGCCGAGCGAATCGCGCATGACCTTCATGGGAAGATCGTATTCGCGGTACACAAGCGTGCCCACGGGCGCGGACGCCGCGTATTCGAGCGCGCTGCGGTAGAGTTTGCGCAGATATTCCGCTTCGGTTTTCAAACTCTTTTTCGCGGCGTGTTCCGCCGCCGTCCGCACGATAAACCCCTCGCCCGCAGACCGCAGCTTGTCCGCCTCGCTTAAAAGCTTTTCGCGCTGTTCCGTATCGGTGATCTTGCGCGAAATGCCGAGAAATTTCGTCTGCGGCAGATAGATAAGAAGCCGCCCCACGAACGCCAGATCCGCCGTGACCTTTGCGCCCTTGCTGCCGTAAGCGGGCTTCACGATCTGAACGAGCAGTTCTTCGCCCTCTTCGATCGCGCGCGGCGACGCGTCCGCTTCGCCGTCGTACGAATTAAGACGGGCGTTATGCTCGTTTAAGGGAAGATAGCAATTTTTTTCCATGCCGCAGGCGACGAACGCCGCCTGAATCCCGCCGACGACGTTTGCCACCCGTCCTTTATAGACGTTGCCCGTTACGTCGCCGCCGCCCTCGCGCTCCAACTCCACCTCGACGATTTTGCCGTTCTCCGCACAGACGGCGATCTGCGCGCCGCAAAACCGATCGAAATACCAATCTTTCGTCATAAATCTATCATCTTTCAAAAAAGTTTTTTACCGATTTAACTTCACCATTTTAACACAAACGCGAACGTTTTACAAGGTGTTTTCAATATTTTACCAAGGAAAAATTCATGCCGACCGCCGTTCCCTCAAAACGTTTGCGTGCATTCGCGGAAGGTTTTTGCGTAATCGCCCTCGGAAAGCGCGTTCAGATACTCCCCTTCGGTCATCTCGCCGAAAAACTCGTCGCCCTCATAAAGCACGAATACAAGGTAGCGTTCGCGCCGCAGATACCGCAGTCCCTTTTTGAGCGTACAGTCGCAGGAAATGACGACGCGCTTTTCCTCGATGCCCCTTGCAAACGACTTCGCGCGCGAAAACGCAACGCTTTTATAACTGCCCCCGCCGCCGAACGCGCCCGCAAACAGCAAGATCGAAAAGACCAAAGCGGAAATCGCAGGCGTTTTTTTCACGCACGAATACACGAAATACCCCGCCACGCCCGCCACGGTGATAAAATTCAGCGTCATGCCGACGATGCGCGCCGCCTTTTCCGAACGCGCGCCGATGAGAAGGCGCAAAGCGCGTCCGCCGTCGAGCGGATAAGCAGGCAGCAGATTGACAAGACAAAGCGAAAGCGAAACGGAAAACGCCGTGTCGGTATAGGGATAGGTTTCGGGGAAGAGCCACCACAGCGCGGCGAAGCCGAGCGCCGTCAGCCCGTTGCAAAGCGGACCCGCGGCGAGCACCCACAGTCTTTCCCCCCTGCCCATGTCCGAAAGATCGCCCTTGATCACCGCCCCGTAGGGCATGAGCACGATTTTATCGAGCGCGTAGCCGCAGCGGCGCGCGGCGAACGCGTGGGCAAGCTCGTGTTCGAGCGCGGCGAGCGTCGCCATAACGAAGATAAAAAATCCCCCCGCCCCCGTCAGGGCGGTAACCGCTCCGACGAACAGAAACAGGGGGTGAATGCGCAGACGGATCTTAGCTCCAGCTGAGTCCATTGTCGCCGTAGGATACGCAGGAAAGCAGCTTCTCGCCCGAATAGAACATGACGCGCACCGTCTTTTCCCCTTTGGAATACGCCACGGGAAGGTTGGCGAACACGCTGTCGCCTTCGGCGGCGTACACGTTATCGAGTCCGCTCATAATGGTGGAGAAGGTGTCGGAGTGCTTGATCTCGACGCTGTACCCTTCCGTCTCGCTGCCGTGCACGGCGGAGATTTTCCCTTCGCAGGGCGAATACACCGAGCATTTGCTCTGGAACGAGATCACGCCCGTATCGGAAACGGCGACTTCGACGTCGTCGTATGCGTTGACGATGGGAGAAAGCTTGAAATCGGAATAAACGCGCGTGTCGGCGGCTTGCGCCGTGCCGTGGAACAATCCGCGCACGAACGTGTTGATCGCGCTGTCCGTCATAAAGATATTGGTGAGGAAAATCACCGCGCAAAGCGCGCAGACGGCGGCAAATTCGCCCCAGAGCAGCGCGCGGAACAAGCGCGGACGCTTTTTCTTTTCGGGCAGCGTGCGCTCGATGGGCGTACTCTCGGCATAAGCGGGGTCGTCCTCTTCCATACGGCTGTTCACCTGCTCTACGAGCTGATCGGTCAGATCGTTCGTATCGTCGCCGCGGTCTTTGCGGTGTTTTCTTTCCTTGCGTTTGACCGTTACCGTCTCGACGGGGATTTCGAGCATTTCGGCATAGTTGAGTTCTTCGTTCATTCTTTGCACCTCTCACAAGTATTGCAGGCTTTTCCTGCCAAGATACCATAACTTATGCGCCCGCAAAGAGGTTTAGAAGAAAAAATCAACGCGAATGGAACAAATTTTTTGTAGATTTCATATTATGAACGCCGAAAAAAGTCGAAACGCTTTTCTTTACCGCAAAAGGCGTTTTTTTGCGCACGATACGACGATGCGCGCCGCCTCCTGCGCTTCGCCCTCCTGCGTTCCGCGCCCGAACGAGAAACGCACGCCGCGCAACGCCTCTTCCCTGCTCCTGCCCATGGCGAGCAAAACGTGCGAAGGCGTTTGGCTGTGCGCCGAGCAAGCCGCCCCCGCCGCGGCAGCCACGCCCGCAAGATCGAGCGCGGACAAAAAGGCGTCGCCCCCGCACCCGAACGTCAGGTGCGAGATACCCCCCACGCGGTTGCACCCGTCCGCTTTCACGCCGCCGCCGAGCGCGGAGAGCACCTCTTTTTCAAACGTATCGCGCAGCGCGCGCACACGCGCGGAAAACTCTTCCCGCTCGCGCTGCGCCTTTTCGAGCGCGTGCGCGAACCCGACGATGCCCGCCACGTTGAGCGTGCCGCCCCGCAGCCTGCGCTCCTGCTCGCCTCCCGTTAAGAGCGGGCGCAGCTTCACGCCCTTTTTTACGATAAGCGCGCCGACGCCCTTTGGTCCGTATATCTTATGCGCGGAAAGCGCGATCGCATCGCAATACGTTAAAATTTCTTTGAGATTGCATTCGCCCGCCGCCTGCACGCAGTCGGAAAAGAGCAGAACGCCGCGCGATTTGCACAGCGCGGATATTTCTTTGAGCGGTTGAATACTCCCCGTTTCGTTGTTGACCGCCATCACGCAGACAAGTCCCGTCTGCGGCGTGAGCGCGCCGCCGAAGCAGTCGGGCGTAACAAGCCCTTCGGGCGTGACCGAGCAAACGGTGCTTCCGTGAACGGCGGCAGCCGCGTCGAGCACGGCGCGGTGTTCCACGCCCGAAACGCACACGCCGCCCTCGCCCATGCGCCGCACCGCCCAGTTATCCGCTTCCGTTCCGCCCGACGTGAAATACACCTCGGAAGGCGAAATGCCGAGCGTGCGCGCCACGCGCTCGCGCGCGCTTTCCACGGCGTAAGCGGCTTTTCTGCCGTAGGCATGTAGGGAATCGGCGTTGCCGAAATCCTCTTTCAGATAGGGCAGCATCGCCTCGAACACTTCCCCGTCGAGCGGCGTCGTCGCCGCGTAATCAAGATAAATCATGCCATAAGCATAGCACGCTTGGGCGCGAAAGTAAAGAAAAACGCCGACAAAATACAATAGTCTTTTTTCGGCGGCATAAAAACCGCGCGGTTTCGCATACTCCCTATATGAAATCGCTGACGGGAACGCTTGCAACCGATAAAGAAGAACTTAAAAAACTGCTGCCTGCCGAAGACATTCTCACCTTCGACTTCGTATCCGCGGGCGGCGTTTCGTTCTGCTGCATTTACGCCGACCCGATCACCGACAAGGATCTGCTCTCCGAACAGGTCATTCAGCCCATGCGCGCGTACACGGGCAAGACGACGTGCGAAGCGGTCGCGCTTGCCGTGCCCTCGCCCGAAATGAAAAAGAAAAAGAATTTTTCGGACATCGTTACGGAAATCCTCATCGGCAATCCCGCACTGATTTGGGAAGGCGCGGACGAAGCCGTGATCGTCGGCACGAAAAAAGTGTTTCCGCGCGCCGTCGCGGAGCCGCCGACCGACGTTACCATCAAAGGTCCGCGCGAAGGATTTATCGAGGACGTTAAGATCAACACGTCGCTCGTGCGCCGCAGATTCAAAACCGAAAAATTGCATATCGAAATGCTCGAAGTCGGGCGATTATCCAAAACAACGGTGGCGCTCTGCTACCTCGAAGGTACTTCGGTGGAAGAAGTCGTAAAAGCCGTGCGCGAAAAAATCAACGCGATCGAGATCGATTATATCCCCGATTCTTCGTATTTGACGGGCTATCTTTCCGAACGGCGTTATTCGCTCACGAAGCAAGTCGGTTCGACCGAAAAGCCCGATATTTTTTGCGCGAAGATCGCCGAAGGGCGCGTGGGCTTGCTCGTGGACGGTTCGCCCATCGCGCTCACCGTACCCTATTTGCTCATCGAAGATTTTCAGGCGAGCGAAGATTATTACGTGCCGCCCTACCGCGCCACGTTCACCCGTCTTTTACGTCTGTTCGCCCTGTTCGTCGCCATCTATCTGCCCTCGTTTTATATCGCGGCGCAGCTCTTCAAATTACAGTTATTCCCCGTGAAGCTGCTCCTCACGATCTCGGGAAGCATCCGCAACATACCGCTGACGCCGTCGCTCGAAATGCTGCTCGTGCTGCTTGTGCTCGAAGTATTGAACGAAGCAAGCATCCGCATGCCCAAATACGTGGGCATGGCGCTTTCGGTCGTGGGCGCGCTCGTGCTCGGCGAAACGGCGGTGAGCGCGGGATTCGTTTCCACGCCCGCGATCATCATTATCGCGTTCAGCGGAATCGGGCTTTACACCGTGCCCAATCTCATCGAGGAAACCTCGGTGCTGCGCCTTGCCATGCTGCTCGTGGCGGGAAGCGTGGGCACGTACGGGATTATTCTGCTCACGGCGTTCGTTCTATTGTATCTTTGCGCGACCGAAAGCTTCGGCAGACCGCTGCTCACCCCCGTCGCCCCCTTGATCGGGCGCGACCTAAGGGACAGCTTCGTCAAATACAATTTGAGTTCGTTGCCCAAGCGGCCGCGCTCGATCGGTTCCAAGAACCGCAGGAGAATGAAATGAAAATCAAACAGCGCCAATTATTTTTCTTTCTCGCATGCATCGCGCCCGTCGGAAAGCTGATCCTTCTGCCTTCCGACCTCGTATTCCGCGCGAAAAACGATTTGCTTTTCCCCGCGCTCGTCAACCTGCTGCTGCAAGCCGCGGTCATCTTTCTCGTTCTGCTTTTATGCAAACGCGAAAAATCGCTCTATTCGCTTTTGGAAGAAAGCGTGGGCAGAATCGCCGCGACCGTCCTCGTCATTCTGTTATCTCTTTTTCTGCTCTATGCCGCGATCCAGCCGCTCAACGAACAAAAACTCATGGTGCAAAGCGTGTTTTACGACACGCTGCCCTCGCTCGTCGTGTTCTCGCCCTTTTTCCTCTTTGCGGCGTATCTCTGCTCCAAGCCCCTGTTCTGTTTGGGCAGGGTATGGGACATTCTCGGACCGATCGCTATCGTCAGTTTTATCGGCATCATCGTGTTCGCCATAGGCGGCGCCGACTTCAAAGCGCTGCAACCCGTCGGCGCGGCGGGTGCGAAGGGCTTTTTGAACGGAACGGCGTTTACCATGAGCTGGTTTTTCGACAGCGTGCTCGTGCTTTCCCTCGTCGGAAAGGTCGAATATAAAAAAGGACTTGCCTGGAAAGGGCTATTATGTTACCTGGCGGGCGCGGCGGCGGTGCTCTTCTTCCTCGCCGTGTTTTACGCGGTATACGCCGAGCTTGCCGTTTCGCGGTTGTTTGCATTTTCCAAGATTTCGCGTTATTTTTCGGGAATCAGCGTTTTGGGCAGAATCGATTATCTTTTTATCTACGCTTTGGGACTTGTCATGGCGTTTTATTCGGTTATGCCCGTACAGGCCGCCGTCGACACCCTCGGCGACGCGTTCGGGCATAAGAAAAAGCTGACGCCCGTTCTTTCGACGGCGTTCAGCGTGCTGTTCCTCGTGCTCGCCTTCCTGCTCAATTTCCAATACCAGTCCATGCAGAAATTTATTTCGGAATACGCCTTTTGGATCTTTCCGCTCTTTACGCTCGTTCTGCCGCCCCTCGTACTGCTGACAAGGAGAAAACGCCGTGAATAAATTCCAACGTTTTTTGAGAACGGTTCCCATGAAACTGTATATTATTTTGGCGGCGTTCATTGTGTTCGCTTTTTTCTCCAACGACTTCGGCTTAGTCGATATTCAGAAAACCGCGGTCATTCTTGCCGCAGGCGTCGATAAAGACGGCGACACCTTTACCCTTTCCACGCAGATCGCCGTGCCGCAAGGAAGCACATCGGGCGGCGCCGCGACCTCGACCGTCACCGTCGACGCCAAAGGTTCGACCGTATCCGAATGCATCTCCAAAATCTTTTCGGAAACGGGCTGGGTGCCCAAATTAGTGTTCTGCGATTTGGTGATTTTAGGCGAACAAGCCGCCAAAGACAACGCCATCGCCTGTTTCGATTTCTTTTTGCGCAACGAATACATGCCCGATTCGGCGCAGATCGCCGTATGCGAAGGCACGGCGAAAGAGCTGTTGACTTCGACAAGCGCCATGGACGACAGCCCCACGCAGGCGATCCAAAAGCTGCTGACGCAATCGGCGCAAAGCTCGGGAAAAGTCATGGCGAACACCTTGAAACAATTTGCGATCAGCTATTACGGCGTATCGGCAAGCGGATACGCGCCCTATCTGCGCACGACCGAACAGGAATCGAGCACGCCGGGCGGCGGCAGCGCAGGAGACGCGGGCGGAAGCGCGGGATCGAGCGAAGGAACGGGCGCGCCCGAAAAAAAGGCGGTCGTGTACAACGCCGAGCAAACCGCTTTGTTTACGAAGGGAAAAATGACGGGACTGCTCGAACGGGAAGAAACGTTCGCGTTCAGCCTTACCAAAGGAAAGGTGTTTGCGGGAACGTTTACGGCAGAAGAAAAAGGAAAGCCCGTTTCGGTCAGCATTCTCGAAAACAAGGGCGGCGTATCCCTCGATACGAAAAACAATCCCAAAGCCGAATTAAAAGTCGGGTTAAAACTGCGGCTTTTTAACCGCGGCGTCCCCGCTCCCGTAAACGACATCGCGGAAGTGACCATGAGCGACGAATTGCTCGAAAACGCCGAAACGGTGATCCGCAGCTATCTCGACAGACTTGTCGTCGCCTGCAAAAAAGCCGATTGCGATTTGTTTCAGCTTAAAACGCAGCTCTACCGCAGCTCGCTGAGCCGTTACGAGGAATGGAAAGATCTTGTGCCGAACGCCATCGATACGACGATCCGCACAAACGTCGAAAAAATTAAGTAAAAATCCCCCGATTTGGAAAATGTTACGGTTTTTAGAAATTTTTTCACGAAAAAAACATAAAAAATTTTTGAAAAAGGTATTGACAAGTCAAAAATCCATGGTATAATAAAGGTACAAAACGAAAGTAACTTTCATGAAATGTTATTAAATCGCAAAAGGGACGGAACACTCCGATGCAGAAGTAACCAGCCAAATCCAGAACCTACATGAACCGGACGGGAAAGTCCGGCAACGCAGGGAGGCAGGCGAAGGCGGAAACGTCTCCAAAAATCCATATCGGGAGGTACGACGATATGAAAAAAACCCAAGGCTTGAAAATCGAGTAAAGGGAGGGCAGACCGATGTACCACTATATGATAAGGGCGGAAAAGTAGACGTTCTCATAAGTTAGGCGCGCAGAGGGAAAAGCGCGCAGGGATCGAACCCCGAATAAGAGAAACAAAGTCGACAAAGATCACGCAGAACCGTAATCTTGAAGGAAAGCCGAGGTAAACGGGTCGTAACAAGGCAAACGGACGCACAAAACCGGTGGTGCGCGAGGGAGCGGAGAAGCGGCGCGCCCGAAAGCGGAACGGAGAGATACGCGACGGCGGATCATGCCCGACACAACTAAATGAATAACGGTATCCCCTGTGAGTTTACAGGGGATTTGTTTTTCTGCCCTACCCTGCATCTCGCCGCCGTAAGGGAATACGGCGGACTCGGGCACGCTCCGCGAGCATTCTATCTCGCTCCGCTTAGTTCGCCGTGAACGCACGCGCCGCAGGCGCGATGCGCAGAATTTACGTCTCACCCCCTGTGAGTTTACAGGGGATTTGTTTTTATCGCCTTTACCTTATTGTGTCCCCCTTGTGCAAAGGGGGATCAAGGGGGATTGCCCGCTCCCTTATGTAAAGGGAGGTGCCCCGTTAGGGGCGGTGGGATTGCCGTATTCCCCTATCTCGCCCCCGCCTTGTCACGTTGAGCGCAGCCGAAACGTCTCTTTTGAGATTCTTCGACAAGCTCAGAATGACAGTTGACGCCCCGCATTGTGTCCCCCTTGTGCAAAGGGGTGAGCCGCGCATTCTACGCACATGCCTGTGACTTGTGCGCGCGCGGCGAACTGAGCTATTGCACATAGATTGGTGCAATAGCGTGACCGAACCGCCGTTGCACCTTACGGCGGCGAGAAATTAAGGAGGATTGCCCACCCCGCCTTGTCACGTTGAGCGCAGCCGAAACGCCCCCATATGAGGAGGGGTTTTTTATTCAAACTTTTCGGGCACTTCGT
>CAJUGP010000053.1:3131-9728 GCA_910586365.1 uncultured Christensenella sp. | reverse complement strand
AGGTGGTTGACATCCCAGAGTGTCCGTGTTATAATAATATGCGTAATACGGAGACACGGTTAATATGGTATTCAGCAGTTCGGTCTATCATCAGGTAGACGACAAATACAGAATCAGAATTCCTGTCAAATTCAAAACCGCGCTCGGCAACGATTTTGTGTTCGTCGCCGGGGATCAGCCGTGCATTTCCGTTTATCCGCGCGAATCGTGGGACGAACGCGTCCAGAACATGATGCGCAAGGTCCGCGAGAGCGGCGGCGATCCTCTTAAAATGAAAGCGATGCGCCGCATCCTCCGTTCGGTAGAGGATGAGATCAAGGAAGACCAGCAAAACCGTATCACCATTTCGCCCACGCTCCGCGAGCATATGCAACTGAAAAAGGGCGATCGGGAACTCATTACGTTCGGCGCGGAAGACCATATCGAAATATGGAAGGTCGACAAGCTCGACGAATACGAGTCGGATATGACGGTCAAGGCGGCGTATACGGAAGTCGGTTTCTTCTCGTGAGCGCCTACCACCGCCCCGTCTTATTGCAGGAAACGCTCGACGGGCTAAACGTGAAAAACGTTTCCGAAGGAGTTTTTTTCGACGGAACGTGCGGGGGCGGCAATCATGCCTGCGCCGTACTCGAAAGCAATTCCGCCGTGCGGCTCGTTGCGACCGATAAAGACGGCGAAGCGATCGAGGAATCGAAAAAAAGACTTGCCCCGTTCGCGGAACGGTTTCAGATCTATCGCAGCGATTACAAGAACTTCGCCGACGTGTTGGAACAGGCGGGCGTGAGCGAATTAAACGGATTTTTACTCGATTTAGGGATCAGCAGTCACCAAATCGACACCGAGGAAAGGGGATTTGCCTATACTAAACCCGATGCGCCGCTCGACATGCGAATGGATACGCGGCAGAAACGGGACGCAAAGGAAATCGTGAATACTTATTCCGAGGAAGCGCTGAAAAGACTTCTTTGGGAATACGGCGAAGAGAGTTTTGCCCGTACGATCGCCGCGAATATCGTAAAAGAACGGGAAAAGCAGGAAATCGTTACCTGCGGACAGCTCAATGCCGTCGTGGAACGGAGCGTTCCCGCCAAATACCGCTATTCGGCGTGTGCGAAAAAGACGTTCCAAGCGATCAGGATCGAGGTAAACGAAGAGCTGGGCGGCTTGGGCGAATGCGTGGAAGGGCTGGTAAAACGGCTCAAAAAGGGCGGAAGAGGTTGCGTGATCACCTTCCATTCGCTCGAAGACAGAATCGTGAAGCAAGTTTTCCGCGATCTGTGTACGGGCTGCACCTGTCCGAAAAATTTTCCCGTTTGCGTGTGCGGACGGAAGGAACAGGGAAAGCCGGTCGGAAAACAGCCGATTACGGCAGGCGAAGAAGAATTACGCGAAAATTCGCGCAGCAAGAGCGCAAAATTGAGAATTATCGAAAAAATAACATGAACGCGGTTTTAGCCGAATAGATATAAGGAGAGGAAAGATGGCTACGACAATTGAGAGAAATACCAAGGGTCAGCCTGAATTTACGAATAGCAGCGATCCCGAGTGGGTGCACAACGCACGCATGGAGGAGTACCGCAAGGTTTTGTATTTCGGAAAGTCCGAAAGCGACGTTTTGGTGGAAACAGCGCCCGAAAAACCGCAGGGAAACGCGGAACCCGTTGAAATTCCGAGCGCCGCGCGGCGCATTGCCGAATATCACGCGCATCCGGCGCCCTTAACGCATCGCAATCTGTTTGAGGATGTCGCCATCAAAAACGGCGAGCTGGTAAGCACGATCTCCGCGCCCGAGGCGGTTGCCGCCGTCCCCGCCGCGCCGACGGTTGCGCCCGCGCCCGTCATTCTTCCCGATTCGGACGACGCGGACGCGCGTCCCACGCCCAGAACGATGGCGTCGCTCAATACGCGCACCGAAACGGAGCAAGGGTTCTTCTCTTCGCTTTCCACGCGCGCCAAAGTTGTGCTTGCGGCGGTCGCCGCGGCGATCGTGCTCGTCATCGCGCTCATTTGCATCAATACGGCGATCATCAATTCGATCAATGCGGATATTGCGGATAAGCAAGCCGTCGTCAACGATTTGAAAGCGCAGGCGCAGACCATTCGTCAGTCGATCGAAGAGATCACGAACGTCGATTCCATCAACGAATGGGCGGAATCGGTCGGAATGCAGCGTCCGTAATAAATATTCGGAGGACAATATCATAAAAAAAAGGACAGGGGATTACTCCATATCTGTCATACGAAAGAGGTTATTTGCCATCGGTTTGGCGATAACCTTTCTTTTTTGCCTTTTTCTTGCGCGGCTGTTCTATATTCAGGCGATTTGGGAGCAGGAATTGATCTACAGAGCGGTCGATCAATGGACGCGCGAAATCCCCGTTACCGCCAACCGCGGTAAAATTTTCGATCGGAACGGCGTCTTGCTCGCGGGAAACCAGAGCGCGTACAGCGTATATGCGCGCGCCAATGCCGTAAAGGACGCCGAGGGGGAAGCACAGACGCTTTCCGCTTTGCTGAACGTTTCTTACGAAACCTTGTACCAAAAACTGTCGGACAAGAGTAAATCGGAAATTTTAGTCGCCAAAAAAACGGACAAGGATACCGTGCGGAAGATCGAAGGGCTTGACCTTTCGGGCATTTATTATTCGCGCGACAACACCCGCATTTATCCGTACGGGGAATTGGCGTCGCAGGTGCTCGGGTTTACCTCGTACGATCAATCGGGAACGACGGGCGTCGAACAGTATTACAATAAATTTTTGGCGGGGGAAAACGGCGAAATTCTGTTTGAAACCGATTTGGTCGGCGTAGGCATCGAAGGCGCGCCCGCCGCCTATCTTCCCGCGACGGACGGGCTGAACGTTTCGCTGACCATCGATTACCGCATTCAGTCGTTTGCCGAAGAGGTCATGCGGCGCGCCATGGAAAGCAGCAACGCCAAGGCGGCGCGCTGCATCGTGCTCGATCCCAACGATTTCTCCGTGCTTGCCATGGTCAATCTGCCGTCTTATGATCTCAACGATATTCCGCGCGACGACATCGGCGTTTTGAACGCGCTTTCGCGCAACAGCGTCGTTTGCGATATCTACGAGCCGGGGTCTACGTTCAAGATCGTCACCGCCGCCGCGAACATACAGGAATATCTGAACGGTAATTCCAACGCCTTTTCTACGAAGTACGTGTTTAACTCGGCGCGCACGCGCACGATCGAAGGCTCGAAGATCAGTTGCTGGTCCGATCACGCGAACGGCAAGCATTCCAACCAAACGCTCGCGGAAGCGCTCAACAACAGCTGCAACCCCTGTTTCGTGGATATCGCGCTTGCGCTCGGCACCGAAAAATTTTACGATTATCTGCAATCGTTCCGTTTCGGACGGGCAAGCGGGATCGATTTTTCGGGCGAGGCGATCGGCATGCTTTTGCCGGAAGGATCGGTCAAAAACAGCGAGCTTGCCCGTATCGGTTTCGGACAAACGATCGCAGTCACGCCGCTGCAGCTTGCCTGCGCGTGCGCTTCGGCGGTAAACGGCGGATATTATTATGCGCCCCGTTTGGTTTCGCAGATCTATTCCGACGACAATTACGTGCGCGAAAAACTCGATAAAAAGCTGCTTGCGCGTACGGTGAGCGAGGAGGCTTCTGCCATTCTCTCTTCCATGCTCGAAGGGGTGGTGCGCGACGGCAGCGGAAAAAAGGCGTACGTCGAGGGCTACCGCGTGGCGGGGAAAACGGGTACGGCGCAGAAATACGAAAACGGCGTGATCGCGGAAGGAAAATATATCTCTTCGTTTATCGGTTATTTTCCTGCCGACGCGCCCAAATATCTTGCGCTCGTGATCGTGGACGAGCCGCAGGGCAGTTATTACGGCAGTACGGTGGCGGCGCCTTGCGCCAAAGAAATTTTCGAGGGCATTATCGGAATCATGCAGATTCCGCCCGTCGGGGAGGATTAACATGAAATTATCGGAATTAGCAAAAGAAACGGGCGGACGGATGACGAGGGACGCGGAAATCTCCGCGCTCATCGGCGACAGCCGCGTTGCGGGGGAAGGGGATTTGTTTTTCTGTTACCGCGGCACGAGCGAGGATCTGCACGATTATGCGGCGGAAGCGGCGGCGCGCGGCGTGAACGCTTTTCTGTGCGAGCGCGAACTCGACCTTGACGTGCCGCAGCTCATCGTTCCCGACGGGCGCGAAGCGATGGCAAAAAGCGCCGCCGCGTTTTACGGGCACCCCGAACGGGACTTGAAAATCGTCGGCGTGACGGGGACGAACGGAAAAACGACGGTCAGCCACATGCTGCGCGATATTCTGCGCGCAGAAGGGGAGAACGTGGGCTTGATCGGCACGCTCGGCGCTTCGTACGGCGATACCGTGCTTCCGCCTACGCTCACCACGCCCGATCCCGTTGCGCTGTTTTCGCTGCTTGCCGATATGAAGCGCTGCGGAACGAAAATCGTTGCGATGGAATGTTCGGCGCACGCGCTCGCGCTCAAAAAGGAATGCCCGATCGTGTACGAAGCGGCGATTTTTACCAATCTGACGCGCGATCACCTCGATTTTTTCGGGGATATGAAAACGTACGGCGCGGCGAAGAAGCTGCTTTTCCGGCGGACGAAGTGCGCCGTTCTGAATGCCGACGACGATTTTACGCGCGAGCTGAGCGCATGCGGCGCACCCTGCGTTACGTACGGGCTGGATAATCCCGCCGACTGTTTCGCCCTTCCCCAGCACGAGGACGTTACGGGCAGCCGTTCGGTGTTTAACCTCAACGACGAAATCTGCGAGGTTGAGCTTTCGCTCACGGGGCGGCATAATCTCTATAACGCCTTGGCGGCAGGCGCGGCGGCGCAGCGGCTGGGGGTAAGTCTTGCCGCAATCTCGCGCGGCTTGAAATCGACGCGCGTGGAGGGCAGGCTCGAACGCGTTGCAACGTATAACGGCGGAACGGTATTCGTCGACTTCGCGCATACGGGCGACGGGTTGGAAAAATCGCTTTCGGCGCTTCGTCCGTTTGCGTCGGGGCGGCTCATCGTGCTGTTCGGCTGCGGGGGGAACCGCGACAGGGAAAAACGCCCCGTCATGGGCGCGACGGCGGCGCGTCTTTCCGATTTTGCCGTGCTGACCTCGGATAATCCGCGCTACGAAGACCCGATGGCGATTTTGGCGCAGATCGAAGCGGGTTTCCGCACGGTATCGGAAAAATACGTTGTGATCGAGGAGCGCGAACGAGCGATCGCTTACGCGCTTTCTCTGCTGCAAAAAGGCGACGTTTTGCTGCTTGCGGGCAAGGGCGGGGAAACTTACCGCGAGGTTATGGGTATAAAATACGACTATAACGACAAAGATGTGATAAAGTCTATTCTCGGAACGCAAAAATGACGAAACCTGTTTTGATCTGTATTCTCGCTTCTTTTACGCTGTCCTTTTTGTTTTGCGCGGCGCTCATTCCTCTTTTGAAGAAATTGGGCGCGGGGCAGAATATCCTCTCGTACGTAAAAGAACATAAAACGAAAGGCGGCACGCCGACGATGGGCGGGCTTGCCTTTATTCTTGCCGCCTGCATCGTGGCGGCGGTTGCCTGCGGCTTTTCCAACCGCGCGTTCGCGGTATCGCTTGCCGTGGGGCTGGGGTATCTTTTAGTCGGTTTTTTGGACGATTTGCTCAAAAAACGCCGTCGGGACAACCTCGGTCTGCGACCGTATCAAAAAATTATTTTCCAGACGGGCGTCGCCGTATTGGCGTCGGTTTTCTGCTGCCTTTCGGGACTGACCGTGCTGCGCATTCCCTACACGGATTTTTCGGTCGATATCGGGTGGGGCATGCTGCCGCTCGGCGTTTTCGTCTTTCTCGCCACCGTAAACAGCGTCAATCTAACCGACGGGCTGGACGGGCTTGCCGGTTCGGTGAGCGCGGTCTTCTTTTTCTTCCTTGCGGCGCTGCTCGGTTTCCAACAGGCGGAAGGCTCGCTTGCATTGCTTTCGTACTGTTTAACGGGCGCGCTGCTCGCTTATCTCGTATTTAACACCAACCGCGCGAGCGTGTTTATGGGCGATACGGGTTCGCTTTCGCTCGGCGGATTCGCCGCTTGCGTCGCGTTGTTTTCGGGAAACGCGCTCGTGATCCCGATTGTGGGAATAACCTTTGTCGTTTCAAGCATATCCGTCATGCTACAAGTAATATATTATAAAAAAACAGGCAAACGCGTTTTTCTCATGGCTCCCGTGCATCACCATTTTCAGGAGTTGGGGTATACCGAGGGAAAGATCGTTTACGCCTATTCCGTCGTGACGGCGATATGCGGGGCAACGCTTCTGATTCCGTTTATCTGACCGTTTTGCGGAAAAAGGAGAGGTTATGTTACTGGAACGGCAGAGTTTTTTGGTCGCGGGGCTTTCCCGCTCGGGCAGCGCGAGCGCGCGTTACTTAAAAACGCACGGCGCGGCGCAGGTTTATATCTACGACGACGTAGAGGACGAGAACGTGCGCGCGGCGATCGAGTCGCTTACGGCGATCGGCTGCCATGCTGTGAGCAAAGAAGAATTGTCTGCGGTGTGCGAGAAATGCGACATTCTCGTTTTGAGTCCGGGGATA
>CAJUGP010000053.1:0-3121 GCA_910586365.1 uncultured Christensenella sp. | reverse complement strand
GACGTGTGCTCTTCCGATCTGTCCGGGGATACCCGTCGATCATGCGCTGCCCGTATCCTTCCGCCGCGCGGGGAAACGGATCGTCGGCGAAGCGGAAATCGGCGTGCGCGCGCTGCGCTGCCCCGTCGTGGCGGTCACGGGGACGAACGGAAAAACGACTACGGTTACGATGATCGACGAGATCTTGCGCGCGTCGGGGAAAAAATCGATCGCCTGCGGAAACGTGGGCAAGCCCATTACTTCCTGCGCGGACGAATTGGGAGAAAACGGCGTCGCGGTGGCGGAAATTTCTTCGTTTCAGCTCGAAACGCTTTATTCGCTCGTGCCGCACGTCGCCGTCGTGCTCAACGTGACGGAAGATCATTTGAACCGTCACTATAACATGGAGAATTACATATTTCTCAAATCGCGGCTGCTGAAAAACTCCACCGAAAGCGAATACGCCGTGCTCAACTACGACGACGAAACGGTGCGCTCGTTTGCGGAGAAAACAAAGGCGAGGGTGATTTTTTTCTCGACGCGCGAACGGGTCGAGGGCGGTTATATCGAAGAGGGAACGTTCTGCTTCCGCGGAGAGCGGCTCTTCCCCGTTGCGGAATTGCCCCTCGACGGCGAGCACAATTTATCCAACGCGCTTGCGGCGATTTGCGCGGCCAAGCTCATGGGTGCGGGGAACGCAGCGATCTGCACGGCGCTTAAAAATTTCCGCGGGATCCGCCACCGCCTGCAAAAGATAGGCGAGTTAAACGGCGTTACGTTTATCGACGATTCCAAAGCGACCAACGTCGATTCGGCGGTCAAGGCGATTTCAAGCGTCAGAGGGGAAAGCGTGCTACTCGTCGGCGGAAAAGACAAGGGGTACGACTACGAACCGCTCTTTGAAAAGATGCGCGGATCGGGCGTGGTGCACGCCGTGTGCTACGGCGAAAACGCCTTCCGCGTGCTCAACGCCGCGCTGAAAAGCAACTTTACGGCGGTCACGCTATGCCGACCTTTCGACATTGCCGTGCGCGTCGCCTATCTTACGGCGCGCAAAGGGCAGAACGTGCTGTTAAGTCCCGCTTCGGCAAGCTTCGATTCCTTCAAGAGTTACGAGGAACGCGGCGATCGGTTTATCGAGCTGTATAAAAAGCTCCGCGACGAATCGACGCGCGTCATGCCTGCGGCGGAGGGGGCGCGTGAAGAAATCTATCTCGGGGAATAAGGAACAAAAAAAAGAACGCGGCGGCGCGGGCGATCTGCTCTTTCTCGCCGCCGTCGTCCTGCTTGCCGCATACGGCGTCGTGTGCGTATACGCTGCAAGCAGTTATAACGCCGAGGTGCAGTACGGCGATAAATTCTTTTTCGGCAGAAAACAGTTGATCGGTTTTTGCATCGGACTTGCCGCTATGGTGGGCATATCCTTTCTGCCTTACGAAAAGCTCAAAAAAACGGGGCTGCCCGCGTTGATCGTATCGCTGATTCTGCTCGCGCTCGTTTTTGTCCCCGGCGTGGGGAAAAGCAATTACGGCGCGACGCGTTGGATCGGGTTCGGCTCGTTTACCATTCAGCCTTCCGAGATTGCCAAATACGGTTTGATTCTCTTTATCGCGGGTTATTTCGCCAAAGATCCCGCGCGCATGCGTTCGTTTCGGGGCATTCTGCCCGTGCTCGGCGCAGGGTTTTCGGTGTGCGTTCTCATTATTTTAGAGCCGAACATGTCGGTCACCATGTGCGTGGCGGCGATCATGATGGGCATGATTTTTTTGAGCGGCACCTCGAAAAAAACGCTTGCGGCGCTTGCCGTGCCCGCCGTGCTGATCGTTCCCGCGCTCATCGTTGCCGAGCCGTACCGTTTGCAACGGCTTTCCGCGTTTCTCGATCCGTGGGCGTCGCCGAAGGAAGAGGGGTATCAGCTCGTTCAGTCGCTTTACGCGATAGCCAACGGTAATCTATTCGGCACGGGTTTGTTTCAGTCGCGTCAGAAATACCGCTTTCTTCCTTTTGCCGAAAGCGACTTCATCCTCTCGGTCATCGCCGAGGAAACGGGATTTTTCGGCGTGCTCGCGCTCTTTGCGCTCATCGGGTTCATTCTGTGGCGTGGATTCCGCATTGCAAAACGGTGCGATAATTTTTACGGCTATATGCTCGTATCGGGCATCATGCTGGCGTTCGGGATCCAAACCGCGCTCAACGCGCTTGTCGTAAGCGGCTGTATTCCGCCTACGGGCTTGCCGTTGCCGCTCGTTTCGGCGGGCAATACCTCGCTCGTCGTCACCATGTGCGGTATGGGGATCGTGTACGGCGTTTCCAGGCACAACCGCCCGAAGAAAAACATAAGATAATACAGGATAAATGCAAAGAGCCTGTGCGTGCGGGCTTATTTGCATTTACGACTGTACGAGGAGATACATATGGATAAATTCATGATTGAAGGCGGCGCGAAACTGTACGGCACCGTAAAAGCGCAGTCGGCGAAAAATTCCGTGCTGCCCTTGCTTGCGGCATCCATTTTGACCGATAAAAAAGTCGTGATCCGCGAAACGCCCGCGATTTCCGACGTCGTTTGCATGGCGCAGATTTTGCGCGAACTCGGCGCGGAAGTCTCGTTTCGCGGCGAAGATATCGTTATCGAAAGCGCCCGCGCAAGCTGCCATAAGCTTTCGTCGGCGCTCACAAAAGAATTGCGTTCTTCCGTGTTCATGCTCGGTTCGCTTTTAACGCGGTTTCACCGCGCCGTGATTTCCTATCCCGGCGGCTGCGACATCGGGCTGCGTCCGATCGATCTGCATCTCAACGCCTTAAAAAGATTGGGCGTTTCCATTACCGAGCGCGAGGGCTATATTCTCTGCCAATGCGACAAGCTGCACGGCGCGGATATCTCGCTTGATTTCCCGAGCGTGGGCGCGACCGAAAACGTGATGCTTGCGGCGGTCATGGCGGAGGGTACGACCTGTTTGACGGGCGCGGCGAAAGAACCCGAGATCGTCGATCTGCAAAAATTCCTCAACCGAATGGGCGCGAAGGTGGCGGGGGCGGGAACGGACGTCATCACGGTGGAAGGCGTCAAAGAGCTCGGGTCGGTTACGTATAAGATCGGAAGAGCGTCGTGTAGGGAAAGAGTGTTAAGATTAGTGTAGAT
>CAJUGP010000052.1 GCA_910586365.1 uncultured Christensenella sp. | reverse complement strand
GGCGTCCCCTTTTTTTTGTCATGTTGAGCGAAGTCGAAACATCTCAAATTAGGTAGAGATTCCTCGACTATGCTCGGAATGACATTTTTTCTTGTTCCCAATGTTTACGCTCGGAATGACAGTGGTGCTGTCCCCCTTGTTAAAGGGGGAATAAAAGGGGGATTGCTGTTTGAAAAACAATCCCCCCTTGGCTCACGTAGTTCGCCCGTCCCCCCTTTTACAAGGGGGACATTTTATTCGATTTCCAAATCTTCCGAGCGAAAAATATCGTCGTCTAAAAATTCATAAATTGTTATGTCAAATCCACGGGCAAGCTTGTATACAGTGGCAAGCGTCACGGTTTTGTTGTATCCTAATAAAATTCTATCCATTACGCCGTGATATACGCCTGATTTTTGTTCAAGGCGATACTGCGTTATCTTTTTTTCTTTCAACAATTTTTTAATGCGATAAGCGATTGCGTCGTTTGTATTCATTTTTTTCCTATCCATATGTGTTTATAGATAGATTATCAAAAAATGCCGTTATAAATACGCATTTAATTTATGAATATATAAATTCGTATTTGCTTGACATATACCAAATGGTATGATAAAATAAATAGCGAAATATCTTAATAATCTCTTCTGCCGATAAGAATATCAATATCGGTATCAAAATAATCGGCTAAAACAACAAGATATTCCAAGGTTATTTGCCTTTGGCAAGATAAATAGCGCGATAAGGTTGGCTGCGGAATATTCACTTGTTTGGCAAGTTCTTTTATGGTCATATCGCCCATTAAATCTTTTAAGTTTTCCGAAAGATTTTTCATGTACTTGTTCATAAATATTTAATCAATTAGAGTTTGCATGTTGAAATAAGGCATATCAAAGAATTCCGTAAAACTGATGCCTAATCCCGCGCAAATATCGTAGATGAATTTTATTTGCACAGATCCATTCCTTGCTTTTGCCATATCAATTAAAGTGGAATTAGCAACGCCTGTTTTGAGGCTAAGTCCATGGATCGTTAATTTATTTTCAGTGCATAAATCAACGATGCGTTTAGCAATGGCATCTTTTAATTTCATAGTTATTACCGCCTATAATTTACGATTATTCGTAAACAGTATAGGCAATTTTTTGAAATCTTGTTTACGAACGGTCGTAAACTTTTGTGATTATATAATAATAGGGGGAAGAAATGAAAAAATTATCGGAAGCGATTGCGGAGCGGTTGAAATCGCTTATGGAAGAAAAGGGGCAAAGCCCGACGCAATTAGCGCAAAAAAGTCGGTTGGCGGCGAAAACGGTTTCAAATATCTTGGCGGCGAAAAGTGAAAAATTTTGTTTAACAACGTTAAACAAAATTTTGAAAGGGTTAGGCGTAACATACGAAGAATTCTTTCAAGGGGAACTCTTCGCTTTGGAAAATTTAGAAGATACAAGGTGGGATAAAGAATGAAATACTTAACAAAAGAATGGTTCGCGGAGCAACACTTAGCGTGGGCGTTATTGGAAAAGAAAGTTTCAAAATATGCGGAGCGATTTGACGAGAAATATTTTCAAAAGCGTTATCGGGAAAGCTTTGAACGGTACCGAAACAACGAGCGAAATGCAGATTGGTATCGCTCGCCGCAAGAGGACTTAATGCAGTTGGAAGAATTTATTGCCCAACCGAACCTTTCGGACGAAGAACGTGCGCGCAGAATAAAATTCAAAGAAGATTATCTTTATCTTCATCATAAACGCCTTGAAAAGGGAACGTTTTTTCCGTTTGACGAAGATCTTTGCAAGCGTCGTTTTGATAACGATTTTGCTTACGTTATCGCTTTGTATAAGCAATTACCGCCCGATTTATTAAGCGAAATTGCCGATATTCGTTTATGTGCGTTGGGTTATACAAGCGCAGAATTGAAGAAATCGTTAAAACGTTATGGCTTGCAGTTGGAAAAGTCGTGCGAGATACGGTTAAAGAAAGCGAACGAGGAAACGAAGAGCGCGGAAAAAAGTTTGAAAAAGCAGTTGAACGTAGACGAATACGGCGGTTACATGTTTTTAATGGGGTGCGAAAAACGCGGCAACGATATTTTTCTTGAATTCGACGGCGGCGACGGGTTGCTCATAAAAGAGGGGCGCATGCTCGAAGGCGAAAATCATCGGATATTGCGCTATGATCCCGACGTGCCGTATAGCGAGTGGAGCAGAATTGCCGCGGCGGAACTGCACGAAGCGGACGGCGGTTTTCAATTACATTTACTGTTATCCGACTGCGACGAACAGAACGTACGCGATGATTGGTATTTTACGGTGTGCGGTACGGATATCGAAGAGATAGAAGGTTAAATATTTGAAAAATCCCCCCTTCCGTTCGGAAGGGGGGATTTTGTATTTTAATTAGCGCGGACGCAGGTACAGCCTGAATAATTTTGCGTGAACGATCCGCCTTCGTAGGAGATCGAAGAGAAGGAAAGCGTGTTCCCGTCGGGATACAGATACGCATCGGCGCGAACCGTGATTTCGTTTATCGTGCAGGAGAACGTATAATAGTACAGCGTGTCGGCGTTTTCCGCTTTGCCTTGATAGGTATGATCTGTCTGCCCGTCAAAATGATTTAAGACGAAAGAGCCGTCGGCTTCGATTTGCAGCGAATACCAATCCCACATAGTATTGTCCTGCCCCAAATCGCCGCTTTCCGAGGGCTGCGTTTGCACGCTCTCGATTTTCCAATTTCCTGCGATCAAGGTCAGTCCGTCAACGGGTTCGGGAGCGGGAATGATCACGTCGTCTTGATCGTCGGGTTCGGTCGGTTTCTTGCATGCGCCGAGCGCGAACAGCGATAAAAGCGTTGTTACGGCAAGCGCGAACGCTATAATTTTTTTCTTCACTTTTCACCTCTTTTTTTCAAGTCGAGTGCGATATGCACTTCGTCGAGTTGTTTTTGTTCCACGGGCGCGGGCGCGTTCATCATCAGGTCGCGCGCGTTTTTATTCATGGGGAACGCGATCACTTCGCGGATATTGACGGTATCGCAGATAAGCATGACCATTCTGTCGACGCCGGGGGCAACGCCTGCGTGCGGCGGCGCGCCGTATTCAAACGCGTGATAAAGCGCGGGGAACTTGCTTTCCACAACGCTTTTATCAAGCCCGACGAGCGAAAACGCTTTCAGCATGATTTCGGGGTCGTGGTTGCGCACCGCGCCCGAAGAAAGCTCGATCCCGTTGCAAACAATATCGTATTGATAGGCGAGAATGTCGAGCGGGTCTTTTTCAAACGCGCTCATGCCGCCCTGCGGCATGGAGAAGGGGTTGTGGCAGAATTCGAGCGCGCCGCTCTCTTCGCCGATCTCGTACATGGGGAAATCGACGATCCAGCAGAAACGGAACACGTCTTTTTCGAGCAGATCAAGCCCCGTGCCGAGCATCGTTCTCAAAACGCCCGCGCGCTTTTGGGCAAGCGAAAGCTTGTCTTCGGCGACGAGCGCAACGAACGAATTGTTTTGCAAGCCGAGCGCATCGCGGAGCGCGCCGAGCTTTTCGGAAAGGAATTTGGAAATCCCGCCCACGGGCGCGCCGTTTTCGTCGAGGCGGAACCAATAAGCCGCGCCGCCTTCGGTTTTGATTTTGAAATCTTCAACGAGTTTATCGATCCATTTGCGCGTTTGCGAAAAGTTGTTGACGGCGATCGCCTTTACGGTTTTGCCTTCGACGGGGGCGAATCCGCAGCCGTCGAGCAAGTGCGAAATGTCCTTCACGAGCAGGGGGTTTCTAAGGTCTGGCTTGTCCGAACCGTAATTTTCGAGCGCTTCGCGGTAAGGAATGCGGCGGAAGGGCGGTTTATCGGCGGTTTTGCCCGAGAATTTCGCAAACACGGGGGGCAGCACGCTTTCGAGCACGGCGAACACGTCGTCCTGCGAGGCGAACGCCATTTCGATATCGAGCTGATAAAATTCGCCGGGGGAACGGTCGGCGCGCGCATCCTCGTCGCGGAAACAGGGCGCGATCTGAAAATATTTATCGAACCCCGCGCACATTAAAAGCTGTTTGTATTGCTGCGGCGCTTGCGGCAGCGCATAAAATTCGCCCGGATAAATGCGGCTGGGCACAATGTAATCGCGCGCGCCTTCGGGCGAAGAGCTGGTAAGAATGGGGGTGGAGATTTCGTAAAATCCCTGTTCGGTCATCAAACGGCGCAGCTCGCTGATAATTTGTGCGCGCAGAATGATTTTATCCTTCACGGCAGGATTGCGCAGATCGAGAAAACGGTAGCGCAGACGCGCGTCCTCGCCCGCTTCGAGCGAATGCGAAATTTCAAAGGGCAGAGCGTTCGTAACGCGTTTCCCCAACACCTCGACTTTTTCGGGCACGATCTCGATAAGACCCGTGGGGAGCTTTTCGTTGGGCGCGCTGCGCAGCACCACCGTTCCCTCTACGGATACGGTCGATTCGGTGGGAACGTCGCGCAAAAGGGAAAGGCAAGGTTCTTCGGCGACGACGATTTGCGTTACGCCGTAAAAGTCGCGCAGTACGGCGAAGAGAAGTCCGCCTTTGTCGCGTTTGCTGTCGAGCCAGCCCGCGAGTTTTACTTTTTTGCTCGCGTCCTCTTTGCGGAGCTGTCCGCAGTTGTGCGTTCTGTAAATCATGGTAAAAAACTCTCTGTAAAATTTTTCTTTTATTTTATCGCTTCGGCAAAGGATTGTCAACTATATCGCGCGTATTCTGCAAAATAACGGCGTTTGCGGCGGCGAAGAATTTTTATTTTACGCGGATAAAAAAATTCTGTAAAAAACAATGTGAAAATTATATGAAAAAATGCGTTAAAATGCTTGACATTTGCATAGGGGGGGGGTGCTATAATGAGTTTGTCAACAAAAAACAAAGGAGAATTTTATGAAAACTGTGGCAAAAATTTTGTTGGGGATCGCATATTTTTTCTTTGCGTTCGCGGTGATGTTTCTCGTGATGTTTTTAATCGGGAATGCGAAGAATTTGGACGTAATTTATCTGTTCCCGAGTTTCGGTTTTGAACGGAAGATTTGTTTGATTGCGTTTTTTATCACTTTGGTGCCGTTTGCTTTCTTCGGTATTATATCGCATATTATTTTGAAAAGATCGGATTTGGAAGGAAAAGCGGATATGGCGTCCTATATTCTGTCGTTTCCGCCGTATATCGTGATTTGGCTTGTGCTGCTTGCATTGCTCGCCGTCGTAAAGTTTATCGATATAATGATTTACATGTTTACGGGCGGGGAAAAGGGACTTGGAAACGTGGTAAGCTTTTTCTTCGGCGCGACGTTCGGCAACAAGAAAAAACAAACGGTCGCCGCGGCGAACAGCGAGGTATATACGGTGATCGACAGCGGCTTTGAACGCGTTCTCACCATGGTCGAAAGCAAGCAGGACGCCGATCCCGATTCGCCGTACTACACAAAATATTATAACCGTTTCCGCGACGATTTGGGTTATTATTGGCGTTCGTACGATCAGAACGAGCATTTTATAAAAGAAACGGTTGAGCAGCGTTCGCGCGGATATTGAGAGAATTTTGCAAAAAACGTTTGACTTTCTGCGCGTTGGGCGGTATAATACGGTTACAGGCTGTGAAACGGAAGAGACGCGCAAGCCGTTTTTCCCCAGAGAGAGAGCGCCGCAGGCTGAAAGCGCTTTCGGAAAACGTGCGCGGTATTCCCCCGTGAGCCGCTTTGCCGAATCGAACTTTAAGCAAAGCCGTTTTCCGCGTTAAGGACAAGAAGGCGCAGGACCGTTCTGCGTGAAATTAGGTGGTACAGCGGATTTTTTTCGCCCTATGGAACATAGGGCGATTTTTATTTTTAACGGAGGTTTTATGGAACAGGATACCGAGTTGATTGCCGCGGAAGCGGAGCGCGAAGCGGAGCAGGCGGCGGACAGCCGCGCGTTATACGAGGTAAAAATGAAGTTTTTGGGACGCGCGGGCAAAGTGACCGAGCTGCTCAAAGGCATGAAAAACGTGGCGCAGGAGCACCGTCCTGCGTTCGGTAAAAAGATCAACGAACTGCGCACGCGGCTCGAAGAAAGTTTTGCCCGTTTGGAAGAGAAGATCAAGAAAAAAGAGTTGGAGAAAAAGCTCGCGCAGGAAACGGCAGACGTGACCATGCCGGGGCGCAAACGCGGCATGGGCGCGCTGCACCCCGTCACGCGCGTGAAAAATATGCTGATCGACGTGTTCGTCGGCATGGGGTTCGAGGTGTACGAGGGGCCCGAAATCGAGAGCGATTATTATAACTTCACCGCGCTCAACACGCCTGCCGATCACCCCGCGCGCGATATGCAGGATACGTTCTATCTCACCGATGAATTCTTGCTGCGCACGCAGACGAGCGCGGGGCAGATCCGCGTTATGGAAAAAAAGAAACCGCCGATCAAAGTGCTTTCGCCGGGACGCGTGTTCCGTTCGGACGACGACGCGACTCACTCGCCCATGTTCCACCAAATGGAAGGGCTTGTGGTCGATAAGGGCATTACGCTGTGCGATTTGCAGGGCATGCTCGACGCGTTTGCGCGCGCCGTTTTTTCGGAAAACAGCAAAACGCGGCTGCGTCCTTCTTACTTTCCCTTTACCGAGCCTTCGGTCGAGGTCGACGTTTCGTGCGCGCAGTGCGGCGGAAAGGGCTGCTCGCTGTGCAAGGGCACGGGTTGGATCGAGGTGTTGGGCGCGGGCATGGTCAACCGCCGCGTGCTCGAAAACTGCGGCGTCGATCCCGAGGAATATTCGGGTTTTGCGTTCGGTATGGGCGTGGAACGTATTGCCATGCTCAAATACGGCATGAATAATATCAAATTGCTCACCGAAAACGACGTGCGGTTCTTAGAGCAATTTAAGGATTAAGGGGGACGGTATGATTATTCCTTTCAGTTGGTTAAAAGATTATGTGGATATAAACGTTTCCGCCGAGGAGTTGCAGGAAAAGCTCTTTTCGTGCGGGTTCGAGGTGGAAGAGCTGACCTATCTCGGCAAGGACGTGACGGGCGTTGCGGTCGGTAAAATTACGAAATGCGCGAAGCACCCCGATGCCGACCGTCTTACCGTCTGCACGGTCGACTGCGGAGCGCACGGCGTGAAACAGATTTGCACGGCGGCGACGAACGTATTCGAGGGCGCGCTCGTTCCCTGCGCGCTCGACGGCGCGACCGTGCTGCACGAGGGCGGCATTCAGAAGATCAAGAGCGGAAAACTGCGCGGGCAACTCTCCGAGGGCATGTTCTGTTCGGGCGAGGAGCTGGGCATTTCCGACGATTATTACGAGGGCGCGGAAGTCAACGGTATTTTAATTCTCGACGGGGATACGCCTGTCGGGGAAGATATCCGCCCGATCGTCGGGTTAGACGATTGGCTGTTCGATATTGCCGTCACCGCGAACCGTCCCGACTGCCAAAGCGTGTTCGGTATTGCGCGCGAAGTGGCGGCGATCCTCAAACAGCCCTTGAAAACGCCCGCTACCGATTACGATGCGGTGAAAACAAACGTGAAGATTCCCGTTACGGTCGCAGACAAAGCGCTTTGCCCGCGCTATATCGGGCATTACGTGCAGGACGTGAAAATCGGCGTTTCGCCGCGGTGGCTGCGCCGCCGCCTTGCCCTGTGCGGACTGCGTTCGGTTTCCGACGCGGTGGATATTACCAACTACGTTTTACTCGAATTGGGGCAGCCCATGCACGCGTTCGACCGTAATTTTCTGCGCGGCGACCGCGTCGAAGTGCGCCGTGCGAAAGCGGGGGAAACGATCACCACGCTCGACAAAAAGGAATTTACGCTGACGGGCGAGCATCTGCTCATCTGCGACGGCGAAGGCGGCGTGGCGCTTGCGGGGATCATGGGCGGACTCGACAGCGAGATCAAACCCGATACGAAAGAGATTTTCTTCGAGGCGGCGAAGTTCGCGCGCGACAACGTGCGCAAAACCTCGCGCGCGCTCGGGCAGCGCAGCGATTCCTCGGCACGGTTTGAAAAGGGCGTCGATGCGTTCACGCCCGAATTTGCCATGAACCGAGCGCTGCATTTGGTGCAGCGGCTCGGCTGCGGCACGCCCACCGATTACCGTTGCGACGTAAATTCTTCCGACATGAAGCCCAAAGTCATCGTAACGACGTACGAAAAGATCAACGCGCTTTTAGGCATTACGGTGCCGAAGGAAGAAGTCAAAGAAATTTTAACGCGTCTGTGCTTTGCCGTGCACAAGGATAACGCCCGTGCGGACGGGCTGTGCGTCGGCGTGCCGCTTTGGCGCGAGGACGTGGACGGTTATGCCGATCTCGCCGAAGAAGTGATCCGTTCTTACGGATATTCGCATATTCAACCGACCTTCCTTAACGCGGCGTCGGTGACGAACGGCGGCTTGACGCATGCGCAGAAACAGGAATTAAAATTCAAAAACGTCCTGCGTGAACAGGGCTTTTTCGAGGCGTGCAACTATTCGTTCTATTCGCCTAAGGATTTCGATTTGCTGCGCCTTCCCGCCGACGCGCCCGAACGCAGGGCGGTGAAGATCCTCAATCCGATCGGCGAGGACCTTTCGGTGATGCGTACGATCCTCGCGCCTTCGATGATCGCCAACGTGGTGCGCAACGTGCGCCGCGGCAACGACGCGGGCAGACTGTTCGAGCTTGCCAACGTGTATCTTGCCGATGAGCTGCCCCTTGCAAAGTTGCCCGAAGAGCGCAAAAAATGCGTTGCGGCGCTGTGGGGGGAGGGAGACTTCTTCGATCTGAAAGGCGCGATCGAGGCGATCGCCGAAGCGTTCGGGCTGAATTTGACCTTCGTCCGTCCCGAAACGCCCAAACCGTTTTTGCATACGGGGATCTCCGCCGACGTCAAGCTCGGCGAAAAGACGGTCGGCTGGATCGGCGAATTGCACCCCCTTATCGCAAACGAGTTGGCACTCGAAAAAAAGGTATGTTTGTTTGAACTCGATTACGCGCTGCTCGAAAGGAAGTTCGCAAAAGACCTCGTGTACCGCAATCTGCCGAAGTTTGCCGACGTACAGCGCGATCTGGCGATCGTCGTCAAAGAAGAAGTTACATGCGGCGAGGTGCAAGCGTGCATCCTGCGCGCCTGCAAGAGCGTGAAAAAAGCCGAGCTCTTCGACGTGTACCGCTCGGAGAAGCTCGGCGCGGACAAAAAGAGCATGGCGTTCCGTTTGACGTTTACGCACGAGGAGCAGGCGGAAAAACCGCTCGAAGCCGAAACGCTCGACAAACTGTTCCGCAAGATCGTGGGCGCGCTCGAACATACGCTCGGCGCCGAGCTGCGTTAAAAGAAAAAAGCCTTCCGAAAAGCACAATTCCCATAGGGAACTAAATACTAAATTTTTAAGAGTTGTACTTTCAAACGAGAACAAAAGCTCTCGAACGATATGTTCGAGAGCTTTTAACTCTCGAAAGTTCCAAATATGATAACCGAAATAACATTTACCTGATTTTCCTATAAAAATTCCATGTTCCGGCATATTGGCAATCCCCCCCAAATAGACAAGGGGAAGGTCGTTACAAAATGGATATTCATTTATTTCCACTTCATTTTTGACAGTTACCAAAGTTTTTTCTCTCAACTTATTTATCAAAATATCTTTTACCTTTCGCTCTATATTAAGTCTCCGACAAACGGGAAGTTGTATGTTAAACGATGTTTTCGCCTAATATTATTTTAGGCATTGTGGTTAAACACCTATTCCAACGTTTATAGAATTTTTCTACACCGAGTTTTGAGACTCTTGCATGAGCTTCTTCATTTTCCAGCACCCAATATAAAACATATGTTACCTTGCCGACATTTCTCGTGAGTCGAACAGGCAATTCACCCTCTTTAACAGCATTAAAATCTTTTTGTCGGTGAGTACGTTTTATATAGTGTACATCAATAACACCATCTT
>CAJUGP010000051.1 GCA_910586365.1 uncultured Christensenella sp. | reverse complement strand
CACTGTCATTCCGAGCGCAGCCGAGGAATCTCATTCCGCGTCCCATTGTCATTCCGAGCGCTGCCGAGGAATCTCATTCCGCGCCCCACTGTCATTCCGAGCACAGCCGAGGAATCTCCCGACACTCCCACACTGCCAAGATGTTTCGACTTCGCTCAACATGACAGAATGCACACGCCCTCTTGTCCGTTCCGCGTCCCACTGTCATTCCGAGCGCAGTCGAGGAATCTCATTCCGCGTCCCACTGTCATTCCGAGCGCAGCCGAGGAATCCCTCCGTTACAGCAAATCCCAAAATTCGTCGTACGACGCAATCCCCTCGCCCGCCATGCCGCGCGGCAGGAAACGAATGAACAGCGCGCCCAAACGCTCGGCGCAGACCTTATCCGCCGTTAAACTGTCGCCGAAGTAAACGGCGCGCGCGCTTTCAAACGCAGGCACGTGCGCGCGCACGTAATCGCAAAATTCCGCCGAGGGCTTGTAATGCCCGATTTCTTCGGAAATAAACACGCCGTCGCAGTAAGGCAAAATCCCCCCGTCTTGCAAATGACGGCGCTGAATATATTCCGAGCCGTTCGTCACGATATAAACGCGCCCGCGTTGCTTTAATCTCCGCAAGAAATCTTCCATGCCCGCAAACGGATAACAGTGCGACGCAAGCGCCTCGAAATAAATCTCCGCCGCCCTGTGCGCGTCGCACGCGATCGCGTATTCCGCAAACAGCATCTCGAACCGCACGTATACGATACGCTCGCGCGTGATTTCTCCCCGCTCCAAAGCCTTCCACAGTCCGTCGTTGATCGCGTGGAACCGCGCCGCAACCTCTTCGTTTGCCTCTAAGCCGACGGCGCAGAAGGTATCGTACACGCCCGCCCGCTCGGCTTTTTCAAAATCGAGCAGCGTATCGTCCATATCGAGTAAAAAAATATCTCTCATTCGTCCCTCAGTACCGCCAAATGACTGAGCGCGCGGGTGTAAGCGATGTATTTTTCGTGGTCGTTCATGCCCTTATCGTACACGGCGACGGCGGAAAATTCCAAGCCCTTGCTCTCGTAAACGCTCATGACGTTGATTTTATTTTTTGCGATGCCCTTTTTGCCCAACAGACTGTAACCGCGCTTCTCGAACAGCGAAAGATATTCGTCTTTGGCGATCACCGCTTTTAAGCCCTGTTTGCCGCGGAAATACGCGCTCAGCTGCCGCAGCCCGAGCGTGCGCACTTCTTCCCCGTGCAGTCCGATGGGATGCATCTTCGTATCGGGCAGAAGCGAAACGAACGCGACGATCTCGTTCGTGTTGCGGTAGTTGGTTTCAAGGGTATAAACGGGATACCCCGCCGATTCCCATTCCCCCACGCCGCGGAAAGGCGTGATATTCTGTTTGAGGTCGCCGAAGATATTGAACGCCGCATCGGCGTGTATGCGTTTGAGCAGCGCGTATTCGCCCGCGGAAATATCCTGCCCCTCGTCGATAAACACCAACCCGTAGCGGGGCGTCAGCTTTCTGCCCGCTTCGGCAAGCACGGCGCAGAGCGCATACGCATCCGATCGGTAAACGCCCGCCAAACCGTATTTCTTTTTGAACTTTTTAACCGTTTCGCGGTAGAGCCACCGCGCGACGTCGGCGCCCGATTTGCATTTGCCGATCTCGCGCGCCTCGGAAGACAGGCGCAGCGCGCCGAAAAATTCGGCGAACAGCTCCAAGCCTTCCCCCATGCCCTGCACCGCGGCTTCGATCTTTTCGCATTCTAAAAGCAATTCCTCGCGCCGCGCGATGCGGTCGGCATACGTAAACGTTTCTTCGCCGCCCGTCTTGCGGCGGTAGCGTTTCAGATCGGCGATTTCGCGCGAAACGACGTCATACAGCGTATGCAGATCCTTCACCGCCCCCGCGAACACCGTTTCCGCGCGCAGACAGGCGTATTTCGCGCCGCGGTAAAATTCCGCGAACTGCCTGAAAAACACGTCGGGCGAAACGGCTTTTTCGTTGAGTACGAACGATAAAAATTCTTCCGCCTGCGCAAACGCGCTTAAAAGCGCGCGGAAGGGCTTGGTGAAATAAAATCCGCCGTCGCCGTCGTCCTTCATCTCGCCGAGCACGCTACGCCGCACGCGCACCGAAGCGTTCTTTATCTTCGCGTAACTCTGCCTGCGCCGCACGCAGCCGGCATAAACCTGTTCGGCGACTTCCCTGCACTCCGCCCCCGTAAACAAGCCGTAAAGCCCTTCGTAAAGGGAAAAAACGCGTTTTTTTACGTCGGCGGGAAAGGCGGACGAATAGAGATAGGCAAGATACGCGGGCGATTCGACCCCCTCGCCGATCTTGCTTTTCAGATCCAGCCCCTCGTTTTCGAGCGCCTGCAAAAAATAACCGCCGAGCGTGATCGTCTTTACCTTCTGCAATTCGAGCACCTGCGTCAGTTCGTCGATAAAGGCGTTGAAGGAATCGGAAGGCGTGATCACGAGCACGTGATTGGCGCGCAGCTGCTCGTTGTTATACATGAGATAGCTCAGCCGATGCAGTAAGATCATGGTTTTGCCGCTGCCCGCGCAGCCCTGCAAAATAAAGCTTTCGCGCTCGGGCTTGGTGATGATCTCAAACTGTTTTTCCTGAATGGTCCGTATAATGTCGCGGATACGGTCGTCGTCTTTTCTGCCTTGGATAATGTCGCGCAGATACGGGTCGAAAAGGATTTCTTCGTCCCTGCCCGCGATTTCTTCGGCGGAAAGATAATCGCGCACCGAAAGATATTCGTTTTTATACGAAAGAATTTTTCCGTTTTTTACGCCGATCGCACGGCGCAAAACGGTGTGATACCTGTATTCGTTGATCGCAAAATCAACGCGGCTCTTCTGATAATAGCGCACGGCGAGCGGCGCGCGCCAATCGACGATTTCGAGGTTGACGTCGCCCTTCTTGCCGATATAATAACTGTTATAACCCTCTTTTTCGTCCGTCACGTCCATGCGGGCGAAATACGGTTCGGTGAAATAACATTTATAACCGCCGAGCTTTTTTTCGTCGGCGGCAATGCGCGCGTTCCACTCCAAAATCGCGCGGTAATCGCCCGCCGCATAGTCGTCGCGGACGCGCAGCTCGGCGATTTCGCGTTTCGCCGCCGCAATGCGGTCTTGAATGCGTTTGAGGTAAAACGCCTTCAACTGCACGAGCACGGCTTTAAGATGCTCTTCTTCGTAAGAAAGCTGTTTCTCTTCGTCGAGCAACGCGAGAAACCATTCCTTATCGACTTCTTTTTTGGGATTTAACAACGAGTTTTTCGTAATCTTCCCCATTCTTCCCCCGTCTGCAAAGCAAGCATATTTTCGCACACAAAAACACACCTTTGCTTATCATAGCATATTTTTTCCGTTTTGGGGAGTGGTTTTTGAAAAATTCTTCAAAAAATTTTTTTTGCATGAAAAAACGCCCCGTTCGGGGCGCTTTGACGGAAAACTTAATTGCTTTTATTCCCATAATGACGAATAAATTTTGTAAACCATTCAGCCCCCAATTCCCTTCGCTTGCAAGATATAACGGATCATTCGGTCCCTCTGTTGCTGCCCCAACCTTGATCTGATTCCAATCAAAAACAGACAACCCGCTAATAAGAGCAATGAAAGCCAACACTCCTAATACAATGACTTTGACGAATCTGTTCGTTTTTTCTTGTTCGTATTTTCCCTCTTAAATTGCTTTCCAAATGATAAAATCAATCCATGTTTTATCGACCGCAAACGCGGAAGGCAGATAAAATTTCACGCCGAAAATTTCTTTCTCTCGTCGGCTATATATTTCGTCTATATCCTGGCGTTTGACTTTTACGACATAATAACCGTTATATACGCCGTAAAAATTACTGACAGAAAAATCTTTCGCTGTGTATTGTTTTTTGTTTTCGGTATTATAAATATTATGATTTTCATTATAAGCCGCCGTTTGACAGATATTTTTTTCAATTTTTGCGTCCAATTTTTCCGCAGGAAGTTTGTCGGAATTATAATAATCGGCTATACTTTGCAAATCTTCCTGTGTAATCTGCCCCGCCTCGTATACCTCTTCCAATTTATAAAACTTACCGACAGGTTTTATATCGCAAGCGGCAAAACAAACTAATGCAAACGAGGCTATCAACATTGTGATTGTTTGAAAAATTCTTATTTTCATTCCACGCCCCTTAACTTAAATTTCTTTCCAAATGACAATGTTCCCGCGATTTTTTATGTGAAACCGCACGCCGCCGACTTCGGTCCATAATTCCACTTTGACCAATTCCCCCGTGATCGGATCAACCGTAAAAGGACCTTCGCCTGTTGTATAAATCCAACGATCACTATCCAGATTTACGACTACACAGCCATTATACGATCCATAAAAATCAAGAACGGTAAAATTTTCGGCAGTATATTGTGCCGGATAACCGGCATCAAGGCAACTCTGATTTTCTTTATATGCCGCCGTTTGACGAATGTATTCTTCGGTTTTTTGATCTAACCTTTCTACTAAATTCTCGCCGTTATTGTGATACGCGGCAATGCTTTGCAGCTCTTCCTGCGTGAGTAGCCCCGCCCCATATGCCTCGCTCAAAGAATAAATTTCCCCAACAGATTTACCTTTGTCGCACGCAGCAAAGGTAATTACGGTAGAAAAGATTATCGCCAAGACGATCATGCCTTGTAAAAACTTTCGCCTTTTTTTCATAATTCCCCCTATTAATATTATGGTTCTATATAACGATTTTCTCAACAATATTTTTCACACAACATGAAAAGAACAAACAAAACGCCTCGCAAGGCGTTTTGTGTCAACTTAATTGCTTTCGAGATATTCGTCGAAGGTGACGCTCTTATCGTACACCTTCGTGCCGTCGAGCACGATAATGCGGTTGCAGACGGTGTTCATAAGCTCTTGGTCGTGCGAAGTCAAAAGCATCACGCCTTTGAACGAGGTCAGCCCGTTGTTGAGCGCGGTGATCGATTCGAGGTCGAGGTGGTTGGTCGGCTCGTCGAAGATCAAAAAGTTTCCGCCCTCGAGCATCATTTTGGCGAGCATGCAGCGCACTTTCTCGCCGCCCGAAAGCACCTTCGCCTCTTTGAGCGCCTCTTCGCCCGAAAAAAGCATGCGCCCCAGCCAGCCGCGCAGATATTCCTCGTAGTGGTCTTTGGAAAACTGCGAAAGCCATTGCACGAGCGAGAACGAGCAGCCCTCGAAATATTCGTTGTTGTTCTGCGGGAAGTAACTGTAATTGATTGTCTTGCCCCACTTGATCGTGCCCGCATCGGCTTGTTCCTTGCCCGTAAGCACGTCGTAAAGCATGGTAACGGAAGTCGATTTATCGCACACGATGCCGATTTTATCGCCCTTCTGCACGGTAAAATCAAGGTTTTCAAAGTAGCCTTTTTTCGTCAGTCCCTCGACGCTGAGAATATCGTTGCCGATCTCGCGCTCGAATTTGAAGTCGATAAAGGGATATTTGCGCAGCGAAGGCTTGAAGTCGGAAATGGTAAGCTTTTCGAGTTCCTTTTTGCGCGAAGTCGCCTGACGCGATTTGCTTGCGTTCGCCGCGAACCGCGCGATAAATTCTTTGAGCTCGGCGGCGCGCTGCTCGGCTTTTTTGTCCGCTTCCTTCTGCTGACGGGATAAAAGTTGCGAGGTCTGATACCAAAAATCGTAGTTGCCCAAAAACAGATTGATCTTGCCGAAATCGACGTCGCAGATATGCGTGCACACTTTGTTGAGGAAGTGGCGGTTATGCGATACGATGATGATGGTATTCTCGAAATCGAGCAGATAATTTTCGAGCCAGCGTACGGTTTTGAGGTCGAGGTTGTTGGTCGGCTCGTCCAAAAGCAGTACGTCGGGATTGCCGAACAGCGCCTGCGCCAACAGCACGCGAACCTTGCGCTTAGCGTCAAGCTCGCCCATTTTCATGTCGTGATATTCGCTCGGAATATCCAACTCGTTCAAAAGCGTTTCCGCCTCGCTTTCCGCTTCCCAACCGCCGAGTTCCGCAAACTCGTTTTCCAGCTCGGCGGCGCGAATGCCGTCCTCTTCCGTAAATTCCGCGTGCGCGTAAAGAGCGTCTTTTTCGTCCATGATCTCGACAAGCCGTTTATGTCCGAGCATGACGGCGCGGCGCACCGTTTCAAAATCGTATTTATTCTGGTTCTGCGCAAGCACGCTCATACGTTCGTTTTTATCGAGCGTGACGTCGCCCTTGTTCGGCTCGATCTCCCCCGAAAGCACCTTCAAAAACGTGGATTTGCCCGCGCCGTTCGCGCCGATGATGCCGTAGCAGTTGCCGCGCGTGAACCGCAAATTGACTTCCTCGAATAATTTTTTGCTGCCGTATTGCAGACTGACGTTGTTTACCTGTAACATGAATCACCCGAACCGTAATATTTGTGCGCTACGGCACGCAGACATTATAACATTAAGCAAAAAGAAAGGCAAGCGAAATTCAACCGCTTGCCCGTTTCCGATGCGAAGAAGCAAAAAGCCTTATCGCATGGCGTATTTCGCCGCGCCGCACAGCCCCGCGTCGTTTTTCAGACTTGCCGTTTTGATCTGCGCCGGCGCATAGTCGTTGCCTGCGAACACCTTGCCCGCAACCGCTTTTTCAAGCGGTTTGATAAGATAATCGCCCTCGGCGCTGACGCCGCCGCCCAACAACACGACCTCGGGGCGGAAGATATTAATAAGATTAGCGATTCCCTCGGACAGATTTTCTATGTATTCCGCCACAACCTGCGCCGCGCTCTTATCGCCCGCGCGCATGCCGTCGAACGCCGTTTTTCCGTCCGCCTTTTCCAAATCGCCGCCGCATATGCGCCACATGGCGCTTTCTTTATCCCGTTCCATGGCGCGTTTGGTATCGCGGATAAGCGCCGTCGCCGAGGCGTATGCCTCGAAACAGCCGAGTCTGCCGCAGGTGCAGCGTTCGCCGCCCGCACGGATGACGGTATGCCCGATCTCCGCGCCTGCGGAATGTCCGCCCTCGAAGAGCTTTCCTTCGATGATAATGCCGCCGCCGACGCCGGTTCCCAACGTGACGAGCACGGAATTTTTATAATTTTTCCCCGCGCCGCAAAAGCTCTCGCCGAGCGCCGCCGCGTTCGCGTCGTTGAGGACGTACGTTTTCAGCCCCGTCGCCTCTTCCACCGCTTTGCCGAGCGGCGCGTCGTGCCAGCGCAGATTGTTGCTGTACACCACCACGCCGTTTTCGCTGTCGATCGTGCCGGGCGAACCGATCCCCGCCGCCTCGATCTTCACGCCTGCCCTCTCGCTCAGCGCTTTCACCGCCGCGGCGGCGTCGCGCGCGACGTCGTAACAGGAGCTGCAATTCGTGGGAATTTTATCCTTTACGATAATTTCGCCCGTTTCCGAAACGATGCCGCACTTGATAAACGTGCCGCCTAAATCCAATCCGGCATAATACTTCATTTTTCACCTTCCGTGTTTTGTTTTTTTAATTTTTTGTTGGAGTATAGAACGAGCGCGAGCGAAAGCCCCGCTCCGACAGCAAACAGACAAACCGCCGCGATCCAATAAAGGGGCGAAGCGTGGAGCACCGCAAGCGCATCCGCGCCCATTTTCTCGATACTCTCGCGGATCGTCGAGGCGTACACGGCGGGCACCGATCCGATAATAAATCCGATGATCGCAAAATGCGTCGCTTTCGGAAATTTTTTGAGCAAAAACTTCATAAGCAGCGAAATCGCAAAAAAGCCGACTACGATGCCGACGCCCAAACAAGCGAACACCGCCAAGCAGATGCCGATTTGATCGCCGCGCAGCAAATGGTTGAGCAGCAAATCAACGATCGGATTGTAATATCCGAAGATCAAAAGCAGCATCGAACCCGAAATGCCCGGCACGACGAGCGCACACGAGCCGACGATCCCGATCACGACGAGCAAAAGATACCCCCACCATTTCAGGGCGAATAAATCGACCTCGCCCGCAAGCGGCAAAAAGGAAAGGGACGCGGCGACCGCCAATGCCGATACACCCGCGACGATCTGCCACGGCGAAGGCTTGCCCTTCACCTTATCGGTGATCGAAGGAAGTCCGCCCAACGCCAAGCCGACGAACAGCGTAACCGTGGGGATCGGATAATGACTCAGCCCCCAAGAGATCGGAAAAATCAACGCGGCGATGCCGAGCAGCATGCCGATCGCAACGGGCAGCAGCGTAAAAAAGCTCTTTTTGAACGTTTTGAAGATATCGGCGATCGCGCCGACAAGTTTTTCGTAAATGCCGAGGATCGCCGCAACCGAGCCGCCCGAAAAGCCGGGAATAATAAACGCCACGCCGATCGCCGCGCCGCGCGCTATGTCGGTGAAAAACCCGACTGCACCGTTCCTCTTTTTCGGGGGAACGTGCGGTTCTTTTTCTTCGGTTGGAATGTGCGTTCCGCTCTCTTCCATTTCTACTCCGTTTATACGAGATTTCTCGGCTGCGCTGCGCTCCGCTCGAAATGACAAAAGGGTTGCGCTGCGCGCCGTATCGAATCCTGCGCCCTCTTTTTATCCCACGCACGCCCGACAAACCGACCGCCTGCACCGTCGTTTATCATGCCGCTCGTTGCCTATTTTCATGCCGAGCATAGTTGTCCGCCATGTCGAGCATTGCCTTCGTTCATGCCGCTCGTTCCTTGCTGTTATGTCGCTCGTTCCCTGCTGTCATGTCGAGCGAAGTTGTCCGCCAAGCCGAGCATCGCCTTCGTTCATGCCGCTCGTTCCCTGCTGTTAGTCGAGCGTAGTTGTCCGCCAAGCCGAGCATCGCCTTCGTTCATGCCGCTCGTTGCCCGCTGTCATGTCGAGCGAAGTCGAGACATCTCTTTTCTTTCAAACGAACAGGTTAATTCAGTATATCACGGAATAAAAAAAAATACAACCGCCGCAAGGGATTTTTTGCAGGCGATTGTGATTTTTACTTGATTTTTTTCTTATAACAGCCAATAAGGCAATTCCTGACCGAACGAAACGCGTACAAATCCGTCTTTTTGACTTGATACGCTAACCTTCTTTTTTTCCGCAGGGGCGCTCTTTTTCGGCTCCGTCCGTTCGGGAACGGGCGCGGGAAGCTCCGCCGTGCTGTTCTCCATATCGGGGCAGGACGTGTTTACTTTGGAGTAACCGTTGTTCTCCACTCTTTTAATTGCGTTTTCACCGATCGGCATATGCGATAATCTCCTTGGCAAGATTTCTGTATTCTTCCGCGCTGCGGCTCTTCTTTTTGAAAATCACGACGGGTTTGCTGTTGTCCTGCGACCATTCGATCGTACTGTCCACCCGCACGAACGTTTCAAAAAGATGCGCTTCTTTCATGGTTTTCAGCGTTTCCATCGTCTGATGAAAATACCGCTTGCGTTCGTCGGCTTTGGTGACGGCAATCCCCATGAGTTCGAGGGCGGGATTCATGCTCCGCGCCTTGTTGCAGAATTCAAACATGTTGGCAAGCCCGAACAATCCCCACGGACTTGCTTCGACGGGTATGACGACCGCGTCGGACGCGCACAGAATGTTCATGACCCAACCGCCCAACGTCGGCGGCGCGTCGATCAGAATATAATCGTATCTGCCCGAAGCAATCGTTTTTTCCAAACATTTTTTTAAGATAAATTCGCGCTGCCATTTGGGGAACAGGTCGTATTCGATCGAGCTCATGAGCGAGGACGAAGGCACCATGTCCACGCCGAGAATGCCCGTGGAGACGATATAATCGCCGATGTCGCGTTCCTCTTTCACGGCATTGTAAACGTTTTGTCCGCTCACCGCAAAGCCCAAAGCGGTTTCGTCGTCGAAATACGAGATCGTCAGATTGAGTTGCATGTCGCCGTCGAGGAGCAACACGTTTTTCCCCTCGCCCGCCATGGCGCAACCCACGTTGGAACACGT
>CAJUGP010000050.1 GCA_910586365.1 uncultured Christensenella sp. | reverse complement strand
TAGTTCGTCCACGAAAAAAAGTACAGAAAAGGCACAGCTTAACGCTATGCCTAAACCTTTTTATTTGCGTTTCATTATATTCCCTATGGGAATTACTGTAATTCGGAAGGCTTTTTTTAACGGTTTCATCTTATGCCGCGCAGGTGAGTTTGCCTGTTTCGAGCGAATAGGTGTACACGGCGGTGTTGTCGGAATAGTTTTCGTTGGCGACCCAAAGCACCGTTTTTTGGGTGAGGTTGTAAACGGCGCTGTGCACGGTCACGCCGCCACCCCCGTTCCAGGTGCGTCTGCCTACGTCTTTGAGAATATCCATTGCCGCCCATTCGTCCTGCACCGTGCCGTTCGTCGCGTTCAGGCGGTTGTAGATATGGTTGTAGCGGTCAAGCCCCGTCATGTCCTCTTCGCTATCGTAATAGTCGGGGTTGAGAATAAAGTTCGTTACCCACTGAAATTCGGCATTCGCTTCGCGCTCGCCTAAGTAATCGTCGTCCGTGTTATAGTGCACGACGAGCTTGCGCGCCGTGCCGTCGTTGTCGGTCGCGTCTTTCCCGTTTTCGGGCACCCACTCCAAAACGGCGCTCTTGCCGCTTGCGTCGGCGACCATATAATGGAACGAGGTGTTGGCGGAATCGTGCAGATTATACTGTTTGATCAGCTCCACCGCCTCGTCGACGTCGTCGGCGTAGTCGAGCACCATGCGCAGCATCGTGGTGGAAGTGATGTTCTTTTTATCGGGGTCGCGCTGATCGGTTGCGACCGCGCCGTCGCCGCTGCCCTGATAGGTCATGTAGATGCCGCAGCTCACGCCTGCGTCGTTGATTCCGTCGAGGGGAGCGTAGGGCGCCGCAAGGCAGGTTATTTTATTCATTAAACCCGAAACGTCTTTCTCGATGTCCATGCCCACGTAATTGAGATCGACGGTGGAAAAGGATTTGTGTCTGCCGCCGCCCGGATTGCAGAGGGTGATGCACACGTTGGTTTTGTCGAAGTCGTAGTTGCGCGCAAAGAGTTTGTCGCCGTTCTGCGCCGTCGCGGTGAACGACGAGCAGCCGATATCCGTTTCCTTGATCGTCATGTCGATCAGTCCGCGCGTGATATTGTTGGTGATGAAGTTGATCAGCTCTTTATCGTTGGACGCGCCGCCTTGTTTTAAGAATTTATCGAAGTAAAAGCCGCCTTTCACGTCCATGCGGTACACCGAGCCTTCTTTGTTTTCGTCGTTGCGCGCGCGCAGATGCTTGAAGCTCGACACGGTGGAAATTTCGTTGTGCCATACGCTTGCAAACGAAATCGCCAAAACGGCGACGACCAGGAAGATCGCCGCAAGTACGATGCATACGATGCGCAGCGCGAGCCGTTTCTTCGCCGCGGCGGGGGAAGGGTTTGCTGCGGCAGGGGAGGGATTTTCGGACATAGTTCGTTTCTCCTTATTAGTTCATTTATTGAACCATTTTAGCGCGATAACGGCTCTTTGTCAAATAAATGAGCGTATAAAAAAGAAAAAATTTTATTCTTTCTCCACGCAGAGAACGTCGTCCGCGGATACGCCTAAAAAGGAGCACAGGCGGGAGAGCGTCGCAAGGCAGGGCTGCGCTCTGCCCGAACAGTATTGCGAAACGGTCGCGCACGAGATGCCGAGGGCGGCGGCGATTTCCTTCTTTTTTCTGCCGCTGTGTTCGATTTCAAATTTTAAGTTGTCGCGGATCATTTGTTCTAAATTTCGTTCCATACTATTATTTTATTAGGCAATGCTTAAATTTGTCTTGACTTTTAGGCAATGCCTAAATTATAATGGATTTAAGGAGGGAAAGATAGGGTGAATATTACGGAATTTGAAAATATGCTGCTCAAATTACTTACGCAGAGCGGCGCGGTGAAAATCATTACGCAGGATTTTTGCTCCCATACGCTGCATCTGGAATTTGCGGACGGCTCGGCGCGCGTCGTGCAAATTACCTAAATTTCCATATTTTGTGGTCTGTTTTGATTGCGACACAATATTTAGTGTGTATTTCTGAAAAATTTTGCGGTAATTCGCTTGACAACGGCGGCGGAGCGTGGTATCATAGTATCAACTTCAAAGCCTTGCGGCGACTGACGAGAAGCGGAATAAACCGCAATGAAACCGCAAAGGTATCTAAGCCGTTCGTCTGGGCAATTTTTATCGGAAGATAGAAATTGCCCATAATTTTTCGGCGAAAGGGTAAACTGCGGAGGGGAATATGGCGCAAATACATTCGTATGAATCGCTCGGCACGGTCGACGGACCGGGCGTGCGGTTCGTCGTATTCCTGCAAGGCTGCCCGATGCGGTGTAAATACTGCCATAATCCCGATACCTGGGCGCAAAAGGGCGGAAAGGAAGCTTCGGCGCGCGAGGTGTTTTGCGAGGCGGTGAAGTATAAACGTTACTTCGGCAAACGGGGCGGCGTAACGGTGACGGGCGGCGAACCCTTGCTGCAACTCGACTTTCTCATCGAATTTTTTACGCTGCTGAAAGAAGAGGGCATTCACACCTGCATCGATACTTCGGGCATTTGCTTTGACGAGCAGGACGGCCGTTACGAAAAACTGCTTGCGCTCACCGATTTGGTGCTGCTCGACATCAAGCACCCCGACGAAGAGGCGCATAAAGCACTGACGGGCAGATCGGGCGCTCCCGCGCGCGCCTTCGCGCAATATCTAAATAAGAAGGGCGTGCCCGTTTGGATCCGATACGTGCTCGTTCCCGCTTATACCGACGGCGAGCAAACGCTGCGGCGGCTGCGCGAATATCTTGATACGCTTGCAAACGTGGAAAGGGTCGAAGTACTGCCCTATCATACCATGGGGGCGGAAAAATATCAAAAACTCAATCTGCCGTATGCGTTGGAAAGCGTTGCGCCGCCCGACGAAGAGAGCATAAACCGCGCGCGAGAGATTCTCGGCGCAAAACGATAAAACCGCAAAGGAGTAAAACGATGGAAAAGAAAGCTTGGCAGGGATTTGCAAAGGGCAAGTGGTGCGAAGAGATCGACGTGCGCGATTTCATTCAGCGCAATTATACGCCGTACGAGGGCGACGGCGCGTTTTTGGCGCCGCCTACCGCGGCGACGGAACAGCTTTGGGAACAGATCATGGAGCTGACCAAAGAGGAACGCGCGCGCGGCGGCGTGTACAACGCCGACACCAAAACCGTTTCCCGCGTCAACAGCCATAAAGCGGGCTATTTTAATAAAGATCTTGAAAAAATCGTCGGATTGCAGACCGACGAGCCGTTCAAGCGCGCGCTGCAGCCCTTCGGCGGAATTCGTATGGCGGAAGAAGCGCTCAATATGTACGGCTACGAGATCGACGCCGGCGTCAAGGATATTTTCACGCACTACCGCAAGACGCACAACGAAGGCGTTTACGACGTATACACGCCCGAAATGCGCCGCGCGCGCAGCGCGCACATTCTCACGGGACTGCCCGACGCATACGGCAGAGGGCGCATTATCGGCGATTACCGCCGCGTTGCGCTTTACGGCGTCGATTTTCTCATCGCGCAAAAGGAAGGGGACAAGCTGCTGCTGAACGGCGAAATGACGGCGGAAAAGATCCGCGACCGCGAAGAGATCGCCGAGCAGATCAAAGCGCTTAGCGCGCTCAAAGAGCTGGGCGCGGAATACGGATTCGATCTTTCCCGCCCCGCCGCGAATGCGAGAGAGGCGGTGCAGTGGCTTTATTTCGGTTATCTTGCCGCCGTCAAGGATCAGAACGGCGCGGCGATGAGCATCGGCAGAAACTCCACGTTCCTCGATATCTATATCGAACGCGATCTTCGCGCGGGCACGCTCACCGAGAGCGAGGCGCAGGAGCTTATCGACCATTTCGTGATGAAGCTGCGCGTCGTCAAATTCATGCGCATTAAAGAGTACAACGAGCTGTTCAGCGGCGATCCCACTTGGGTGACGGAAACGATCGGCGGCATGGGTATCGACGGCAGAACGCTCGTCACGAAGAACAGCTTCCGCATTTTGCACACGCTCGTCAATTTAGGTCCCGCGCCCGAACCCAACCTCACCGTGCTGTGGTCGGAGCGTCTGCCCGAAAACTTCAAAAAATTCTGCGCCGACGTTTCCATCAAGACCTCGGCGATCCAATACGAGAGCGACGATCTCATGCGCCCCGAAATGGGCGACGATTACACGATCGCCTGCTGCGTTTCGTGCATGCGCGTGGGCAAGGATATGCAGTTCTTCGGTGCGCGCGCCAATCTCGCCAAAGCGCTGCTCTATGCGATCAACGGCGGAAAAGACGAATTGCTCAAAGACAAAAAGACGGGGCTTCCCGTGCAGGTTTCGCCCGAATACGCCCCCGTGCTCGGCGACGGACCGCTCGCGTACGATACCGTCGTCAAAAAATATACGCAGATCATGAGCTGGCTTGCGCGGCTCTACGTCAACGTGCTCAACGTCATTCACTACATGCACGATAAATATTGCTACGAAGCGCTCGAAATGGCGCTGCACGATACGAACGTGCGCCGTTTCTTTGCAACGGGCATTGCGGGGCTTTCGTGCGCGGTCGATTCGCTTTCGGCGATCAAGTACGCCAAGGTGTACCCCGTGCGCGATCAGTTCGGGATCGTAACCGATTTTCGCATCGAGGGCGATTATCCCAAATACGGCAACAACGACGACCGCGCCGACCAAATCGCCGTTTGGCTCTTGAAAACGTTTATGGAGAAGATCAAGTCGAACACGCCTTACAGGGATTCGGTGCCCACGACGTCGATCCTTACCATTACTTCCAACGTGGTATACGGCAAGCATACGGGCAACACGCCCGACGGAAGAAGAGCGGGCGAACCGCTTGCCCCCGGCGCGAACCCCATGCACGGGCGCGATACCAACGGCGCGGTGGCTTCGCTCGAATCGGTCGCGAAGCTTCCTTACGAGTACTCGCGCGACGGCATCTCCAACACCTTTTCGATCACGCCGCATTCGCTCGGCAAGAGCGAAGGGGAGCGCTGCGACAATCTTATTTCGCTGTTGGACGGCTACATGCTGGGCGGCGGACATCACCTCAACGTAAATGTGTTCAACCGCGATACACTCTTAGACGCGCAGGCGCACCCCGAAAAGTATCCGCAGCTGACCATTCGCGTCAGCGGTTACGCCGTCAATTTCATCAAGCTTACCAAACAGCAGCAGGACGACGTGATCTCGCGTACCATTCACGAGAGCATGTAACACGGTGACGGAATATGAAACAGCAAAAACCTGCTCCCGAAGAACGTGCGCGGAAAGAGGAAGCGCGGCGCGCAAGAGAGCGCGAGCGTCTGCAAAAACACATTGTGGTCTGCCCGCATTGCGGCGGCGACGCGCTCGATCACATGACGCAGTGTCCGCAATGCGGCGGCGAATTGCAGCCCGCGGGCTATAAGCCCATGAAGGACGGCACGCGCAAAAAAATCCGCATCATAACGTATTCGATCGGCGCGGCGGTGGCGGCGGCGATCGTGATTGCGTTGCTGTTTTTCTGAATCAAAAGACAAAAAAGCGCCTTCTACCGACGGTAGAGGGCGCTTTTTTTGCGGTAGAGCGTCGCGTTCGGGCGATAGAGCGGCGGTTTTTTATGGGAGAGCGGCGGCGCGAAGAAGTAGGTTTTCTTTTCGGGCGGAATGGGATATACTGATAGAGTAATCTGTTCGAGGAGAATTTTTTATGGAAAATGTCTTGAAGAAGGAAGGAACGGCGCCGCGCAAAAAGGGGTTTCAGTCCTTTTATTCTAAGGGAGAAGAAATTTTCAACGCCGTATCGCATATCGTCGGCGGCGCGTTCGGGTTGATCGCTTGGATCGTGCTTGTGATCTTTTCCTATCCAAACCCTGCGGCGATGACGGGCGTAAGCGTGTTTTGCGCGAGCATTATTCTGCTTTACACCATGAGCGCGCTCTATCATTTTCTGCCGAGCGGCAGAGCCAAGGGCGTGTTCCGCATTTTCGATCATTGCACGATCTATTTGCTGATCGCAGGTACTTATACTCCTTACTGCCTGATCCCTTTTGCGGGCACGGCTGCGGGGATCGCCGTGCTCGTCTGCGAATGGGTGCTTGCCGCCGTCGGGATCACGATGAACGCGATCGCCATGAATAAAAAAATCGTAAAAGGTATTTCGATGGCGCTGTACCTTATCATGGGCTGGCTTGCGCTCGCGCTCTATCCGTTTGCGGCGGGGCTGCTGAGCACCGCGAGCCTGCTCCTGCTCCTGTTCGGCGGCATCGCTTACACGGCGGGGATCGGATTTTTCGCATTCGGAAAAAAAGTGCCGTATTTCCACGCCGTGTGGCATTTGTTCGTGATCTTGGGCACGGTGCTGCAATTTTTGAGTATCTTATTTTTGTTATAAAACTGTTGACAAATGCGCGTGCGGAGATTATACTGTAACCGAGAGGTGAAAGTATGAAAAGAATGTTCGGAACGTTGGTTGCTTCGGTATCGGTTGCGCTTGCCTGCATCTTTGCTTTAACGGGCTGTTCGTTTTTTCAGGCAAAGGAAAAAACGTTTGAAAAAGCGGGAATGCGCATAACGCTTACTTCGGACTTTGTCGAAAAAGAAATCGTTTCGCAGACGGTTTACTACGAAAGCCGTAAAGTCATCGTCACGGCGTTGAAGGAAGAATTTTCCATGCTCGCGGGGCTTGAAAATTATTCCCTCGAAGAGTATACCGATCTTACGATCAGCGGCAACCGTCTTTCCGCGCAGGCGGAACAAAGAGAGGGAAAGGATTACCTGTATTTCTCCTATGAGAAAAACGTGAGCGGCAATCAGTTCTTTTATCTTGCCACGACGCATAAAATGAGCGACGCTTTTTGGCTCATTCAGTTCGCCTGCTTCCTCGGCGAAAAAGAGAAATATACCGAAACCTTCCTTTCCTGGGCGGATACGATAACGGAAGCGCAGCCTTCCGCGGATGGTTCGGGCGATATCGTTTAAGTTGTACAAGACAAAAACCGACGGTTAAAGGTGAGTTCTATAGGGATTAAAGCAAGGATGATAAATTGAAATTTAGCAAAGAAATCGGAGCGTTTAGATGCTTGATACTATACCTAATGCAGAAGAAATGATGGCTTTGGTTGGGAAACCTTTATACGCAGTATGGAATAATTTGTGTGCTTTAATCGACGAACACTACGATATGGAACGTTTGTGGGACAAAGGCGGTAAAGCGTGGAAATACGAATATAAATATCGTAAGGGCGGCAAAACGCTTTGTGCCTTATATGCAAGAGAAAATTGCATAGGGTTTATGATTGTTTTGGGTAAAGACGAGCGATTAAAGTTTGAAACCGACAAGGAAACCTATTCAAAAGAAGTTCAAGAAATATATGACAATACTCACACTTACCACGACGGAAAATGGATAATGTTTGAGCCGACGGACACTTCCTTGTTTAATGATTTTATTAGGCTGTTGAGTATTAAAAGAAAGCCGAATAGAAAGCAATGATAAATTGAAATTTATCTTTCTATTCTTTCATAAAGTAAAGCGCGCGCTTCTTCGCTTGCGAAGAAGCGCGCTTATTATTTGCCCGCTATTTTTCGGTTTTTTTATGTGATTTTTTTCATATTGTTTTCATATGCTTGACAAATTGTCATAAAAACAATATACTAATGTCATAGAATATTCTTACAAACGAGGTTTGGGAATGAAAGTCGCTATGACGGGAGTCAGCGGAAATATGGGCAGAGAAGCGTTTGCGCAGGCAATGGAGCTGCCCGATCTGACCGCGAAGATCCTGCTTACAAATAAAAAGGCGAACGACAAGCTCGCCAAAAAAATCAAAAAAAAGTACGGCGACCGCGTGCATATTCTGCGCGGATCGGTTGCCGACAAGGAGCTGTGCAAACAGCTCGTAGAGGGGACGGACGTCGTCGTGCATATGGCGGCGGTGATCCCGCCCGCGTCGGACAGGAGCTTTGCGGAGAGTTACGAATGCAATCTGCTCGGCGCGGTCGCATTGGTCGACGCCGTAAAAGCTTGTGAACCGCAGCCCAAATATATCCATATCTCCACGGTGGCGCTTTACGGCAACCGTAACGAGCTTCACCCGTGGGGACGCGTGGGCGATCCGCTGCTCGTCAGCCCGTTCGATGCCTACGCCATGCACAAGCTCTTTGCGGAACGTTACGTGCTCGAAAGCGAGCTTAATTCGTGGGCAGTGCTGCGCCAAACGGCGATGCTGCACCCGAACATGATGAAGAACAATATCAAAGACGGTTTGCTTTTTCACACCGCCTATAACGCGCCGCTCGAATGGTCGACCTCGCGCGACAGCGGTCTGCTTATCAAAAACATTCTTGCCGCCGAAGAGAAGGGGGAAATTCCGCTTTTCTGGAAACGCATTTACAACATCGGCGCAGGCAAACGGGGCAGGGAAACGGGTTACGATACGTTTAACGACGGCTTTGCCATGATCGGCGGCACGACCGAAAAATTTTTCAAACCCTATTGGTTCGCTTCGCGCAATTTCCACGGACTGTGGTTTTCGGACGGAAACGAACTGGAAGAAATGTTTGGCTATCAGCGCGACGGCGTCAAAGAATATTGGAAGGAAATTGCAAGCAAGCATAAAATTTACGGCATGGGCAGGATCGTTCCGAAAGGCTTGATCCATGCGTTTTTATTCAAAAAATTGTTATATCATGAAAATTCGCCTTACCGTTGGTATACCGACGGCGAAACGGCGCGTATAACGGCATATTTCGGCGGAAAAGAACAGGCGGATGCGCTTGCACGCAAATGGGAAGACGTCAAGCTGCTTGCCCGCGGAGATTTCGGCGATTACGATAACATGCGCGAGGACGGGTATGCCCGAGAACACGGCATGCTCCTCGATCACGGTTACGACGAAACAAAGCCTTACGGGGAATGGGATTTAGACGACGTGCGCAAGGCGGCAGAGTTCCGCGGCGGCGCATGTCTTTCCGAGCATATGCAAAAGGGCGCAATTTACCGCAAACTCGTATGGAAATGCAGCGAAGGACATATGTTTGAATCGAGCCCGTACACCGTTTTGCGCGGCGGGCATTGGTGTCCGTTCTGCTGTCAGCCCGCGCCGTGGCGGTTCGACCGTCTGGCAAAGAAAAGCCCTTTCTTCGCACAGGTATGGTATGATTCGCACGCAAAAGAAGAAAATTATCTCTATGAGCTGGACGAACAGGGTTTCCCGCAGGTGAGAGAGGATACGGAATGAAAGTAGGATTTTACGCCTTTACGGGCACGGGCAACACGCGCCGCGTGTGCCGTATGCTGGCAGAAGAATTGCAGAATATCGGCGTTCGCGCCGAATTGAATTTGATCCGCGCGGGGGCGTCGCTGCCCGATCCGCAGGAATACGACGCGCTTGTGGCGGCGTTTCCCGTCCACGGGTTCAACGCGCCGACGGCGATGCTCGATTTTCTGAAAAAGCTTCCCGTATGCGCGGCGGGGCAGGAAAAACCTGTTTATATCTTGCGTGTTTCGGGCGAGCCGCTCGGCTTCAATCACGCCGCGGGCATTCTGCCCAAACGCATTTTAACGGCGCGCGGATATGCCGTAAAAGGCGAATTTGCGTACGTCATGCCTTACAATATTATATTCCGCCATTCCGACGGAATGGCGGCGCGCATGCAGCGCGCCGCAAAGCTGCTTGCCTATAAAGACGCGCAAACGATCTTAAAGGGCGAGGGAAAGCTCTATTTCAATGGACCGTTCCGCCGACTCGTATCGTTCGTATGCCGCATCGAGCATATGGCGATGCCGATCATGGGAAAACGGTTTCAAACGGCGGAAAACTGCACGGGCTGCGGCGCGTGCGAAAAGCTGTGTCCGCGCGGCAATATCTCGATCGAGAACGGAAAACCCGTGTTTCACGAATCATGCGTGGGGTGCATGGCGTGCGCGTTCGGCTGTCCGCAAGACGCCGTTCGTATTTCGGTGCTCGACGGGTGGCGCGTCAACGGCGCGTATCGGTTTAGCGGCGAACCCGCTGCCGACGGCGAGGTGTGCGACTACTGCAAAAAAGCCTATTTGCGTTATTTCCGCGAGGCGGAAGCGGGTACGGCTTCCGAAAACGGGAATTGCGGCGGCGCCGATTGGTTCGATATGCACGGTTACGCGCAGTAAAATCCGAAAATGTAAAAATTTTCCGAATTTTCCGAAAAAAAGTTAAAAAACAATTAAAAAATTGCTTGACGAATGTCAAATGATTTGATATGATATGTAGGCTGTCTTTTGAGACAGTCTGCTTTTTTCAAAAGCTCCCTCTGTCGAGGGATTCCGAAGATTGACAACTGCATAGCAAGAGCAAGAAAACAGAAAGGCAAGAAGAAAT
>CAJUGP010000049.1 GCA_910586365.1 uncultured Christensenella sp. | reverse complement strand
TTTGGGGGAACTTTACGGGAACAATTTCGGTAATTATAGGAACAAAAGCGGAAGTGAAGGAAAACGGCGGGGGCTCAACCCCATAAAAAGAAAATTCAACTCACCGTATAAAAGCATAAGAAGATGAACGTGCCGCCGCGAGGAGAACGGGCGGATCGCCAAGCGGATTAGCGGCGACCGCCCGTCCGCGCGGCGTTCATTTCTTGCTTTTGTTTGAGTTGATTTTTTTTAGGCGTGAGCTTGTCCGCGGCGGCGAAGCCGCCGCGCTCGTCATAGACAAGCTCACGCCTAACTGCCATTTGCATTTTTTCAAATGGTTTAATAATGGCTCCTTGGGTACGATTTGATCTTATTTTCTATGCAAATCACTTGCTTTATTGTAGGGAATAATGTATAATATTTCCTACAAGGTGTTATTATGAAAGAAGCAATATATCAAAAACCAATCGAACAGATAATAGCGAATGCTAATGTCGGCTCAATATTTCTTGTTTCCGATTTTATGCACTTAACTTCCTATGATTGTGCGAATATGGTTTTACTTCGTATGACAAAAGCAAAAAAACTTCGGCGCATCATACGCGGTATCTACGAAAAGCCCGATTATAACGAGTTTTTAGGGGAATATATTGCACCGTCGCCCGAAAAAGTCGCTCAAGCTATTGCGCGGAATTTCGGTTGGACGATTGTTCCTTGCGGCGATACGGCGTTGAATGCCCTTGGGCTTTCTACGCAAATTCCAACCGTATGGCTGTACGTTAGCGACGGTCCGTATAAAACGTATTCCTTTGATAACACGACGATAGAATTTCGCCATACAACGAATAAAGATATTTCTAAATTCAGTTATAAGACTTCGCTCATCATTCAAGCGTTAAAAGCGTTGGGCAAAGAAAATATCGACGATAGCGTGATAGCAAAACTACGTTCTGTTATTGCCGATGAAGAAAAGGCGGTTATGCTTGCGGAAGCAAAGACGGCAACCGCATGGATTTATGAATATATAAAGGTGATTTGCAAGGATCAAGGCGAATGAAAAGAATAGCAACTCTTAACGAAAAAGACAGACGGGCATTGTTTCAGAACACGGCAGCAAAGATGGGCTTGCCTAACGCAATCATAGAAAAAGATTTTTGGGTGTGTTATATGCTCGACTATCTTTTTCATCGCTCTGAATGGAAAGATAAAATTGCTTTTAAGGGCGGCACAAGCCTTTCCAAATCGTTCGGGCTTATCGAACGCTTTTCGGAAGATATCGATTTAATTCTCGATTGGCGCGTATTAGGTTATGGAATAAACGAGCCTTGGCAGGAACGAAGCAATAATAAGCAAGATATTTTTAATAAAGAAGCAAACGAGCGCACGGAAAAATTTTTACGCGATGCGTTTTTGCCGTCAATCAAATGCAACTTACAAAACGAGTTAAAAGGCGTTGACTGCTATATTGATGATCTTGATCCGCAGACCGTTATCTTTGCTTATAAAAACGATTTTAACGACGAATACGTTTTGCCCGTTATTCGATTGGAAATAGGTGCGTTGGCGGCTTGGACTCCCGCCGCATTGAAAGAAATCACGCCGTATGCCGCACAAGAATATCCGAAACTATTTTTACAGCCGTCAACGGAAGTATTAACTGTTTTGCCGGAGCGAACTTTTTGGGAGAAAGCAACCATACTGCACCGCGAAGCCAACCGTCCCGAAGGCAGCAAGGTTCCACCGAGATACTCCCGCCATTATTACGATTTGTACCGAATGGCAAAATCTGCGGTGAGACAATCTGCCCTTGCAGATAAAGAATTGCTTGAAAAAGTCGTTGCGTTCAAAGAAAAATTTTACCGTTGCCCGTGGGCAAAATATGACGAGGCAAAATTCGGCGCAATCAGGCTGTTGCCGCCGAAGCATAACGTTGCGACGTACAAGGCAGACTACGCGCACATGCAAAATATGATTTTCGGCGAGAAGCCGCCGTTTGATGATATTATGTCGGAATTAAAACGGCTTGAAGATGAGATAAACGGATAAAGAACAAACGCGATTTTATTGCTTAAAATGTCGATATTTGGTATAATGGCTGTATTAGGTAAAATATGGATTTCAAAGACGCGCAAAACTCCATAGATATTAAAGAGAACTATATCATGTACCTCGACGACAGGCTGTTGAGGGTTCTATTAAAGGATAAAAGCTCCGAAGGCAATATTATCTGGGCAACGGATATGTATGCCTGGCGGGGTTCGGGATTTCACGAGCGCGACGAAATGACGCTGCAAGCCATTACGGGCAGACGGGGCAACGTGATAAAGCCCCGTATCGAAAAATCCAAAAAGGAACAGAAGGAGCGCATTAAAAAGAAGGGCGAGGTTTTTACCCCCTCTTGGATTTGCAACCAAATGGCAAGCGGATTCGACGTTTGGTTTGAACGGGAAAACGTATTCAACGTACCCGACGGGGAAACGTGGCATAAAACGCAAGAAAATATCACCTTCCCCGCAGGGAAAACTTGGCGCGATTATGTACGGTTAAAGGTTTTGGAAATCACCTGCGGAGAAGCGCCCTTTCTTGCAAGCCGCTACGACACGGTAACGGGCAAATGGATCGACGTCAATTCCCGAGTGGGCTTGCTGGATAGAAAGCTCCGTGTGATCAACGAAAACGTATCGGATGAGGACGATTGGCTGAAATACGCCTTCGAAGCGTATCAGTCGACCTACGGCTTTGAATGGCAGGGCGACAGCCTGCTGATTGCAAGAGAGAATCTGCTGTTTACCTTTATCGACTATTACGTGGACAAATTCGATAAGTTCCCCGCAAAGGATATTCTGCTATCGCTTGCAAATATCATTGTGTGGAATCTCTTTCAGATGGACGGTTTGAAATTCGTTGTGCCGTATAGCTGCGAACCAAAAATCGGCGAACAGCTCTCTCTGTTCGACGAGGAACCGTCGGACAGAGAGAGCTGTTTAGGATGTATAAGCGGCGACAATTCCAAACATATCGGTATTTACAGCATCATCAAAAATTGGCGTGCAAAGACCACTTGCCGCTTTTACGAATTATCGGGAGGAAACAAAATGAAATTCGACTTTATCATCGGCAATCCGCCGTATCAGGGAGATGTGGAAGAAAGTGAAAATAAAACTTTCATGCCCTCCGTTTATAATTTGTTTATGGATATGGCGTATGAGTTATCGGATAGAGTTGAATTGGTTCATCCCGGCCGATTTCTTTTTAATGCCGGTCAAACACCAAAAGCATGGAATCAGAAAATGTTATCCGATCCCAGCTTAAAAATATTGTATTTTGAACCCGATAGCAGTAAAATTTTCCCGAACACGGATATAAAAGGCGGCGTGGTTATTTCGTATCACGACAAAACAAAAAATTTTGGTGCAATTCAAACATTTACTTCATTTCCCGAATTAAATTCTATTTTGATAAAAGTAAATTCTAAAAATGATAACGGTAGCCTCATGAATATTGTATATGCGCAAAACCGCTTCAATTTAGAAACATTATATTTCAAATATCCACAGTATAAAAGCATCATCGGAAGCGAAGGTAAAGATAAAAGATTTAGAAATAACATCTTTGAAAAAATTCCGCTTTTTACGGACGAAAAAGTAAATGAAAATGATTTGCATGTTTTGGGAATCACGAATAATAAACGAGTGTGGAAATATTTTCCGATAGAATTTGTCGATTTGGAACATGAAAATTTATTCAAGTGGAAAGTTATGGTACCAAGTGCCAATGGATCGGGCGCAATCGGAGAAGTAATGTCCACGCCGCTTTGCGGCACGCCGCTTTGCGGCTATACACAATCCTTTATTGGAATCGGAGCTTTTGAAACAGAGAATGAGGCAAATAATTGTCTTAAATATATAAAATCTAAATTTGCAAGAACCATGCTGGGAATCCTTAAAATCACTCAACATAATGCTGCTCCTACATGGCGTTATGTTCCCCTTCAAGATTTCATGTCAAGTTCCGACATTGATTGGCAACAATCGGTGGCGGAAATTGACGTTCAGTTATATAAAAAATACGGGTTGGACGAGAACGAAATATCCTTTATCGAATCGCACGTAAAGGAGATGAATTGATATGCGGGGAATTAAGATTAAAACAGCGGAGGCGGTAACGCCCATGATTTACGCCTACACTACGCCCGGCATTGTATATCACGACGGCTGGACGAAGATAGGCTATACCGAACGGGATGTTGATTTGCGCATTAAGGAGCAGACGCGCACGGCGAACATCGTAGCCCAAAAAGAATGGCAGGACGTTGCGATTTTTTCGGACGGCAAGACGCGCTTTACCGATAAAGAATTTCACGCTTACCTTACGAAAAACGACGTGGAGCGCAAGGAGCCGCAGCCCGACGACGAGGGCTGTCCCGAATGGTTTAAGATCAGCGGCGAAGATTCGCATTGGCTGTTTTTCAAATTCCGTTCGGACATGGGTATTATGCAGACGATCGGCGTCGTTCCCTACACCCTTCGTGCGGAACAAAAGAAAGCGGTTGAAGCGACTTGCGATTATTTTTCCGCAAATGATGAACCCGAATTTTTGTGGAACGCAAAGCCACGCTTCGGCAAGACGCTTTCCGCCTACGACCTGTGCAAACGCTTACGCGCGGAGAAGGTTTTAATCGTAACCAACCGTCCCGCAATCGCCAACTCTTGGTACGAGGATTACGTAAAGTTTTTGGGCACGGATTCGGGCTATTACTTTGTAAGCAACGCCGACGGACTGAAAACCCAAAAGTACGTTTTAACGCGCGAGCAATATTCCAAAACGATTCTTGCGGAGGACAATCCCAAGGGCTGTATCGAATTCGTTTCTCTGCAAGACTTGAAGGGATCTATTTACTTCGGCGGATTGCACGACAAGTTGGGCGAGGTTGCCGAGCTTGTGTGGGACGTTTTAATTATCGACGAAGCGCACGAGGGCGTTGATACATATAAAACGGACGTTGCGTTCGACCATATCAAGCGCAAATATACGCTTCACCTTTCGGGAACGCCATTTAAGGCGTTTGCAAACAATAAGTTCCCTTCGCAGGCGATATTTAATTGGACGTATGCCGACGAACAGGAGGCAAAACGGCGTTGGAGCGCGGCATCGGAGGAAGAAAACCCTTACGAAAATCTGCCGCAGCTCAATCTGTTCACGTACAAAATGTCGGATATCGTCAGGGAGCAGGTAGAACAGGGCGCAGACTTTGACGGCGACGGCGAAAAGGAAGCGTTTTGCTGGGATTTGAACGAGTTCTTTGAAACGAACGCAAGCGGAAAATTCGTTCACGAGGAAGCCATCGATAAATTTTTAGACGCGTTGACGACGCAGGAAAAGTTCCCCTTCTCCACGGACGAGCTGCGCGGAGAATTGAAGCATACGCTTTGGCTTTTGAAATACGTAAGCAGCGCAAAGGCGCTTGCAAGAAAATTAAGCGATCACCCGCGCTTTCAAGACTATAAAATCGTTTTGGCGGCGGGCGACGGAAAGCTCGACGAGGAAGGCGAAAGCAACGACGATAAAACGCTCGACAGCAATATCAAAAATTCGCTTTTGAAGGTGAAGGACGCCATCAAAAACAACGACAAGACGATTACGCTTTCCGTCGGGCAGTTGACGACGGGAATTACCATTCCCGAATGGACGGGCGTGCTCATACTCTCGAATATGCAGAGTCCCGCGCTCTACGTGCAGGCGGCTTTCCGTGCGCAAAATCCGTGCCTTTTTAATATTAACGGCGTTCCGTACCGCAAGAAAAACGCATACGTGTTCGACTTCGACCCCGCAAGAACGCTTCAAATCGTAGAAAAGTTCGCAAACGATTTACACGCCGATACGGCAAACGGCATGGGCGATTCGGATTTACGGAAGGCGCACGTTCGGGAGCTTTTGAACTTCTTCCCCGTGTACGGCGAGGACGAAGGCGGAGAAATGATTGCGCTCGATGCCGAAAAGGTATTATCCATTCCCCGTGCGCTTCACGCCAAGGAAGTGGTACGTTGCGGATTTATGAGTAATTTCCTGTTCCAGAACGTGGGAAGCATTTTTAACGCACCGCAAGCCGTGCTCGATATTATCCAGCGCATGGAGCCCGCCAAAGAACCCGTCGGCGTAAAAGAAACGACCAAGGGCGAATTGAGTTTGAACGACGACGGCGAGGTGGAAATTCCCGAGGAACAAATAATCGGAACGGCAAGCGAGATTTTCGGCGAAAAGCTGTACGGCGATATTCAGCAGGAGCTGATTGAAACGGTTACGCAAATTCAGGAGCAGCACGCGGAATCGCCGAAAAGAGATGAAAAGCTCGAACGCCTGTTAGACGTTTTCCATACGAGCATTACCGATAAATTGGTAGAAACGGCAAAAACGAATTACGGCAGCGATATGTCGAAATCCACACAGCAGGCACTCGTCCGTAAAATAAACGCTACGGCAGACGGCGCCGTGAAAAAGCACTTCGGCGATTACCGTATTCAGGATAATATGCTGGAAGCCGAACGCGCAAAAAAGGTTGCCGAGGCAGCCGCTTCGGGAAGAGCCGATGAGATTGAAATCATACATAGGGACTTCGACGAAAAGAAGAAGGAAATCGAAGCGGAGTTTTTGCAGGGCGTTCAGGCAGAGGTAAAAACCGTTGTGGAGGAAGCGGGAAAAACCATCGTTCAAACGGTGGAAAAGGATAAGCAGGATAAGCGAAAAAACGAGCTTATGGATAAAGTGAAAGACCATTTGCGCGGCTTTTCCCGCACCATTCCGTCCTTTCTTATGGCTTACGGGAACGAAAACACCACGCTTGAAAATTTTGATACCGTGATTCCCGACGAGGTGTTCAAAGAAGTTACAAGCATTTCGCTCGACGAGTTCAGGAACTTGCGCGACGGATTCGATTATACCGACGAGAACGGACTCACGAAAACGTATAAGGGCTTTTTCGATCCGATCGTATTCAACGATTCGGTAAGGGAATTTTTGCGTTTGAAGCGAAAGCTCGCAAATTATTTCGAGGACGACGTACAGGAGGATATTTTCGATTATATCCCTCCGCAGAAAACGAACCAGATATTTACGCCCAAAAAGGTTGTAAAGCAAATGGTTGACGCCCTCGAAGCGGAAAACCCCGGCTGCTTCGACAATCCCGATTTTACCTTTGCCGACCTGTATATGAAATCGGGACTGTATATTGCCGAAATCGTAAAACGCCTTTTCAGAAGCGCGAAAATGAAGGAGCTTTACCCCGACGAAGCGGAGCGGCTCAACCATATTTTTACAAAACAGGTTTACGCGCTTGCGCCTACTGAAATCATTTACAGAATTGCTCTTGCGTTCGTGTTGGGTTTCAGCGATGAAATCGTGATTAAGAGCAATCATTTGAGAATGTTAGACGCGCTTCCCTACGCGCAAAACGGCACGCTCGAACAGAAGCTTGACGAGGTGTTTGGGAAGTAGGTCAAGCTAACAGTCCAGAACAAATTGTTTCTTCAATTTTAACATTACTTCCGAAAATTTGTGGAAGTACTAACTTATACATCCGCAATATCCGCGGCGATAAAAGCGCATTAGAGCTTTAATTATTATTAAATTTTTAATTATGGCAAGAGATAATTTTACTAAAAAGACACGAGAACTAGTTGCACAAAGAGTGGCATATAGATGTTGCTTTCAGGGTTGTGGAATTGCAACTATCGGTCCAAAATTCGGTGATGCATTAAACACATCAAGTATAGGCGTTGGATGCCATATTTTTGCTGCGTCTCCTAAAGGTCCACGCTATAATGCCAATATGACACCCGAAGAAAGGAAATCGCCGGATAACTGTATATGGATGTGTCAAACACACTCTAAACTTATCGACGCGGATGAAAATGCTTATCCCCCAGCGTTATTGCATCAATGGAAAAACAACGCCGAAAAAGAAGCCGCCGATAGATTAAAAAATTATCAATACTCTCAAGCGGAATTATCTGATAAAAAGACGCTGGAAAGCATTTTTAACAAGTTAATTCAAGATGGGCAATACGATGTTTTAATTATGCTCGTTGAACAACTTAAAGCGTCAAACTCGGCGGATGAATTACTTTTACGATATGAGATTATTTATGATTGCTATTGCAACCGAGACGCCTTGTATGCAAGTATCAAATCTTATATGGAATCTTCCATAAAAAAAGAATGCGATTCTGTAATAAAAGTTTTAGTGTCTCTCAATCTAAAATCCGGATTACAGGAATTAATTCCTTATTGTCAAGACGAAGAGTTGAAAAAATGGGCAAATGCCATATTAAGCGATACAATTCAGCACATACTTTTTGTCTCGGCGGAACAAGCAGATGAAGCAAAAAATTACGACATCAAGGATAAAGAAACAGCATTAAATTTGTTGAGTTCATTTCTTGTTGAAAAACAACCTCCCTTTCTTCCTAAACAAGCAGATGGGACAATCTTTATGTTACAAGAAAATAGTATTGCTTTTAAAATTAGAGCGTGCTCATGGAGATTATTTCGTAATTGCTTTAATGGTGAGACCTTTATAAAAGATAAGCGACTTAGTGAAGACTATGTTTTTCTGAAAAATAACATTAACAAAATAATACAGCTCGATAAAGAACTGCAAATGGGTATTTGGTTAAATTGTTTAAACTATGTAATTAACGATAGAAGTGAATTTGAACAGCTCTATCATTTATGTCCTGCGTACATCAAAACAGATATTCAATGTGAAAGGGTTTATATTATTTATAATTTATTACACGGTTTGAAAAATCCCAACGACTATCTTAATAGTGATTCAGTTATAAACGATGAAAAAGCCCTCGTGAGTGTTTCCAGAATGTAAGTAAGGAAATGAAATATCAATTTTTTGATGAACACAAATATTTATTAGCTAGAAGTTCAATTCTCCTATTACTCTGGGCTCAAGATGAAAATATTTGTGAACAAGAAAAATTTAAAACTTTGCTTAAATACCAAAACATATACGCAAATGATTTTTTGTGGAATTGTATGGCTGCGTATTATGCCGAAAAACAAACCGGCGCGCACTATTTGCAGCGAGCAAAAGAACTTTTGAACAATATAACATATCCCATGTTGGAAATGTATATTAACACTCTAAAAAAATATGAGGATTGGGAAGAATTAAAAAAGTTGTTCTCCTGTGAATTGGATAATCAGGCTCGTTATCAAATCATATTGGCATTATGCGGTAATGATACTATTGAAAATAACCTTTATTGTATTAAATTATTTAAGCAACTTGATGAAAACAGCCACTTTTATGAAAAATGGTTCTATCGAAACTTTGCCGTATTGCTAAATAAATCAGGCGATATCGTTCAAGCTAAAAAATATTATAAAAAAGAATATGACGCCAGTCCCGACAATAAAGTTTTGTTTGAGTTGCTTCAAATAAAGTATAGTTGCAATGATTTTAAAATTGACAAATATGTTGAAATAGCAAGTAAAGAAAATGATGCGGATTTGTAATATATTGTTTCTGCATTTTATGGGCAAAATAATGAATCTGATTTGCAAAAGAAGTATTTGATTCGTTCTTTTTTGATAAATCCAAATAAATTAGAGTCATTAAGTGCACTTTCCGCGGTTTATTTAGGTTGTCCCGATGAAGACAAGTTTAAGTTTGGAAAAGTTTATAAGTTGCAAGATGAACACGGTATTATAAACGTTGCAATACTAAACGACAGCCTAACTGCAGGCATTTCATGCCAAACAGCGTTGAACTGCGCAATCAAAAATGAAAATGAACCAGAATATATCGCATGGAAATTTTTTGACATTAAAGAGGATGTTAATTATGAGGGTAAATCTTATAAACTAATTGATATTATCTCTTTTTCGGACAAATTATTGAGTGTAGGGTTTGCCTATACTTTAAACAATGGCGCGGTAACACAAATTAAAGGAAATTCGCCCGAAGACGCCGTAAAAGAAATTATTAAGTTGCTTAAAAATAGAAAGGCAGGACAACAAGGAATTCTTGAGAAATTCAATGAGTCAAACGGCTTTTTCCCTATAACATTATTGGCAAGGAAACTTGGAGTTGATTATTATGATGCATGGGGAACTATAATAGGCAATAATAAATTAAAGCTGAATAATTTCAGCAATGAAACCAGCTCCGATAAAAATTATATCCTTTCTAATGATGCATTTTGCACACTTGGAATATTAGATGCGACAAAGGAAATAGATACCTCATCTATCATATTTGCAAAACAAACGAAGATCGACATAATAACTATGCTATCCGCTAAATTAAAGAATTTACAGGATGGGTCTATTGGTTCCCTGCACTATGAAGATGGAAAAGTATTTAGAACCGATTATGACAAAGACTACAAAAAAGGCGCCTCTTGTTTTTGGGGAACGTTATTGAAATTCGTTGAAAGTATAAGTGAGATAGAATCTGATGCATTTATAAGTGCGCGCCAAGAAGTAACAAATTTATTTATACAAGGAAATCTTATCTCTGAACGGTATTTGTTAGGACTTGCTCAAAGCGATAAGCAAAGTGTTGTTGTGACTGATGAGCCGTTTATTTGTAGTATATGCGAACTTGAAAAAATACCACACATTAGTATAATTGACTTGTTGTTTAATCAAAACTTAAATCATAACACTATTCTTAATTATTTGAAGAAATTAGATTCGTTTAATTTTCTAAATTATTTTTCGCCTAAAATATATAAAAAAATTGTAGATTCGGCTATGAAATTAGATAACGAAAATCGAAAATCTTTTTTAGGAGAATTACAAAAATGGCTTATTCCAGAAAAACACTCCGAGGAACATTGTCGTAGGATATTTAACACATATAGAGAGCTCCTTATGGAAGATGTAAATTCTTTCTATTCTTATACATTATCAGACATCGGGCGCTATTATTTTTCTAAATTGTTCCCAGAAAAGTATCAAGAAATAATTGATCAGTTAAAAAATATAAGGATTGAAATTGTCCCTCCCAATGATAATACGGATGATGCAGAAGAATAATGAGCTATAATGTTGAAACGATAAACATACATTTAAGCCAAGTTTTGATGCATTACGGGATATCTGCATCAAATTCCGAGTCTCGGCAGATTATTTGTTGGGGCTCAAAAATGAACCCATAACAAAATTCGAAATCGGCAATAGACGTTATAGGGGAAGAGGAAAATTAAATGATTAGCATTGTAAGCATAAGTATATCGAGCATAGCACTATTAATTTCAATTATTACATTTTTTGTCAATAAAGCCAAGCTAATTTGCAACAGTTACAAACTCAATATTACAGATTTAACGAAAAATTTCAAAATTTATTAAATTTCGGGAGCTTTCAAGTTTTAACGAATTTTAAGTATGATTTAGAAAATATGATGATAAAAAACGATGCAGATAGTGCCGTAGACTACAATATTATACAAAAACGAACAAGCGCACAAATTGATTCTTGTAAAAATGCTTATACTGAATTATTGGAAACGATTGATTTT
>CAJUGP010000048.1 GCA_910586365.1 uncultured Christensenella sp. | reverse complement strand
TAACACTCTTTCCCTACACACGCTCTTCCGATCTTCATTTGCGGCGCTACGGCTACGGGAAAAACCGCGCTTGCCGTGGAGTGCGCCAAACGGTTGGGGGGCGAAATTATATCCTGCGACGCCCTGCTCGTATACCGCGGTCTGAATATCGGCACGGCGAAACCGACGTTCGAGGAACGGGGCGGAATCGTACACCATATGATCGACGTCGTCGAACCGAACGAAAATTTTTCGGTCAGCGATTTCGAGCGCGCGGCTTTGCCGCTCGTCGAGGAGATTTCGGCGCGCGGGAACGTGCCGATTTTGTGCGGCGGAACGGGGTTTTACGTGAAATCGCTGCTGTTTTCGCACGGGTACGGCAATGCCGCGGCAGATCGCACGGTACGGGAGAAATATGAAGAAATCGCGCTTCGAGAGGGAAACGCTCGATTGCATGCCATGCTGCGCGCCGTTGATCCTGCGAGCGCGGAAAAGCTGCATGAGAACGACGTAAAACGCGTCGTGCGCGCGTTGGAGATATACGAGCTGACGGGGGCAAAGAAATCCGAGCAGTGCGACGAAGAGCTTCCGCGCTGCGAATACGAGGCGTTTTGCTTCGATTATCCGCGCCAAACGCTGTACCAAAGGATCGACGCGCGCGTCGATCAAATGTTGGCTGCGGGTTTAACGGAGGAGGTGGAAGGTCTGTTGGCGCGCGGCGTGGGCGAAAACGCACAGTGCATGCAGGGAATCGGCTATAAAGAAGTGGTCGGATTTTTGAAAAACGAGTATTCTCATAGTACTATGTCAGACATAATTAAACAAAATACAAGGCGTTATGCAAAAAGACAGTTGACTTTTTTCAAAAAATTGCCGAATTTGCATATGTTGCAGCCGCAGGCGATACAGGACGCGGCACGGGAGGTTATAAACATTTATGACGGCGACAGATAGGATCGACCGCGCGGAAAAAGCGCTTGCGGCACGGTTTCGCGCGATCGACGAGATTGCGCTTTTCAATCAAAAAAAGGTGCTCGACGCATTTCGGGAAGAGCACATCGCGGTGCGCCATTTTGCGCAGACGACGGGGTACGGCTACGGCGACGAAGGGAGGGAAAAACTCGGCGCGCTGTTTGCAAATATTTTTCAGGCAGAACGGGCGTTCGTGTCGCCTTTGTTGGCGAGCGGAACGCACGCTCTCACCGTTGCGCTCTTCGGAATCTTGCGCCCCAACGACCGCGTGCTCTGTATTACGGGCGAGCCTTACGATACGCTCCGCGGCGTAATAAAAGGTTCGGGCGGTTCGCTCGAAGAGTTCGGGATTTCCTTCGATACGGTAGCCTTAAAGGAGAACGGCAAAATCGACTGTGCCGCCGTAGCGTCGGCGCTTGACGCGCGCGAATATAAAATGGTCTATATTCAACGCTCGCGCGGTTACGAATTGCGCGATGCGTTTACGGTGGAAGAAATCGGCGCGGCGTGCGATCGGGTGCGTGAGCACGGTTTTCTCGGATGCATTTTTGTGGATAATTGTTACGGCGAATTTGTGCAGAAACGCGAGCCGCTCGAAGTCGGTGCGGACGTGATTGTCGGTTCGCTCATCAAAAATCCGGGGGGCGGTTTGGCGCCCGCGGGCGGTTACGTCGCGGGAAAAGAGCGCTATCTTACGCTCGTCGAACAGCGCCTGACCGCGCCGTCGGTGGGCGGCGAAATCGGGTCGTACGCTTGCGGATATCAAGCTTATTATCAAGGCGTGTTTCTTGCGCCGCATACCACGGCGCAGGCGTTAAAAGGCGGACTTTTGATCGGAAAATGCTTGGAAGAGCTCGGCTTCGAGAATTTCCCCGCGATCGACAAGCCGCTTGCGGATATTACGCGCGCCGTCCGTTTTGAAACGGAGGAACAGCTTACGGCGTTTATATGCTGCGTGCAGGCGTGTTCGCCCGTCGATGCGTATGTGCGTCCCGAGGCGTGGGATATGCCCGGCTACGACTGCAAAGTGATCATGGCGGCAGGCACGTTTGTGGGGGGAGCGACTTCGGAGCTTTCCGCCGATGCGCCGATCCGTGCGCCTTACACGGCTTATTTTCAAGGCGGTTTAACTTACGAACATTGTAAAATCGCGTGTAAACAGATATTAGAGAAGCTCACCGCATTATAAAATGCAAAATATAAAATAATTTTCCCGTAAATTGTTGACAGACTCGGAAAAAAGTGATATGATTTTGATATCATAATCATATTAAATTCGGAGGATTTATGGAAAAGCAGTTTACGGAAAAGAACGTGCGTGAGAAAAACGGTTGGCTGATGTTCGCTGTTTTCTTGCTGCTGACGGTTGTAAGCATCGTGCTGATCGTTATCGGGCTGATGCTTGCCGATAAGTACGCGAACGATGCGTTTGTTGCGGTCACGTTCGCGGGCGTTGTCCTGTTGGTCGTTGCGGTGGTGATGATCGGGGGATTCAAGCTTTTGCAGCCCAATGAGGCGTATGTGCTCACGCTCTTCGGTAAATATTACGGTACGTTGAAGCGCGAAGGGTTTTTCTGGGTCAATCCGTTCTGTTCGTCGGTCAATCCCGCGCGCGGAATGGCGGGGATCACGAAGAAACTTTCGCTCAAAGCGATGACACTGAATAACGATAAGCAAAAGGTAAACGACGAAGAGGGTAATCCGATCGAAATTTCGGTCGTCGTGATCTGGCGCATTACGAACACTGCTTGCGCGGTGTTCAACGTCGATAATTACATGGCTTATCTTTCCACGCAGTGCGATGCGGCGATCCGTCAAGTCGCGCGGCAATACCCTTACGACGTTTCTTCCAACGGCGACGAAAAGTCGCTGCGCGGCAGTGCGCAGGAAGTGGCGAACATTCTTAAAGAAGAATTGCAGGCGCGCGTCGATATGGCGGGCTTGGAAGTGCTCGAAGCGCGAATTTCTCACTTGGCATACGCGCCCGAAATTGCCGCCGCCATGTTGCAGCGCCAGCAGGCGTCCGCGATCATCGCCGCGCGTCAGAAAATCGTAGAGGGCGCCGTTTCCATGGTTCAAATGGCGCTGAACCGCTTGTCGGAAGAACAGATCGTGGAATTGGACGACGAGCGCAAAGCGCAAATGGTAAGCAATCTTCTTGTCGTTCTCTGCGGAAACCGCGACGCGCAGCCCGTCGTGAACAGCGGCAGCATTTATTGATGCGGGGATTGTTTTGAAAAACGATCAAGAGAGCAAAAAACAAATACCGTTACGGGTGTCGCCGACGCTTTATGCTGAGCTTGCGCGGTGGGCGGAAGAGGATTTCCGTTCGCTGAACGGACAAATCGAATTTTTGCTGACCGAAAGTGTGAAGCGCCGCAAAGCGGGAAAAAGAGAACAGTCAAACGAAGAAGAGATGGAAAAACCGCAGTAAAATGCGGTTTTTCTATTTTTTAATAGTATTATGTCACACATAATTCAAAAAAGTTGTAATGAGGGCTTGACAAATTCGTTGAGGAGTATATAATAAAATTTGTGAAAAAATTTTGGGAGGAGATATGGAAACGCAAAACGAAAACAAGATCGAACCCGAAAACGCAGAAAAACAAAATAATGTGACGCAGGCGGACGCCGCCGCGCCTGCCGAAGAAAACAGCCGTTCGCGCGGCTCGGTCTTTTCGGAGTTTTCTCAATCGCGGTTCGAGGATTGTATTTTTGAATGCAGAGGCGTCAACAAAAATTACGATAAATTTGCGGCGCTGACCAACGTGAATCTGCGCGTGCCGCGGGGGGGGGTCGTCGGATTGTTGGGACCGAACGGCAGCGGCAAGACGACGCTTATCAAACTTGCGATGGGCATGCTGCAACCGAACGGCGGCGAAATTCTGATTGACGGGAAACGCCCCGGACCGCAGACGAAAGCGGTTACGGCATATCTTCCCGACGCTAATTATTTGTGTAACTGGATGCGTGTGGAACAGCAAATCGCCTATTATTCCGATTTCTTTCCCGATTTCAACAAACAAAAATGCGAGCAGTTATTGGCACGGCTCGGCATTCAGTTAAAACAGAAAATAAAAGCGCTCTCCAAGGGGAATAAAGAAAAGCTCGGCTTGCTCCTTACCATGTCGCGCGATGCCAAATTGTATATCCTCGACGAACCGATCGCGGGGGTCGATCCTGCGGCGCGCGAGTTTATTCTCGATACGATCATGGCGAATAAGCCCGAAAACGCGACGATTTTCCTTTGCACGCATCTGATTGCGGATATCGAGCCGATTTTAACGCATGCGGTCTTTCTGCGCAAAGGCGCGATCGCGCTTAACGCGCCCGTTGCGGAAATTCGGGAGAAGGAAGGAAAAAGCTTGGACGAACTGTTTCGGGAGGTGTTCAAATGGTAGGAAAGTTGATGAAACACGAACTCAGAGCGTTGTTTCGTGTGATTTTGGCAGTCGGGTTATCGGCTCTTGTCTTGTCCGGTGTTGCCGCATTGTTCGTTTGGCTCAATCCGCAAGGCTATCTCGGCATTCTGCTGTTCTTTTTAAGCATCATGATGTCGTCCGTGCTGCTTTTTGTCGGTATTATTTTCAGCATTCGCCAATTCTATGCGTCGTTGTTTACGGGGGAGGGCTATATGACCTTTTCGCTTCCCGTTACGCCGATGCAGCTTTTGTGGTCGAAGTTGATTTCCGCTTTGCTCGCTTCTCTGTTCTGTTCGGTGATCGCCATTCTTTCGTGGCTGATGCTGTTCGGGAGTTTGTCGCCGACGATCATTCAAGAGTTGGGCGTCTTGTTCGGCGATCTGTTCGACGTGATTTTGCGGGCGATCGCTTCCGATCCTTTGCTCGTGGTGGAATTTGCGCTCCTCATTCTCGTTTCGATTCCCTCGACGACGCTGTGCATTTATTCCGTGATCAGTATCGGACAGCTGTTCACCAATCATAGAAAGGCGATCACGCTTGTCATGGGTATCGCTTTGATTTACGTTGTGCTGCCCATGCTGTCGAATTTCTGCTTGACGCCTATTTTAGAGGCGGCAGCGAAAGTCAGTCTTCACTTACCGTCTTGGATTTGCATCTTTCTTTTTGCGGGGTGCGACGTGGGAATGTTCTTCTTGATTCGCTATATCATGCTTCACCGCGTCAACCTGATCGTATAAGCAAACTTGAAAAAACCCCGCCGAAAGGCGGGGTTTTTCTTCTGTGTTGATTATCGGATTTCTTCTTGTTTTACGAGCGTATAACCTTTTTTTGGCTTGCGCGGCAGTTCGATTTTATGCCCGACTTTTTTGATCGCGACGTACGCGACGATCGCCGCCGCCGTCACGGCAATGACGATGATCGCCCAAGCGTCGAGCGATTCGCCTTTGATTTTCGTCCACATTTCGTTTATAGCTTTTTCCGCGTCGCCGTAATAATCCATAACGGCGCAACGCTGCATCACCTCTTCGGTGGGGAAGAGGGCGTAAAACTGACGGTTGAGCTGTTCTTCGTCGATCAAAACCACGGTTTCTTCTCCGAAGAAATAACTGACGTCGTACAAAACGCCGTCCTCTTCCGCCGCGTAATTTTCTTCGATATAGGCGCGGATATCGTCGTATTCTTCGCTTCCTGAGATCACGGAAGAGTAGCCGATATAATCCATATTGCGCACGGCGACGTCGGGGCGGGCGAGGAAGTTGGCGAACGCTTCCGCCGCATGCTTGACTTCGGGAGGGCGTTTTTCGTCTTTCGGGATCGCCCAACCGTCGAAAAAGAGGTTGGAGCTTTCTTCGGGGATATAATAGCAGAGGGAAACGCCGCTTTTTTCTTCCGCTTCGTCCATGGCATAAACGGCGTCGCCGCCCCAAGCGAAATTCATGCTGATTTTGCCCGTCATCATGTCGTTTTTGCCCGTATCCGTTTCAAAACCGAAGATGTTTTTCTTCATTTGCAGGAGTACGTTTTTGACTTTTTCCACCACGTTTTCGCCGTACATATCCTGTTCGGTATAATTCATGATTTCAGTCAGTTTTTTATTGTAATCGGGGTCGGTGCGGTCGAGCGCAAGCAGCTCGTCCTTGTATACGATGGCAAGTCCGACGAAATAGCTGTCGCGCACGTTATCTTTGGTCGTGACTTTGCCCTTATATTTCGGGTCGCAGAGAATGCTCCAACCCTGTTTCAAATCTTCCGTATCGACGCGTTCGGGATTGTATACGATGCCCGTCGTGCCCCACATGTAGCCCGCGGCGTATTCGCTCCAACGGTGTTCTTTTTCTTCGATCGTGATTTTGCCGCTGTCGAACACGTTTTTAATAAAAGGGGAAACGTTGTTGACGTAGTAGTTCAGCGGATCGGTTTCATCGAAAAAGCTTTCGGAGTACGGTTCGAGCATGCCTTCCGCGGCAAGTTTCATGATCATGTATTCGGAAGGGCAAATAAGATCGTATTTGTCACCGAGTTTGAGTTGGTTGTATAAATCCTCGTTCGTGCCGAAGGTGGAGTATTCCACGCGCACGGACGCGCCGTAGGTTTCTTCATACCAATTTTCAAAATCGGTCACAACGCCGTCGGGATCGGGGTTTTCGGTTTCGTCGTAAAGATAGGAATCTTCACCGCCTTCGTCGATATATTCCGCCCAGTTGTAAACGCGCAAGGTGATCGTTTTGCCCGACGAACAGCCCGAAAAAAGAGCGAGGGAAGGAAGGGCGAACGTTAAAGCGAGCAATGCGGAAAAAATACGTTTTTTCATTTGTTTTTCTCCTTTTTCCTGCCTGCGAGATTGGCGGCGAGCACGACGCCGAGAATGACGACAAAGATGATCGTCGTCAACGCCCAGAAGGAAGAGAGTGTTTGCGCCGTGTGTGAATTGCCCTTCATGGTTGCGCTGTAAACGTAGGTCGAAATGGTATCGAAGCCTGCGGGGCGGGTGTAGAACGTGACGATATAGTCGTCGAGCGAAAGGGTGATCGCAAGCATGAAGCCCGAAACGATGCCGGGTACGATTTGCGGCAGGACGATCTTAAAGAGCGCGCTCAAAGGGTTTGCGCCCAAATCGAGCGCCGCCTCGTATAAGCTGTTGTCCATTTGTTTGAGCTTGGGCAGCACGGAAAGAATAACGAAGGGCGTGCATATGACCATATGACCAACGAGAAGGGTAAAATACGATTTGCCCAGCCCTACGGCGACAAAGGTAATGGCAAGCGCAAGGGCGGTCACGATTTCCGCATTGATTATAGGGATTTGCGAAACCCCCGTCATAAGCGTGCGCGTGCGTTTTTTGGAATAGTGAATGCCGATCGCACCCGCCGTTCCCAACACGGTGGAAAGCGTTGCGGAGAGGATTGCAAGCAGCAGGGTATTGCCGATCATTTTGAGCACGGATTCGTTCTGAAAGAGCTGCGCGTAGTGCACGAAGGAAAACGAACCTGCCGATCCGATCGTATCGGTATCGAGAAAACTGTAAACGGCAAGCAGCAGAATGGGGGCGTAAAGAAGAAGCAGTACAAGCCCGACGAAACCCGCTTTCAGGCAACGAAGCGCAATGCGTTTTTTGTTCATAACGAAGTCCCCCTTACGTTTTCTTCGGGGCGGAATCCGCCCGAGAGCAGGGTGGAAACCATGACGACGATAAGCAGAATGAGCGCGATCATCGAGCCCATATGCCAATCGGTGCCGAAATAAGTTTCGATAAATTTACCGATGATCGTTACTTTGGAATTGCCGAGCATGTCCGAAACGACGTAGTTGGTCATCGAAGGCAGGAACACCATCGTGATCCCGCTTAAAATTCCGGGGGCGGAAAGGGGCAGGGTGACGCGGAAAAATGCCGTGGACGCGTTTCCGCCTAAGTCGGCGCTTGCCTCGTAAAGCGTGCCGTCGATTTTCAGCATCGTCGTATAGAGGGGCAGGATCATAAAGGGCAAAAAGTCGTACACCATGCCGAGGATCGTGTTAAAGTAGTTCGTTTCCCCCAAAAGTCCGATTGCGTTCAAAAGCTCGCGGATCGCGTTCACGCGCAAAATGAAATTGATCCACATAGGCGTGATGAAGAGGAGCAGTAAAACGTGTTTCTTTTTAAGTTTGCTGTGCGCGAGAATATAGGCGACGGGATAGGCGATAAGCAGCGTGACCGCCGTTGTTACGATTGCAATCACGATGGAATAGACCATGGTGCTCAGTTTCGTTCCGTCGGAGAAAAAGGCGACGAAATTGCCGAAGGAGATGTGCATGTTCTGATCGGTGAACGCGTAAAACACGATCACGAGCATGGGAATGATCACGAAGAAGAGCAGGAACACGGCGTAGGGGATGCCGAGCGTCTTGCGCGAAAAACGAAGTTTCACCGTTTGCCCTCCGTGTTTTTAAGCGAAAGCTTGATTTTTTCTTTGGGAATGACGACGGAAACATAGTCGTTTTCATTCCAAAGATCGTCGGTGGCGAATACGAAATCTTCTTCGTTTTCTTCGGTGCGCACGATCAGGCGGTAGTGGTCGCCCTTGTAAATGATCGAAATGATATGCCCCATGACGCCGCCTTCGTCGGGATTGTCGCTGATCGAAATATCGTTCAATCCCACTTCGACTTTGACGGCGACGTCGGTTAAATCGAGTTTTTCGCCTTCCGCCGTAATCAGATATCCCTCTTCGTCGAGGTGACTGCCTGCGTAAAGTTGCGTCACGTCGCATTCCCATTCGCCGTCGCCGAACTTCACGGTATTCTTTTTTGTGACCGAGCCGTCAAAGGTGTTCGTCGTATATTTGGGCTTCATGAGGTGGATGCCGTCGGGCAGAACGTTCATGCCGATTTGTTCGCCTTCTTCGCGGCGGCGCGTCGTTTGAATGACGATTTCGTATTTGCCCACCGAAACCGTGATCTCGTAATGTATGCCCTTGAATACGGTGGAAATGATCTTTCCTTTGAGAACGCCCTGTTCGGGGGGGCAGATTTCGATGTCCTCGGGGCGCACGACGACGTCGACGGGTTCGTTCACGTCGAATTCGTCCAAACAGTCGAAAGTTTTTCCGCAGAATTTAACTTTTTTTCTGCCTACGACCGTTCCCGTGAAAATGTTGCTTTCGCCGATGAAGTCGGCGACGAACGTATTTGCGGGTTCGTCGTAAATTTTGAGCGGGGTGCCGATCTGCTGCACGCCGCCGTCCGCCATGACCACGATCGTATCCGACATGGTAAGCGCTTCTTCCTGATCGTGCGTCACGTAAATAAACGTGATGCCCAGCCGTTTATGGATCTCTTTCAGCTCGATCTGCATTTCTTTGCGCATTTTGAGGTCGAGCGCGCCGAGCGGTTCGTCGAGGAGCAGGATTTCCGGCTCGTTCACGACGGCGCGCGCAATGGCGACGCGCTGCTGCTGTCCGCCCGAAAGGGTGGAGATCGAACGTTTTTCAAACCCTTCGAGGTCGACGAGCGCGAGTACCTTTTCCACTTTTTCGCGGATTTCTTTTTTGGTTAGTTTTTCCGTTTTGGTGTATTCCTCGCCGTTTTCGCTGCGGTACGTGTTTTTTACGCGTTTGCATTTTAAGCCGAACGCGATATTTTCAAATACGTTGAGATGGGGGAAGAGCGCATAGCGTTGGAACACGGTGTTGATCGGTCTTTTGTTGGGCGGCAAGGTGGAAATATCTTTGCCGTTCAGCAATATTTTTCCGCTCGTAGGCAGATCGAATCCCGCAATCATGCGCAGCGTCGTGGTTTTTCCGCAGCCCGAAGGACCTAAAAAGGTGATAAATTCGCCTTTGTTGACGTAAAAACTCAGGTTTTCGATGACAAGCTCGTCGTCGAAGTATTTGGTTACGTTTTGCAGTTCGATAATGTGTTCTGCCATGTTTCGTTCTCCTTCGTATGAATTCTAAAAGTTGGGCGGGGTGGATACCCACAGAAATTTTGCTTTGCCTCTGCCGTCGTTTACGATGCGGTGCATTTTATCGGCGGTGAAGTAAAAGCTTTCGCCGCTTTTTGCGGCATGTTTTTTATCGGTTAAATAAATTGCGATGCGCCCCGAGAGCACGTAACCGAATTCTTCGCCCTCGTGGGGGAAGTCGGCAGGCGTTTCCGCGCCTTCGTCAAGCTCCACCAAAACGGGTTCGAGCATGTTTTTCTGCGCGTTCGGAATGAGCCATTGCCATATCATGCCGTCCGATTGCTTTTCGGAATACTCTTCGGCGGAAAACACGATCTTCGCTTCGTTTTCTTCCTTGAAAAAATCCGAAAGACTGCTTCCCAAGGCGTTCAAAAGTTCGATGAGCGTTGCGATCGAGGGGCTTGTCAAGTCGTTTTCGAGTTGCGAGATATAGCCTTTCGTCAGTTCGCAGCGGTCGGCTAATTCTTCTTGCGTCAGTCCTTTGCGCTGTCGCATGTCTTTTAGTTTTGCTCCGAGTTCCATTTCTCTCTCCCGTTTTTCCGCATTTCGTAAAACTAAACTTAAAGTTTAATAAAAATAAACTAAAACAACGAAAGAAAGTATATAGAAAAAATATCATTCTGTCAACTGTTTGAAATAAAAAAATTAAAAAAATTTTCGGAAAGAGCGGGGGAGTGCGCGCGTATAATAATAAGGTATAAAAAAGCGCGCCCGCTTAGAAAAGCGGGCGCGGCAAAAACGATTTTGATTTATGCAGTGAGCGCGGCAAGTTTCTTCGCCAGCTTCGCCTTTTTGTTCGCGGCGTTGTTCTTGTGAAGAATGCCTTTGGTGACAGCGGAATCGATCGCCGAAACCGTTTCAGGATAAAGGGCGGTTGCCTGCTCCTTATTTCCTTCGTTCACGGCGGCGAGGAACTTTTTAATCGTAGTTTTCAAAGCCGATTTAACGGTTTTGTTCTGCATGGTTTTTTTCTCTGTAACCAAAACGCGCTTTTTGGCAGATTTGATGTTGGGCACGATAAATACTCCTTTGATTGTTTAACGACAGTTATTTTAACATAAAAACGTATACTTGTAAACTGTTTTTTCATGCAAACGAAAAAAATTTTGCAAAAATTAACTTTTCGGAGGGCAAAACCGTGCAAAAAAACGAGGTTCGCGTCGGCGTATTCGACAGCGGAATCGGCGGATTAACCGTGCTCAGGGAATGCGCCGCGCTTTTACCGCAGGCGGCGTTTTACTATTTGGGCGATAATTTCCGCGCGCCGTACGGCGGAAGGAGCAAAGAAGAGATAAGGCGTTTAGCCGCCGAGGCGATGGAAGAATTTGCCGCGCTGAAAATCGATGCCGCCGTGCTTGCTTGCAACACGGTGACCGCCGTATGTGCCGAGGAGCTGCGCAAGCGCTGTTCCTTTCCCGTTGTGGGAATGGAGCCTGCCGTTAAGCTTGCCGCGCGCAGCTGCAGCCGTGCGTTGGTGCTTGCCACGCCGCGTACGATCGAAAGCGACAGACTGCGCCGTCTTGTTTTAGAATGTCCGAATTGTGAATTTACGCTGCGCGCGCTGCCCGATCTGGCGCGCGCCGTCGAACGGGCGGCAATATACGGCGAGCCGCTCGATTTGAGCGCGCATCTTCCCGACGCGGAAGGGGCGGAAGGGGTCGTGTTGGGCTGCACGCATTACGTCTATTTTTCCGATCAAATATCCACTTTTTACCAAAAACCCGTGTTCGACGGAAATTTCGGAACGGCGCGCCAACTTGCTTTGCTTGTAAACGGCTTAAAATCGGTTAATGTAGGGACTGAAATCCACCAATTACCACAGGCAAAAAACAAACATATGTACGAAAAACCTAAAACAAAGGGCGAAAACCACGTTTT
>CAJUGP010000047.1:7967-11788 GCA_910586365.1 uncultured Christensenella sp. | reverse complement strand
TTCTAAACAGAGAATGTAATTTGCATCAACGTCTAAGATCTTGCATAAATTTGCAAGCGTATCGAGCGCGGGTAAAATGTCTCCTTTTATATAATGTGCAATCGTCGATTGTGTAAGATTTAATTTTTCTGCTAATTCCGTTTGTTTTATGTCGCTTTGTTGAATGGTTTCAATAAATCTTTGTTGAATTTGCTTTAAGTTAATCATAGTTTACTCCAAACAAAGAATGTAATTTGCATCAACGTCTAAAATCTTGCATAAATTTGCAAGCGTATCAAGCGCGGGTAATTTCTTGCCGTGGACATAGCAAGAAATTTGCGGGTGTTTTATTCCTAATCTTCTTGCTATTTCGCTTTGACTTAATCCGCTTTGTTTTATTGCTTCCGCTAATCTTTTTTGGATTTGCTCCAAAGTGATCATTTTGCCACTCCTGTTTTTTATTATTTTATGCCTAATAGGTATAAAATGCTTGACATGTACCTATTAAACATAGTATATTATATATGTATCCAATGGATACATATATAATCAAAGGAGTAAAAAATGGAAGATTTAAGAACGGGAAATCATTGCAACAAATGTTTCTATTATGATGCGCTATATTTCAAAGGCACAAATAAGTTGACAAAAGCCAAAGTAGGCTATTGTAAACGCGATTCAAAATTTGTAGAGAATGGCGAATGCTGCACGTCGTACAGTAAACGCAGACCAAAAAATCGGAATAAAGCGATTTTACGCTTGTATTTATGCGGTATGATATCCGATTTAAGAGATTTGCGTTTGTTGATGGAGGAAGAGGAACGTGGCGACGAAAACGAAGAGTTGTAAAACGTGTGTGGCGTGTGCCGACCTGATAACAATAAGGTACGATAAAGTGCGCCGTTTCCCTGCAAGATATTGTACCGCTTGCGAAAAAATAACGCAAGAAATATCGGTTTGCGATTTGTGGCAGGAAAAAGAAACGACGTGCGATTTATCGGAAAAACGGATCGAAGAGGCAGTAGAGGACGTTTCATATTTTATCGATCGTGTGAGCGAACTTGTGAAAACACGCTAAAAAAGCTCCCGGCAAGGGGGGATTCTAATGTCATTCTGAGCTTGTCGAAGAATCCCCAAGACCCTTCGACTACGCTCAGGGTGACAGAGGAAAAGCGCTCAGGGTGACAGGGAGAGACCCTTCGACTACGCTCAGGGTGACAATGGAAAGGCGCTTAGCGTGACAGGGGAAAGGCGCTTAGCGTGACAGAGGAAAAGCGCCCAGGGTGACAGGAAGAGACCCTTTGTGTCCCCCTTGTGTAAAGGGGGAAAGCGCGTAGCGCAAGGGGGATTCTAATGTCATTCTGAGCTTGTCGAAGAATCTCCAAGACCCTTCGGCTGCGCTCAGGGTGACAGGGGAAAAGCGTTCAGGGTGACAGGGGAAAGGCGCTTAGCGTGACAGTGTGGAGACCCTTTGTGTCCCCCTTGTGTAAAGGGGGAAAGCGCGTAGCGCAAGGGGGGATTCTAATGTCATTCTGAGCTTGTCGAAGAATCCCCAAGGCCCTTCGACTACGCTCAGGGTGACAGGGGAAAAGCGCTCAGGGTGACAGGGGAAGGAGGCAAACAAAAAAGCAAGCCCCCCTTAATCTAAGGGGGGCTTGCTGTTCTGAAAATTTACGCTTTGTTTGCCGAGCCGAGCACGTTGATGATCTTGTGTTTGACCATTTCTTTCATGTTCGCGCGCGCATCGGTGAGGTATTGGCGCGGGTCGAAGTGATCGGGATGATCGTTGAAATGCTTTCTGATCGCCGCCGTGAACGCCACGCGCAGGTCGGAGTCGATATTGATCTTGCAAACCGCAAGCTTCGCCGCCTTTTTCAGTTCGCTTTCGGGAATGCCGATCGCATTGGGCATGCTGCCGCCGTGCGCGTTGATCACCGCGACTTGATCCTGCGGAACGGACGAAGCGCCGTGCAGGACGATAGGGAATCCGGGAAGGCGTCTGCCGATCTCTTCGAGAATGTCGATGCGCAGTTTGGGGTCTTGACCGGGCTTGAACTTATAAGCGCCGTGCGAAGTGCCGATGGCGATCGCAAGCGAGTCGATACCCGTGCGCGAAGTGAATTCTTCCACTTCGTCGGGAGAAGTGAACATAGCGTCGTGCGCTTCGACCTTTACGTCGTCCTCCACGCCCGCAAGCTTGCCAAGCTCCGCTTCCACGACCACGCCGTGATCGTGCGCGTATTCCACGACCTTTTTCGTAAGAGCGATATTTTCTTCCCACGGTTTCGAGGACGCGTCGATCATGACCGAAGTAAATCCGCCGTCGATCGAGGCTTTGCAGATTTCAAAATCAGCGCCGTGATCGAGGTGCATGGCGACGGGAATATCGTTGGTTTCCACGGCGGCTTCGACAAGATGTCTGAGATAGACGGGGTTGGCGTATTTTCTCGCGCCGGCGGACACTTGCAAAATCACGGGCGATTTGCATTCGTTCGCCGCCTCGACGATCGCCTGGATCATTTCCATGTTGTTCACGTTAAACGCGCCTACGGCGTAACCGCCTTTATAAGCGTCCTGAAACATTTTGGTCGTAGTGACTAAGGGCATAACTATCCTCCAAATTAGGGTTATTTTTTATGATACATTCATTATAGCCTTTTTTCGGCGAAAAAGCAAGGAACTTTGTGTAATTCGCTCACAAATACATGAAATTTTTTACAGGAAAATAAAATGCTGCCAACATTTTCGGGTGAATATGTTGACGGCGGCGCAAAAGTATGCTACAATGATTGGCGTGAAAAGGCGGTTTACGCCAATAATCAATTTCGGAGGATTTAACTACATGGCAAACGTAAGAGTTGCAATCAACGGATTCGGACGCATCGGGCGTCTTGCGTTCAGACAGATGTTCAATGCGGAGGGTTACGAAATCGTCGCGATCAACGATCTTACCAGCCCCACGATGCTCGCTCATCTTTTGAAGTACGACAGCGCGCAGGGCAGATACGCTTTGGCGGACACCGTTTCCGCGAACGACGAGGCGAGAACGCTCACCGTTGCAGGCAAAACCATTAAAATTTATGAAGAGAAAGACGCTGCGAACCTTCCTTGGGGCGAATTGAAGGTAGACGTCGTGCTCGAATGCACGGGCTTCTACTGCTCGAAGGCGAAATCGCAGGCTCATATCGACGCAGGCGCGAAGAAAGTCGTTATTTCCGCTCCCGCGGGCAACGACCTGCCTACCATCGTTTACGGCGTAAACGAGGGCACGCTCTCCAAAAACGATACGATCATTTCGGCGGCTTCGTGCACGACGAACTGCCTTGCTCCCATGGCGAACGCGCTTAACAACGCGTATCCCGTCGTTTCGGGTATCATGACCACCGTGCACGCGTTCACGGGCGACCAGATGGTGCTCGACGGACCGCACCGCAAGGGCGATCTTCGCCGTGCGCGCGCGGCGGCCGTCAACATCGTTCCCAACTCCACGGGCGCGGCGAAAGCGATCGGGCTTGTTATCCCTTCGCTCAACGGCAAGCTGATCGGCAGCGCGCAGCGCGTTCCCGTTCCCACGGGTTCGACGACGCTCCTCGTCGCCGTCGTGAAAGGCAAAGACGTCACGAAAGCGAGCATCAACGAAGCGATGAAAGCCGCGGCTTCCGCGTCGTTCGGTTACACCGAAGAACAGCTCGTTTCTTCCGACATTATCGGCATCACCTACGGTTCGCTGTTCGACGCAACGCAGACGATGGTTGCGAAGATCGGCGACGACACCTATCAGGTACAAGTCGTTTCTTGGTACGATAAAGATCGGAAGAGCACACGTCTGAACTCCAGTCACG
>CAJUGP010000047.1:0-7957 GCA_910586365.1 uncultured Christensenella sp. | reverse complement strand
GTTTCTTGGTACGATAACGAAAATTCGTACACGAGCCAGATGGTCCGCACGATCAAATATTTCGCGGAACTGTAATCTCGGAACTAAGAGCCGCCCTCGAACGAGGGCGGTTTTTTCTTTGGCGTTTCGGAGCGGATTAAGTAAAATCGGGCAAAATAAATTAATTTCAAAAACGCTATTGACAAATGAAACAAAACGTGTTATAATTTAACAAATTTGAGCATGGTTGTACACAAGGATAAATATGTTACAAGTAAAAAATTTGCGTAAAGAATACGTAACGAATAAGAGCGTCGTGACTACGGCGCTCGACGGCGTTACGCTGAATTTTCCCGAAACAGGCATGGTTTTTATTCTGGGAAAATCGGGGAGCGGGAAATCGACTCTGCTCAATCTCTGCGGCGGACTCGATAAGCCGAGTTCGGGCGAAATTATCTTAAACGGCAAAAGCTGCAAGGACTTTAAGGAAAAGGATTTCGACCTATACCGCAACACGTTTGCAGGGTTCGTTTTTCAAGAATACAATATTGTAGAAGAGTACACCGTGGAAGAGAACGTTGCGCTTGCCTTGGAATTACAGGGCAAGCGCAACAAGCAAGAGGTCGCAAAAATACTCGAAGAAGCAGACCTTTTTGACCTTGCCGCACGGAAGGCAAACACCCTTTCGGGCGGGCAAAAACAACGGGTAGCCATCGCGCGTGCGTTGGTGAAACAGCCGCAGATTATTTTAGCGGACGAACCGACGGGCGCGTTGGATTCCCAAACGGGAACGCAGATATTCGATTTGCTTAAAAAGTATTCCGAAAACAGACTCGTGCTTGTTGTTTCGCACGATCGGGATTTTGCCGAGCGGTATGCCGACCGTATTATCGAGTTACAAGACGGCAAGGTTCTTTCGGACGTCGTTCGGCTGCCGAACGGGTCTTTCGGCGAGCTTGGCGCGCAGCCCGATCCGCCGCTCAACGAGCAAAGCGCGGCGTTCTTGCGTGCGCGGCTGCCGTTTCGGCACGCGTTGCGGATGGGGTTCGGTTATTTGAAGAGCAAGCCCGTGCGGCTTGCTTTCTCGATTATTCTCTGTGTGTTTGCGTTCGTGCTCTTCGGGCTTTCTTCCACGCTTATGTTTTATAGCGAAAATAGCGTTATGGCGGAAACCATTCGTCTTGATCAAGGTAATTATGTTGCGTTGAATAAGTATTATAAAACACATTTATTTTACCGTTTTCCGGACGGCAAAGTGGTAGAGAATAACCAAACAATTGATAATAACACATGGTTTACGTTAAACGAATACGAGGAACTGAAAAAGAAATATCCCGATGCATTGGCGGCGGTAAATTCATCAAACAAACCGCATAATTTTTCTTGGGATAAAGATTTATGGGATTATTACGGGAGTAACTGGGCAAACTATGTGATTGCGGATCCTTCCTTAAAGGTTTTGGCGGGCAGATTGCCGACGGCGGAAGACGAAATTGCGCTGCCCGAATTTTTATTTCAGGTCATGAAGTTGGAACAGTCGAAATTCGTGCTCGTTACGGAAGAAGATCTTGCGGCGGGGAAGCTCGTAAACGAAGACGCCCCGAAACACCCCGTAAGCACTTACGGCGACGTGCTGTATTCCGAGAGCAACCCCGCAACGATATTTGTGAACATCGGAAAAATCGACTTCAATTTCAAGATCGTAGGGATTTATAAAAACGATGCGGAACCGAAGGCGTATCGGGGTTTGAAAAAAGCGGTGGAAAGCGGTGATTATGGCGGATCGGATTATCCGTATAAAGAGAAAGCTTGGTATAGTTTGCGAAATAGCGGTTTTTATAAATATTACGTTTTATCGCAGGATTTTTTTTCGAAATACAATTCCTTTTGGAATCAAGAACCGTTTGTGCCTCATCATCCATCTGAATCGGATCACTTTTATTCTGAATTGGACATAAAATATAAGTACACGCCCGATTCCGTAATCGGCAATATTATTCTCAAACACAACCGCAGTTCGATAAAGTTGAACCGTATCGTGGGGCTTACGGATAAAGAATTTGCAGATGATACGTTTTACAAATTGGATAAAGAGGTTGTGGACGAGTTGGATAGAGTGCACGGTACGGTTGCTACGTTCCGCAACGCCTTTTTATATGCGGGGCTGGGGCTTGCCTTATTCGCCTTCTTGTTGATGTTCAATCTTATTTCCGTTTCCGTAATCACAAAAAAGAAAGAGGTCGGTATATTGCGTGCGCTCGGAGCGCGCAGCGTCGACGTATTTTGCATCTTTTTCGTGGAAGCGCTTTTCATCGCGATCATCTCCGCGGCGGGGGCAATGATTCTTTCGTTGATACTCTGCCATATTCTGAATCTTATGATGATCCAAACGATCAAAGCGGCGATATTTATCTTCGGAATTTTATCGGCGCTCTTCGTTACGGCGGTCGCGCTCTTTACCGCGTTTTTCGCAACGCTTATTCCCGTTGCGAATTATACCAAAAAAGCGCCTGTGGAAAGCATACGCTCGGCGTAAGGAAACGGCGCGGTCATATCGCATAAAAAGACGGCTTTCGGCTAAAATTTGCGAAAAGCCGTTTTTTTATGCGAACGTTTCGATCAATTTATAAAATTAAGAAATTCTTAAAGATTTTTGCTTTAAAAAATGGTATAATCGTTTCATAGGAGTTTTATGAAATATCATTGCTTGATTTTAGACGACGAAAAGATGCTTGCGGACAGTACGGCGGAATATTTCAATTTATTCGGCGTGCATACGTTTGCCGTATACGATGCGGACGCTTGCCGTGATTTTTTGAAAGAGAACACCGCCGAGCTGATTTTGCTCGACATCAATTTGAACGAAGGCAGCGGTTTCGCGTTCTGCAAGGAATTGCGCGAAACGATCGATATTCCCATTATCTTTGTTTCCGCGCGCACAAGCGACGACGATAAGATCATCGCGCTCAATATCGGCGGCGACGATTACGTTCAAAAGCCGTATTCCCTCGGCGTGTTGCTTGCAAAGGTCAAAGCCGTGTTAAAACGGTACGGGCAAGCCTTCGGCACGGAGTATTCGGACGGGTATTTATCGGTCAACTTCGCCTCGAAGCAAGTTAAAGTAAACGGCGGTGCGGTAAAGCTTACCGCGCTGGAATTTAAGCTTCTTGCTTATCTTATCGAAAAGAAGGGTAAAGTCCTCTCCAAACAAGAACTGTTTGAAAAGGTTTGGGAAGATAAATTCACGGGCGACGGAACGCTCAACGTGCATATCCGACGGCTGCGCGAAGCGATCGAATGCGATCCCAACGAGCCGAAATATATCGTTACCGTTTGGGGCGAAGGGTACAAGTTTACGGAAGGCGGCGCATGAAAAAACAATTCTTTTTGATCGGGTTTCTGCTCGCGCTCGTCGCCGAAATCGTTTCGCTTTGCGTGTTTGCCCTGCAAACGCCCGACGATTCGCAGGATACGGTCGCCGTGAACGAGGTCGTTCAATCGGTGAGCGAACACTTTGACGCGTTGGAAGAATATGAAAATGCAACCGCGCTCGATTTCGTTGTGTTAGACGCAAACGGAACGATCGTCTATAAGACGAAAACGGGACTTTCCGAAAGTCTGAACGCTGCGATCGCCCATCGGGATACCGTTGTCGATCTTGTCATCGACGGACGCGCCGTCGGCAAAGTGATCGTCTATAACGACGGGGCGCTTACGCTTCGTTCGCAGAAGCAAACGGCAATCGCCGTGTTATCGGTTGCGATCGCGGTGCAATGCGCGATCGGTATCGGCTATCTGCTTACGATTCACGTTACGGTCGTAAAACCGTTCCGGAAACTCAAAGGGTTTGCCGAACGGGTCGCGGGCGGAAATCTCGACGTTCCGCTCGAAATGGACAGGCATAACCTCTTCGGCGCGTTTACCGAGAGCTTCGACATTATGCGCGCCGAGCTGAAAAAAGCCCGTATCGCCGAGGCGCAGGCAAACGCAAGCAAAAAGGAGCTTGTCGCAAAGCTTTCGCACGATATCAAAACGCCCGTTGCGAGCATCAAAGCCGTTTCCGAAGTCGGTCTTGCCGTTGCGCCCAATCAAAAGGACAAGGAAAATTATACGCAGATCATCCGAAAAGCCGATCAGATCAACACGCTTGTGACCAATCTGTTTTCGGCGACGCTCGAAGAGCTGCAGCAGCTTCCCGTCAAGCCCGTGCATATCGAAAGCGGTCAAATCAAAGCGATGATCGAAAACGCAGATTATCTGCACCGCGCGAACATTCCCGAAATTCCCGCCTGTTTGGTATATGCCGACGCGTTACGGTTGCAGCAGGTGTTCGATAATCTCTTTGCCAATTCCTATAAGTATGCCCGAACGGCGATCAGCGTTACGGCGGAAAAAGCCGATCACCGTATCGAAATATGTATCGAAGATTTCGGCGGCGGGGTTCTGCAAGAGGAATTGCCTGCGTTAAAGGAAAAGTATAAGCGTGGGAGCAACGCGAAAAATATCGAGGGCGCAGGGTTGGGGCTGTTTATTTCCGACTATTTCATGAAAGAGATGCACGGCGGCTTGCTCCTCGAAAACGGCGAACACGGGTTAAAAGTAATCGTTACGCTTGCATTAAGCGGAGGAAATTCTCACACCGCGTCATTCTGAGCGGTATATTTAAGAAATATTTAAGGAACCGTTAAAGACAGTTAAGAATTAAAAGCGGTAAAATGAACGTGTAAAAGGGAGGTTTCGCGATGCAAAGAAAAATTTTGCTGAAAACCGAAAATTTAAGCAAGACGTTCTCGAACGGGGGACGGCAGCAGCACGTTCTGAAAAATATCGATTTGGAGCTGTACGAAGGCGATTTTACCGTGATCATGGGCGCAAGCGGCGCGGGGAAATCGACGCTATTGTACGCGCTTTCGGGCATGGATACGCCGACTTTGGGAATGATCACGTTCGGCGATCAGGTCATTTCCGATTTATCGCAAGACGGGCTTGCCGTGTTCCGCCGCGATCACTGCGGGTTTGTATTCCAGCAAATTTATCTGATCGAAGGCATGTCGGTTACGGAGAACGTGCTTTCGGCGGGACTGCTTGTGAATAAAAACAAAAAGTCGCTTGCGGAAAGAGCCAAGGAATTGTTTGCGGCGGTCGGGATTGCGGAAGAAACGCAAAAAAAATTTCCCGCTCAAATATCGGGCGGCGAAGCGCAGCGCGCGGGGATCGTGCGCGCGCTCATCAACAGTCCTCAAATTCTGTTTGCCGACGAGCCGACGGGCGCGCTCAATTCCAAAACGGGACTCGACGTTCTCGATACGCTTACGAATTTCAACGAGCAGGGGCAAAGCGTCGTCATGGTAACGCACGACATGCGCTCCGCCCGCCGCGGCAACCGTATTCTCTATTTGAAAGACGGCGTTATTTTAGGCGAATGCAATTTGGGCAAATACGTGCACGGAGATAGGGCAAGGCACGAAAAGCTTTCGGCATTTCTGAAAGATATGGGGTGGTAATATGAGAAAATTGTTTCTTGTCGCCCGCTCCAACATGCGCAAAGCCAAAGGGCAGACGGTTGCGATCGTCGTGCTCATTTTGCTTGCGTCCATGCTGTTAAATTTGTGGCTGATGCTGTCGATGGACTATAAAGCCAACTTCGACAGATACCATAAAAAGCTAAACGCCGAACACGTTACGCTTTTGGTGAACGATACGGACGGCGTGCCGAAATTCTTAACGCAAATGCTTGAAAACGATTCCGAAGTAAAAGAATACCGTTTGAACAGCTGTATGTACATGGTAGGCACGTTTCCCTATAACGGCGGACAAATGAACGGACAGTTCGTTTTTATGGATAAGCAAACGGCTTTGTCGCGCGCAATCGGCAAAGCCGAAATCGTGGAGGAAGGCAAATTCACGAGCGGAGTATATTTGCCCATGCTGTATAAGTCGGACGATTTTTCCGTGGGCAAAACGATGGAAATGACGATCGGCAGTCATGCCGTAACGTACACGGTATGCGGATTTTTCAACAGCGTCATGTTGGGGTCGCATAATTGCGCTTTAACGCAAATTATCCTTACGCAAGATCAATACGCAGAACTCGAAGAATCGAATTACGCATTTCAAACAACGCTGTGTTCGGTGCGTTTGAACGAAAAATCAAATAATCTTGCCTACGAAGCCAAGATAAAGGCATTCGTTTCGGAGCGTTTCCCGAATACGCAAATGGCGAGCAACTGTTACGATATCGTTTCGCAGGCGCGGTATATTTCGCAAGGAATTTGTTCCGTTATTATGAGCGTAATGGCGTTTTTGGTTCTCCTGATCGCAATGGTGGTAATCGTATCGAATATTATCAATTATATACAGGTTAATATCAAAAATCTCGGCGCACTGAAAGCCATGGGGTATACTTCGAGGCAACTCGTCTTATCTTTCTTGCTGCAGTTTTTAGGGCTTGCCGTTATTGCTGCTCTCGTAGGTGCGGCACTGTCGTATGCGCTGTTTCCTGCGATAAATACAATGATGATTGCGCAGACGGGAATACCGTATGCTATTCACTTTTTGCCGTTTCCCGTTCTAATCTCGCTTCTCATATTGGGAGGTGCGGTTTCGCTCTCTGTTTGGATTTCGGCGCGCCGCATCAAAAAAATAGAGCCGATCGTGGCGTTGCGTTCGGGCGTTCAAACGCATAATTTTAAGAAAAACCGCGTTCCGCTCGAAAAGACCAAACTGCCGCTTAATTTTGCGCTTGCGCTCAAAACAACGCTTTCGGGCGTAAAGCACAATCTTACCGTTTGCATCACGATGCTCGTCCTTTCGCTCGTGGTTGTGTTTTCGGGACTTATGACGGAAAATATAATCGTTGATATGACGCCGTTCCTCGATCTGATTGTGGGGGAAACGGCGGACAGCGCGATTAACGTGCAGGTGGAAACCGAAGACGGTTTTCTTAAAATGCTCCATGCCGACGGAAGAGTGGAAAAGGTCTATCTCTATAACTCTTTGAACGTGTCGCATGTAGGCGGCGTAGAACTTATGGCAACGCTTTGCGATGATTTTTCAATGGTAAATAATCAAAGCGTGGTATTCAAAGGCAGATTCCCGAAATATGACAATGAAATTGCAATCGCCGCAAAATACGCAAAAGAAAAAGGTTTTGAAGTAGGCAATGAAATCGACATTACGGCGAACGGCAAAACCGAAAAATATCTCATAAGCGGTTTTACACAAATTACAAACAATCTGGGTCGCGACTGTTTATTGACAAGGCAGGGTTATGAGCGGCTCGGCAAGCTTACAAGCGTTACTTATTATATCAATCTCGCGGAAGGTACGGATATAGACGCTTTCAACGAGGAAGTAAAAGGGAATTTTACGGATAGCGTAAACGGTGTTATTAACGTTTTGGCGACGATCGAGGGTGCGGGGAAAGTGTACGTTTCGCTTATGACCATAATAGTAATTGCAATACTCGTGCTATCGGCGATAATCATAGCGTTCGTGCTGTATATATTAGTGCGCACGTTGCTCAATAGTAAAAAGCGCGATTACGGTATACTGAAATCGTTCGGTTTTACTACCAAACAACTAATCCTGCAAACGGCGTTTTCGTTTATGCCTGCTATCATTTTTTCAATCGTGATCGGCATTATTATTAGTTGTCTTGTCATCAATCCGCTTATGTCGCTGTTTTTAAGCACAATGGGCATTGTAAAGTGTACGTTTAATATTCCTATCCTGTTCGTTACGGTAGCGGGAACCGCGCTTATACTTTTATCGTTTGGCATAGCGTGTTTGTTGTCGCTTAAAATCAAAAAGATTTCGCCCCATAGCCTGCTTGTCGGCGAATAAGCGCCATTTGCGGTGTAGCGTTAAAAAACGACCTCAAACGAATTAAATTCGTTTGAGGTCGTTTTGGCTGGGGTAGCAGGATTCGAACCTACGAATGACGGAGTCAGAGTCCGTTGCCTTACCGCTTGGCGAC
>CAJUGP010000046.1 GCA_910586365.1 uncultured Christensenella sp. | reverse complement strand
TTTATTGTTATTAAAAAGCAAATTCAGATATTTTTTAAGAGATGGATTTCGTTAATTTTTCCGCTTTTTTTGAGCAAGCGTCAATACCCCAACTATTTATAAGAAATGTGAGAATAAATTCATGAAAAATTTACAGGAAATTCGGGACGAATTGAAGATGATTCGGGAATGCCATTTTGTGCTTTCTTCGGCAGAAAACGACGTAAAAATTTTAGTGCCGAGCGTTTTTATGCGGCTTACAGATAGATATTTTCATATGGTTATCGGCGCGTCGAAACCTGTGCAACGGTTATATCGCGGACGCTACTTTATTTGCAAAAGCAAGGAATGTAGACGACATGAAAAAAAGGGAAGGCTGTAATTATTCAATAGAAAATGATTTGCAGATTTGTGTGTAATGTAATATAATTATTTTATAAATGCAAGCGAAAGCGTGGACTAAATTTAGTTTAGCTTGATACTTACAGGATACTTTATTGATTTGGGACCGTTTAAAAAAATGAAAAATATCCAAATAGCAGGAAACGCAAAACAATATTCGGTTCAGAACGTGGAACAGTTGAGCGATAGTCCGCTCAAAGGCATGAATATTTGTTATCTCGGCTCGTCTGTTACCTATGGCGCATCGTCGTCTCAGGAATCGTTCGTTGAGTTTCTTGCGAAACGTAACGGCACGACTTATGTGAAAGAAGCGATCAGCGGTACGACGCTCGTAACAACGGGCGCAGGCGACGGCTCATATGTTACCCGAATGAAGATGCTCGATAAGAATGCAAAATTCGATTTGTTCGTGTGTCAACTTTCAACCAACGACGCATCGCAAAATAAACCGCTCGGCAACATTGACAGTACGGATACCGCAACGGTTTGCGGCGCATCAACACAATCATCGACTACGTAAAAACGACATGGAACTGTCCTGTAATTTTCTTTACAAACGCTTATTACGAAAGTGAGAGCTATTCGACAATGGTGTCGGCAGTTAAAGAAATTGCGAAGATCAAAGAGATAGGCGTTATTGACTTATATACCGACACGGCGTTCAACGATATAACAAGCGATCGGCGAACGCTCTATATGGCGGATAAAATTCATCCTACGAAAGCGGGCTATCTTGAATGGTGGACGCCGAAAATGGAACAGTACATTTACGATTACATCAAGGTGCGCTTGCGATAGAAAGGACACAAAAACGCTTTTTTCGTATTCCGCAGAATATGTTTAATTTTTACTTTCGTCTTTGCGCGAAGTGTATTTCTTGTACTCAATGGGAGTACGCCTCATCAATAATTTGAAAATACGATTAAAGGAACGAATATTTTGAAATCCGCATTGCAATGCAATATCGCTCATTTTTTCATAGGTTGACGATATGAGCACGGATGCGCGTTCGCAACGATACTGGTTTACCAATGTTTTAAAGCTAATACCGAACACCTCGTGAAAATATCGGGAGAGATAAGAGTAATCGTAATTGAGGTGTTGGGCGATGTCGTTGAGCGTAATATTTTCGGTATAGTTTTTTTCGATATAAGCAAGGCAAGCGCTGAACAACGATTCGCTTTTCATGTTGGTACGGGTAAGCGTGATTTGCTTCATATAATCCGCGCAAATTGCGTAAAGCATCCCTTTCGATGTCAGGGCATCGGGAACGGGATGCTTTATTATTCTGTCGTTCGGTACATAGTCGCCGAAGATACAGTTCAGGACGTAGTCGCGTGTTTTCGGCGAAAGCACAAAAAATGGCGAGTTGGGCACCATCTTTTCTATGGCTGTGGCAAATGTGTGTACCTGAGAAAGAGGGAAAGAAACGATCAGAATCACGGCGTTTTGGCTGTCTTTTGAAGAATGGATTTGATAAGGTTGCAGCAGAAGTGATTGGCCTTCTTTGATACAATATTCTTTTTGCCCGATGATAAACGTGGTAGAGCCCGAATATAGATAAACGAATTCACAGCTTTTATGCATGTGAAGCTCAAAGTTTGTATCGCGAAAAATATTTATTTTATAAACTTCTGCTCCGACCGAGTTGTATTCCTGATGAAATAGTGTTTGCATATTGCACCTGAAAAAGTAAAATTTTGTCTATAATTATACAAATATATTCTTGAATTGTCAAGGAAAGAGGATAAAATATAATTGTAAATATTATAAAATTTTTCGTTTGGAGTTGTTTATGAGAGTTCTACCCGCGTACCCTTTATTTGTAAAGGATCCGAATTTTTCTCTTTGGAGCAGGACGGATTGTCTAAATGAAAGTCATCCCCAAAGCTGGTTCGGAGAGGATAAGCCCATCTACGGGTTTGCCTGTGTGAACGGTGTCACTTATTGTTTTCTCGGCGAGTATGACTGTTTTCTTTCGGGCAAATGTAAAAAGGCAAAGCAGATTTCTTTGCGTGTTACAGCATATACCACGGAATACGAGTTTGCATTGGGCGAAGCACGCCTTTCGGTGCGCTTTGTTTCCCCGCTTCCGCTTGACGATTTGGATTTATTGTCCAATCCGGTATGTTACATGGAGTATGAAACGGAAGGGGCGGATGAAGTAACGGTCTCTCTTTTTGTCGACCGCCGTGTTGCATTTAATCGGGCGAGCGGCTGCAACCAGGCGGTTCGCGGGTGCGTAATTCCCACCTCGTTCGGCGAGAGCGCGCTCATGGGGTTGAGCAGACAACTGCTTTTGTCAAATTGCGATGACAGAATCGGCGCCGATTGGGGATATTATTATTTGAGCGGAGAGCGGGCGTATATCTTAGATAAGCAGGATATTTTGCGCTTTCTTGCCGACGGTTGTAGGGAATGTGAAATTACCTGCAAAGGCGCAGAGCAATTTATGGGTGCCGTCAATACCGGCAAGCAAGGAATTATTTCTATCGCATACGATGAGATCGCATCGATCGACTATTTCGGCACGCTGAAAAAAGGTTGGTATTTGGAAGAGCATTCCATCAACGAGGCGATTGAGTATATTTGGAAAAATTATCGTGCGATCGATGAAAAGCTTAACCGCTTGGACGGCGAGCTGAAAAAGCGCGCAACTCGGTTCGGCGAGGATTATTATGATATCCTTGTGGCTTCACTCCGACAAAGCATTGCGGGGCATAAGCTCATCAGAGGACAAAAAGGGGAGGCGATTTTTCTTTCGAAGGAAAACGGGTCGAACGGCTGTATCGGAACGGTAGACGTTTCGTATCCGTCGATGCCGCTCTATTTGCTCTATAATACCGAGCTTGTAAAAGGCATGATGCGCCCCGTGCTGAAATTTGCCCAAATGCCCGTATGGCCTTACGATTTCGCTCCGCACGACGTGGGAACCTATCCCGTATGTTGCGGGCAGGTTTACGGACTGAACCGCAGGGAATCGCACTATCATGCCACTTACGCCAAGAATGATTTTCTGCAAAACCATTTACCGCTCTACCGGTTTCCCGCAGAATTTGAAACATACGATTTCGACCGTCAGATGCCCGTGGAAGAATGTGCAAACATGCTTATCATGTTTGCGGCATGTTATCATTATGATAACGATATCGAATTTTTCAAGGCATACGACGCGCTTGGCGAAAAATGGGTAAAGTATCTCGTTTCTTATGGCCTAAAACCTGAAAATCAGCTGTGTACCGATGATTTTGCGGGGCATTTGAAAAACAACGTCAATCTTGCAATCAAGGCGACGGTGGGAATTGCCTGTTACGCGCTGTTAAAAAGAGCCGAGGGCGATGAAAAGTCGTACGGAGAATTTCGCACGATAGCGGAAAATTTTGCGTCCGAGATCGTTGCGTTCGGGAAGAAATTTTCGCATCTTCCGCTTACATGGGATAGCGACGAGACGACTTTTTCCATGAAATATAACTTGGCTTTCGATAAATTACTCGGCTTGGGACTATTTCCGCAAGAGTTCCTCGAACGGGAAGTGGATTATTATCTTGACAAAATGAATCGGTACGGCACGCCGCTCGATTCCCGTTGCGGATACACCAAAAGCGATTGGCAGATGTGGTGCGCTACGCTTACCGACCGTGAAGAAAAACGTCGGCGCTTTGTAAAGAGCTTGAAATCGTTTTTGACGACGTCGCCCGTCCGTATCCCTTTTGGCGATTGGTTTGAATCGGAGGACGGAAAAACGCACCATTTCGTGGCAAGAACCGTACAGGGCGGTTGTTTTATTCTTTTGATGCTCGGTAATATGTAAATAAACGGAGGTTTTTATATGAAAGGGGTTCAAAAATTTTTATTATTGTCAATGGCTGCGACAATGGCGTTCTCTTTCTGCGCCTGCGGCAGCGGCGGGCAGGGTAACGACGTGGATATCGATGACGACGGAAATGTGACGGGAACTTCCAACGTACTCTTTTGGGGTTGGGGGGAAGAATACGAGATTGCCATTTTCAACGATCTGATCGATCAGTTTGAGGACTTGTATCCGAATATCAACGTAGATTTTGTTACAAAACCTTCGGGTAATGATTATAACAGCGCGTTGATAACAGCACTATCCGGACGTTCTGGCCCTGACATTTTTTACTGTAACGAACGTCAGTTAAAGAGTTACGTTTCACAAAATTTATTAGAACCGCTCGATTCGTATCTTGAAACTAGTACGGCGGTAAAAGAAGAGGAAATGTGGGACGGTGCGCTTACGCGATATAGGGTGGATTCTACCACCTGGGCGAGTACGGACAGCGCGCCTCTATACGCATTGCCGAAAGCCGTTTCTCCTACCGTTATTTACTATAATAAGGCGGCGCTGGATACGGTAGACGTTGATGTGATAAGCGCGCACTATACGCCTGCGGGAGAGGAAGTTGCGCCGGCTTATGCGGGCGAAAAGGATATAAAGGATTATAATACTGAACACAACACCCATTATCCCGCCAAAGGATTTTTTCTCTTGGACGCAAGCGGAAACGAGATTCCCATTACGCTCGGAAAAGGGACGAATGCCGTCAAAGATGCCGTTGCCGTTGCGAAAAGCGCCGCGAAACGCATATTTAACAACCGCATTCCGATGACGTGGGACGAGAGCGTTGTGCTGGCGGGACTTATGACAAAGGACTACAATACTTCGAGCATTACCGACTACGGTTACTTTACCGAGTGGTGGTTTTCTTACGGGTGGAGCGTCGGCGGCGACTGTCTCGAATGGAACGAAAGCGAAAATTGCTGGAAATTCACATTAGGCGACACGGAGAAAAAATGGCTCTATAACGGCGAATTCTACCGTGAAGCGAACCTTCCCGCAGGCGCCAAAGAAAACGGTGCCGTTCAAATGACGCATACACAGTTTGATGCTTTCCGTCATTTCGTCCAATTAAGCATGAGCAACACAAAAGACGTCGACGGCGAAGGAAACTACGGCTATCAGGTTACGCCCGGACCGACTACGGTCGGGTCGGACGACGCAAAAGCATCCTATTTTGCTTCGGGAAAGCTTGCAATGTTAGTAGACGCGCGTTTTGCTACCGTTACCATCGGGAATAAGGTTGGCGACGATTTCGAATGGGACGTCGCACCGCTTCCGAAATCACCCGACGGCATCGAAGCGGGACATAGCAACAGTACGGGTATTGCGATTCGGGCAAAATCCAAGGTAAAGAATGCGGCGTGGCTGCTTGCTGAATTTATCGCAGGCAGAGTGGGGCAGGAAGCGCAGTCTAAAACAGGTTTCTGTATTCCAAACCAAATCGATTTAGCTTATCAGGAAGGAGTTTTCCTCGGCAATCAGGGTCCTGAAAATTCCCGTGTCTTTATCAACGCCGCGTATTACCAAAAACCGGGCGATTGGATGTATTTAGCGGATCAGGCATGGATTTCGCCTTGGTCAAACCTGTTGAACGGTGACGTCAGAAACGGAAAGGTTACCGTAACGGAATTTTTTAATCGCGTTCAGGCTTCTACGGATAATTTGTTAAAAGGTTACAGTAAACAGACAAATTAGGAGAATGTTATGTCGGCAAAAATCGTGAAAAAAATCAAGTGGAAAGAAGAAATTCTCGGAACCACGTTTGCGATAATACCGGTATTTGGATTTTTGCTCTTTAATATCGTGCCGATTGCCATGGCGATCTATATGAGTTTTTGTAAGGTCTCCGGTTATGATATCACTACCGCCAAATACGTCGGTTTCGATAATTTCAAATATCTATTCACCAATCAAAACAGTGACTTTTGGCTTTCCATAAAAAATACGTTATATGCGCTTTTAAGTTTACCGCTGTCTCTTTGCGGATCCATTATCGTTGCGGCATTGCTCAACAAGAACAAATGGATGACAAAAACCTTACGGATTATCTACTTCCTTCCTTACGCCTGTTCCGTCGTTGCGATCACGGCGATGTGGAAATGGATTTTCGATTATAATTACGGCATTCTCAACAGTCTCTTCGTATCCCTTGGCTTGGGCAGGGTAGGATGGCTTACGGAAAGTACGGTGTTTATGCCCAGCATGCTGATCATGAACGTATGGTCGGGTATGGGCTACGGAATCATTCTGTTGAGCGCCGCGCTTACCAATTTACCCAAAAGCGTTCAGGAAGCCGCTATTTTAGACGGGGCGGGTCCTGTCAGAGCGTTCTTTTCCGTGGTGCTACCCTGTATCAGCCCGACGATCTTCTTCCTGGTTTCTATCGGTCTCATAAACGGCTTGCAGGCGTTTCCCGCCTTTCAGGTCATGGCTGCGGACGGCGGGCCGAATAAAGCGGGACTGACTGCTGTATTCTTTATCTATCGGGCAATCAATTCCAATATGTTTATCGAAGGGATGGGGGTTGCGTGCGCGGCAACGATGGTTTTGACGCTCTTTATTGCAGGCATTGTGGTTGCTAATTTCAAATTGCAAAAACTGTGGGTGCATTATGATTGAAGAAGCAAAGATGAATTTCAAATCGGGCAATGTTAAACCGCATAAGAAAAGAAATGTGTTTCCCGTAATATGTTTTATTCTTTTGCTGTTTTATGCCTTGGCCATTTTAATCCCTTTTTACATCATGTTGATCACGGCATTAAAGACGACGAAAGAATCGATGAATCCGCAATTTACGTGGTGGCCGCAACAAGGTTTCAGTTTGGAAGGGTTTCGGCGCGTTTTGGTAGACGATATGGCGGGCGGCGGCGGAAAGGGCAGCACGATCTTGCGCGGATTCGGCAATACGATGCTCATCATTATTCCGCGTGTCGCGGTATGGGTCTTTATGTCTGCGCTTGCGGCGTTCGCGTATGCCAAAATGCGTTTTAAGGCAAAAAAGGTGCTATACGGGATCTTGCTTTCCACAATGTTTGTGCCGGGCACGGTTTTGATGATACCAAGCTTTATTATGTGGGATAATCTTTATCTTACCGATACGTTTGTCCCGCTGATCCTGCCGGCATGCTTTGGCGGGCCTGCCTGCGTATTCTTTTTAAGACAGTTTTTTACGGGCATTCCGGACGAATTGTTGGAGGCGGGAAAAATTGACGGTATGGGGGAGTTCAGGTTGTTTCTCAACATTATGCTGCCTTTGTCCATGCCTGCCGTTATTGCTCAAATTGTGCTTGGTTTCGTAAACGGTTATAATGAATATCTTGCTCCGCTCATGTATTTGCAGAGCCCCGAGCGGTATACTCTGCAACTTGCACTGCGTTATTATACGTCAACTTATGCAAACGATTATCAGGCTATCATGTCCGGAGCATTTGTTGCGCTTGTGCCCACGATTCTTCTCTATATCGCTGCGCAGAAGTTCTTTATAGAGGGAATTGCAATGAGCGGCTTAAAAGGGTAAAAAAAGAAAAATCACTTAATTATGAAAGGAGGAAGATGATGAAAAAAATTATAAAAGGATTGGGCATTTGTTTGGCGGTGGCTACGTCGCTTTCAATTGCCGCATGCGGAGGTTCTTCGGATCCGGCTGTCGATTCCGAGGTTTCATTGGCATATTACGATCAGCTGAAAAGCGGACAGGATTATAACCATAGCCTTTACTATCAGAATGATATGCTGTTCGACGCGGCGGATATTTCGGTGTTGTATATCGACGAAGGAGAGGAAAGCGGTTATTTCTACGCTTATGCTACGAGCGACAGCATCGGCTCTTACGGATTCCTTGCATGGAGAAGCAAAGACCTCGTGAATTGGCAGTCTATGGGTCTGGCGTTTGAACCGCAACCCGGCACTTGGGGAACGCGGCTGTATTGGGCGCCGGAAGTGATCTATAACAACGGAAAATACTATATGTATTATACGGCGGCGGATAATCTTGCCTTTAACGCAACCGGAAAAGAGAATATCGGGCTTGCGGTTGCCGATAGCCCTGCGGGGCCTTTCGTGCAGTGGACCGGCACCACGCAGGACAATCGTACCGTCGGCATGAACGACGTTTTCCTCGATTTGACGCAGTTCTCCGATCACGAGGATTGGAAGACGGCTGACCGCCGTGCCATCGACGCGGCTCCCTTTCTTGACGACGACGGGAAGCTCTATCTGTATTTTGTAGCCGTCGGCGGCGGTGAGAACAGTGTTTGGGGAGTGGAAATGAAGGACTGGTTCAGTCCCGATTATTCCACCTTGACATACTTGGCAAAGCCCAGATATTACACGCCGGGCGGTCAGCCTATGCCAGCGGAAATTACGGGGAATGCCGTGAACGAGGGACCTTTCATGGTGAAGCATGACGGGAAATACTACCTCACGTACAATCCCAACGGATACCGTTTTGCCGAATATGCGGTAAGTCAAGCGATTTCCGATGAGCCTCTCGGGGAGTTTGTCAAGGTCGATGCGGATAAGGGCGGCAGAGTAATTTGTTATAAGGGAACTTCAAACGAAGAATATAACTACGACTATGTTGCCGGAACGGGACACGGCAGTATGGTTAACGTAAACGGCGATCTTTTGTATTTTTATCATGCCTATAAGAATCGTGAAACGCTGTCCCTCAACGAGAGCGCGCCGCTCGGTGCGGTAAAGGGTAGAGGGCTCTGCGTCGACCGCGTGTTCTTTGTCGATAACGGCGAGCAGGACGTCCTTTATGCAAACGGCCCTTCCTATTCGTTGCAGCCCTTGCCCGAAGTGTTGTCCGGTTATAGCAACGTTGCGAAAATCGCAACGGTTACGGCGACGAACGTAAAAAATGGAAGTAGCGCCGCGTATTTGAACGATTATCTTTTTAAGAGCCACGATTTGGATTTTATAAAAGAATTTGAAGCGGACGGACAGGAAACGACGGTTACGCTCAAATGGGATGCACCGCAAGCAGTGCGTACCGTAATGGTGTATAACGCTTTCAATTATCTCAACAGTTTCGATGCAGTAGAAAGCATTAAAATTAAAACGAAAGTGGAACAGAACGGATCGGTTGTTTTCGACGGATACGCTACGCTTTCCGATCTCAGTTTCGATATGCAAAAGCATGCTTGGGTAGACACCAACGACGCAACGGAAGGACAAATGCGTCCGGGCGGTGCTTCCATTGCCGAATTTGACGAACTCGTTACAGATGAAATTATCATTACGGTAAAGGGCGGAAAGGAAAATGCCGACGGCGTTGTGCAAAATCTGATGATCGGAGATATCGTGGTGCTCGGTAAACCGGCAGGCGATCAGAAGAACACGGCGGGAACGCTCGACGCATCCGGCAAATTTGTTTTCAAGGAATATTCTTATACGAATCCCGAATTCAACAAGAGGTATTATCCTGCGGGCGAGGGAATCGATGCTTACGACGGATACAATTTTAAGGATTATGAAAACGGCGTTATTATTCAGGAGGGGGGCGCAAGACAGGATTTGTATTTTAATAATCTGACGGGCACGCAATATTATCTCGAAGCGACCTTTACGCTCGATCGCACCGTCAACAACGACCCCGCACCTAAAATCGGATTGATATGCGCCTCTAACAGCGATAACAAGCTTGCGTTGATGCTTGACCCCGGCCCTGCGTTTGCGAAGAGGACAATTCTTACGACGGAATACCCGCAGGGCGCAAATACCTGGTTGTGGCCCGGAAATAACGATTACAAGGGGATTACGTATGCTGTGAACGATTGCTTACAGCCGGATAAGGACGGAAACCAAACGATTACAATGAGCGTCGTGCGCGACGGAACGGATTTCTATTTCTTCATCAACGGGGTGAAGTTCGGAAAGCTTTCGAACATTACCTCTGTCGGCGCTGACAAGGCCGCGTGCCCCGGCTTTATCACAATGAATTTGCACGCTGCTTTTTCTGATATTAAAACGAGTACCGATCCGGACGAGATTGCTGCGTACATTGCAAAACATTCCGCGAAATTCATCGCTCCCGACAAGACGATCTATACGATAGGCGAAACGCTTGATTTATCCGGTGGCAGTATTGCCGTGATCGGCGACGACGGCACGATTTCTTCGACAATCGCTCTCGACAGCGCCGATGTGCAGATTATCGGCGACGTTTCTGCAGCAGGAGAGCGGATTGTCAAAGTTCTTTATAACGGTGCGGAATATTCTTATACGATCACGGTTCTAAAGAGCATTTCCGCAATCACTGCGGTCGACGAGCTTATGCCTACAAGAATTGGCGGGGAGCTCGATCTTAACGATAAGTTTGCAACCGTAACTTATGATGACGATACGACGAGAAAGATCGCGCTTACCGAGGAAATGATTACGGGATACGACAAATGGAAAAACGGACGGCAAACGATTACGGTAACGATATCGGGCAAAACGAAAGAAATCGAACATACGGTGGTAGGCAAACTCGGCGATTCTCAGTTCGGTGCAACCGCAACGGGAGGTTTCGATCTTTCGAACGATACGAACGATGCAAACGCCTCGGTAACAAATGTTTCTGCGCCTCCTCAAAGGGTGTTCTTCTCGGAGGTGAAGAATGCAAACTATATTCTCAATATTACGATTGCGCTTGGCGAGCGTAAGAATAACGACAATGCGCCCAGAATCGGCGTGCTTATGGCGACGACGAACGCCGTTCCCAGCGGTTTCGGCGTTCAGGCGGCAGCCGTTGCTCTCGTGCCGGGTATAGGAGACCCGCTTCCGCATGCTTCCGTCGGTTCGTTCATAACCGGCTGGAACTGGAAGGAATCAAGCGGTTACGGTTTCACTTACGAAGAAGGCCAGAATAAAAATACGGTAACGCTTACAATCGTAAAAGCAGGGCAGGATTTTTACGTGCAAATCAACGGCGGAGAAATCGTTAAGGAAACGTATGCGGCATTCGAAGGCGAAGCGACGCCCGGCTTATTCACGATGAATTACAGCGGTACGTGGAGCGATTATTCTTACACCGTAGGAGAGACGGCGGTAAATGATTGGTTGGATGAAAACTATACGGAAGACCCTTCCGATACGACGGGAAAGGTCAAGACGATAGACGGCAATCTTGCAGATTGGACGGATGACGACAAAACCACTGCATTTGATTTACAAGGCACGGGCGACTATGCGGGCAAGCAGTTTATAGTTTACGGAAAATATGTGGTAGGCGACGGCGTGTACGTTGCGGCGGTCGTCGTTCACAGCGATTGGCACACCCATGATTCGGGAAATTTGGCGTCTACAAAGAGCACTGCGGTGCAGATCTTCAACAATGCACAACAGAGTTATATATCGGGTGACTACGATGCGGCGACCGGTAAGGTCACGGCTTTCGGGAACAATAAGCTATCGCAATATAAAATCAAGACGGTCTATAACGATACGACGCAGCTGTATACCACGGTATTTGAGTACTATATGGCGGAAGCCGATTTGCAGTCGCTAACCGGCGTGGTAAATACCGAAGCCGGATACGTTCGCATGGGTTGGGCGTTCTGTGCAAACGACGGAACGAATAGGGATGCGTTCTCTTCCGTTCATTCGGACGGCAGATGGCTGGAAAACAACAGACTTCCCGGTCAACTTGCAAATCAATATTATATCTATGCGGACGGTGTATACGCTTCCGCGAAGGCATAAAGGCTTGCAGTCCGCATTCCGATTTTGTCGGAATGCGGACGACTTGCGAAATTTTCTTAATTGAAAGAGGAGATAGTTTATGAAACCGAATTTAGTATTTATGTTTGCCGATCAGCTTCGTTTATGCAGTACGGGTTACGGCGGCGATAAAAGAGCCAAGACGCCGGTCATGGACGCTATGTCCGAAAATGCTACCGATCTTTGCAATGCCGTCTCGGGGCATCCGGTGTGTGCACCCTTCCGCGCGTCGTTGTTTACAGGGAAGTATACGACCAGTACGGGTATGGTGATCAATGAAATCAGAATCGATCCCGATCATAAAACGTTTGCCGATTGTCTCAACGAAAACGGATATGAAACGGCGTATATCGGGAAATGGCATTTGTATGCGAATGAATTCGGCAACCATTACGACCCGAAAAACTCGTATATTCCCAAGGGACGGGACAGACTGGGCTTTAACGGGTTATTCGCAAGCTATAATTTCCACCATGAAAATTATGGGGAACAATCCTATTATCATCTCGATTCTCCCGAAAAAATTTCATGGGGGAAGTATGAACCGGACGCGCAAACCGATATGGCAATCGATACGCTGAAAAAGCTATCGGGCGAAAAAAAGCCTTTTGCGCTCTTCCTTTCCGTCGGTACGCCTCACGATCCGTGGGAGATCGGAAGAGCACACGTCTGAACTCCAGTCACGAATTCGT
>CAJUGP010000045.1 GCA_910586365.1 uncultured Christensenella sp. | reverse complement strand
GGTTGCAAGGGAAACCCAACGTGACGGGTTTGCGCGCGCTTGCCGATTGCGATCTGCCCGATCCGTACGGGCAGGGGATCGAGGCGTACCGCCGAACGCTTAGCGCGATCTGCGCTTGCCTGCCCGCCATTATCGAAGGGTTGGGCTTAAATCAGGATAACAAATCGTAAGGAAAGGAGAATATAATATGAAAATCGCTGTTTGCTGCGATCACGGCGGCTTAACGCTGAAAAACGCCGTCTGCAAATATTTGAAAGACAACGGTTACGAAATGATGGATTACGGGACGACGTGCGCCGATTCGTGCGATTATCCCGATTTTGCGCTGTCCGCGGCGGAAGCCGTGGCAAGCGGAGCATGCGACCGCGGCATTTTCGTATGCACGACGGGCATCGGCGTTTCGATCGCCGCCAACAAAGTGCCGGGGGTGCGCTGCGCGCTTTGCAGCGAGCCGCTTTCCGCGCGTATGACGCGCGAGCATAACGACGCGAACGCGTTGGCGATGGGCGGAGGATACGTCGGCGTGAATTTAGCGCTCGAAATCGTGCGCGTATTTTTGGAAACACCCTTTTCGCAGGGCGAGAACCACAAGCGCAGAATTGCGAAACTTGCACAGATCGAGAAGAAATATTCGAGATAAGAAAGGATAGAAGATGACCAAGGCGTTAAAGGACAAAATAATCGAATCGCTTACGTCCATTTTGCCGATCGCGCTCATCATCGTATTGCTGAGCGTCACGCTCACGCCCCTCGATACGGGCATGTGGGCGCTTTTTACCGTGGGCGTCGTCATGCTCATTCTCGGCATGGGCTGTTTTACGCAGGGCGCGGATATGTCGATGCTCGTCATCGGTGAAAAAATCGGTCAGGCGATGACGCGTTCGCGCAAGGTCTGGCTCATCGCGCTGCTTTCGTTCGTGATCGGGATCATCGTCACGATCGCCGAACCCGATTTAACCATTCTTGCCGAGCAAGTCGCTTCGGTCAAAAACTATTTGTTTATTATCACCGTCGCGGTGGGCGTGGGCGTCTTTCTCACGATCGCCATGCTGCGTATCGTGTTTCGCATTCGGCTGTCGATCCTGTTGATATTGTTCTACGTCGCGGCGTTTATCGTCAGTATTTTCGTTTCGCCCGAGTTTTGGGCGGTTTCTTTCGATGCGGGCGGCGTGACCACGGGACCGATGACCGTACCGTTTATCCTTTCGCTCGGTATCGGTGTCGCGTCGATCCGCAGCGACAAAAAAGGACAGGACGACTCCTTCGGTTTGGTCGCGCTTTCCAGCGTGGGACCCGTCGTCGCGGTGCTCGTGCTCGGCGTGATCTTCAAGATCGGGCACGTCGATTATCCGATCGAGGCACTCCCCGAGGTCACGGATACGCAGAACGTACTGCTGATTTATCTTTCGCCCGACCGCGGTCTTGTCAAATACATAAAGGAAATTGCGATTGCGATCGCGCCCATTATCGTATTTTTTCTGCTCTTTCAGCTGTTCACGCGCAGTTTCCATAAGCGGCAAGTCGTGCGTATTTTTATCGGCTTTGCCTATACGTTCGTGGGGCTTCTGCTTTTTTTAACGGGCGCGAACGTCGGGTTTATGCCCGTCGGCAGGCTGATCGGCGAATTGCTCGCACAAAAATGGGGCGGTTGGCTGCTCATTCCCGTCGGAATGATCATCGGTTATTTCGTCGTGGCGGCGGAGCCTGCCGTGCACGTGCTCAACAAACAAGTGGAAAAGATGTCGGCGGGGGCGATCACGTCCAAAGCCATGAAGCACGGTCTTTGCATCGGCGTGTGTCTTGCGATCGGGCTGGCGATGACGCGCATTTTAACGGGCGTCAACATCATGTGGTTTTTGATCCCCGGTTACGTCGTCGCGCTTGTGCTTACCTTTTTTACGCCGCCCATTTTCACGGGTATCGCGTTCGACTCGGGCGGCGTTGCGAGCGGGGCGATGGTATCTTCTTTCGTGCTGCCCATGGCGATCGGCGCGTGCAGCGTGATCGACGCGCAGGCGATCATGACGCAGGCGTTCGGGTGCGTAGCGTTCGTCGCGCTTGCGCCGCTCATTTCTATTCAGATTCTCGGCATCGTCTATCAGCATAAGACGCGCAAAATCAAACGCAATTTCTTTTCGGTCGAGGAAAGAATTATCGAGTACGAGGTGGATTGATGGCGGAAAAAATCGTGCAGGCGAAAAAAGATTTGCGGGAAGCGAAAGATAAGTTAAGCGGGAATATTCGCAAAAAGGTCGAAAAGGCGACCAAAAAACAGACGCCCGTCAACCGCGCCAAGCTACTTGTAAGTATCGTCAACCAAAACGACGAACAGAAGCTCAAAGGCATTCTCGACGACGTATCGGTCGCGCTCGCCGCGGTGTTTTCGGGAACGGGCACGGCGCGTTCCACCGTGCTTGATTATTTGGGGATCGGCGAAACCGAAAAAGCCGTCGTGCTGTCGCTCTTCCCCGAAAGCGACGAAGAGGCGATCATGCGCGAGATCCGCTCGCAAATGGCGCTCTATCTTGTGGGCAGGGGCATTTCGTTCACCGTTCCTTTAACGGGAATTTCGGAGATCGTGGCAAACGGCATCACAAACGCCGCGACAAATAAAAATACGGACGGGAGTAAAATCATGAACGCAGACACGCGGAAATACAGTTTGATCGTGGCAATCGTTTCGGCGGGGCACGTGGACGAGGCGATGAACGCCGCGCGCGCCGCGGGAGCGGCAGGCGGAACGATCGTGCGTTCGCGCAGTTTGGATAATAAAAAAGCCGAGCAGTTTATCGGGATTTCGCTTGCGGTCGAGCAGGAGATTCTGCTTATTCTCGTAAAAAAAGAAAGCGCGATGGCGATCATGGAAGCGCTTTCGGTGCGCGTCGGCGTGAAATCCGAGGCGGGCGGCGTGATTTTTTCGCTCCCCGTCGACAAGACGGCGGGCATTTCCGCCGCGGACGAGGAAGAAACGCAAGAGGAAGAAAAGAAGTAATGCAGACGAGAATCCTTGCGATCGGCGGCGGCGAACTGAAAACGCGCGAAACGCTGAAAATCGATGAATATATCGCTGCCGAGGCGAAAAATATCGCGGGGGAAAAACGTGCTTGCGGATTGTTTCTTCCCACCGCCAGCCATGACTGCATGCCGTATTACAATACGTTTCATAAGATTTACACGGGACTGTTCGGGATCAAAACCGACGTGTTGCTTGTTTGCAACCGCGAACCCGATCTTGTAAAGTGGCAGGAGAAAATCGAAAAAGCCGATTTCCTTTACGTCGGCGGCGGCGATACCGTATTTATGATCGGGGAATGGAAACGTACGGGGCTGTTAGAGCTGTTGCGCGGAGCGTATGAAAAGGGGAAGTTTCTTTGCGGACTGTCGGCAGGGGCGATCTGTTGGTTCGAGGAAATGTATTCCGATTCGGTTGTCGAGGGCGATTATGCCATGTATCGCGGATTGGGTTGGATAAAAGGAAAAATTTCTCCGCATTATAACGAAAGAACAGTTGACTTTGATAAAATTTTAGTATATAATCAATGGTGCGCGTGGGGCTTGGAGAACAACGCGGCGTTGGAGATCGTAAACGGCGAAGCCGTGAAAACGATTTCGGGCGGCGGAAAGGTTTATCGGCTCGATGCGTCGAAGGGCGGACTTTTGAAAACGGAGTTCTGACCCGAATATATGCGGATGTGGCGGAACTGGCAGACGCGCAGGTTTCAGGTTCCTGTGGGCGACCGTGGGGGTTCAAATCCCTTCATCCGCACCAACGAAAAACGGCATGTTTTTGTGCCGTTTTTCTTTTTGTTAAATGAAAGGTTTTGCTTTGAGTTTTCATTGTTTTTTTCTTGACAAAAATTAGTAAATCGACTATAATTTTTAAGACGGATCGAGGTGCGGTTTATGATTAAAAGCGTGATTTGCGATTTGCTCGGGATCGATTATCCCGTGTTTCAGGGCGGTATGGCATGGGTTGCCGATGCCTGTCTTGCGGCGGCGGTTTCGGAAGCGGGCGGACTCGGAATTCTTGCGGGAATGAATATGAACGGCGAACAGCTGCGCGCCGAAATCCGAAAATTGAAATCGCTTACGAAAAAGCCTTTCGGCGTAAACGTGATGCTTATGAGTCCGTATGCGTCAGAAGTATCGGACGTCGTGATCGAAGAAGGCGTACCTGTTCTCACGACGGGCGCGGGCAATCCGCTTGTCTATATGAAAAAATGGACGCAGGCGGGGATCAAGGTCATTCCCGTCGTGGCGTCGGTCGCGTTGGCGCAGATGGTCGAAAAGCGGGGCGCGTGTGCGGTCGTGGCGGAAGGCGGCGAGTCGGGCGGGCATATCGGGGAAGCCAATACCATGCCGCTCGTGCCGCAGATCGTCGACGCGGTGAAGATACCCGTGATTGCGGCGGGCGGGATCGCGGACGGAAGGGGCGTGGCGGCTGCGTTTATGTTGGGCGCGGCGGGCGTGCAGATCGGAACGCGCTTTTTGGTTGCGAAGGAATGCACGATTCACGAAACATATAAGCAAAAGGTATTAAAGGCGAACGACACGGGTACGACGGTTGGCGGAAGGCGGCTCGGGCATCCCGTGCGCGCGCTGAAAAGTCCGTTTACCAAGCGCTATGCCGAGTTGGAAAAAAATCCGTCGGTTTCCGACGAGGAACTCAGCGCACTCGGCACGGGCGCGCTGTATTTGGCGGCGCGCGAGGGAGATTGGGAGCGCGGTTCCTTTTTGTGCGGACAGGCAGCGGGGTTAGTCAAAGAAGAACAGTCTTGTAAAGATATTTTGCTTGAAATCATGCGGCAAACGGAAGAAACGCTCCAAACGGCGGCGTGTTTGGTGAAGAGATGACGAGAGAAGAGATCAAAGAGGTTTTACCGCACCGCGAGCCGATGCTGCTTGTGGACGAAGCGTATAAAAATGAAGACGGCACGGCGACGGGCGTATACAACGTGCGCGGCGACGAATTTTTTCTGCAAGGGCATTTTCCCGACGCTCCCGTCGTTCCGGGCGTCATTTTGTGCGAAATGGCGGCGCAGTCGTCTTGCTTATTGATGGCGGAGAAAGTAAAGGGGAAAGCGACGTTGTATGCCGGCATGAACAACGTAAAATTCAAACAAAGCGTGTTTGCGGGCGATACGGTAAAATTTACCTGTGCGCATATGCGTTCGTTCGGCGCGTTTCATTTTATAAAAGCGGAAGGGCGCGTGGGGGATAAACTCTGTTTAAGCGGAGAATTTTCCTTTGCGCTTGTCGATAAAAATTAAAAGAAAAAAGGAGAGATTATGTATCGTTTATTTTGCGATTCCAACTGTGAGCTTTGGCACGAAACCGTGAAAGAACTTGGGTTGAAGGTCATTCGTATGCCCTATACGATCGACGGCGAGATGTACTATTACGATATGGGCGAAAATACCGATTTTAAGGGTTTTTTCGATAAGATGAAAAAGGGCGCGGAAGCGAAAACGCAGGCGCTCAACGAGTACGATTACCTCGAATATTTCGAGCCGTTCCTTGCCGCGGGCGAAGATATTTATTACATTACGTTTTCGCACAAGATGAGCGGCACGTTCGAGGCGATGAAAAGCGCGATCGTCAAGCTCAAAGCAAAGTATCCCGAACGGGAGATTCGTTACAAGGACAGCAAGACGATTTCTCTCGGCGCGGGAATGGTCGTGTATTACGGCGCGCTCGAATATCAAAAGGGCGCTACGATGGACGAGCTTGACGCCTACCTCGACGAACTGATCGAACACGTTGCGACTTATTTCGTGGTAGAGGATTTAACGTACCTGCACCGCGGCGGAAGAGTTTCGGGCGTTTCCAAAGTGGTCGGCAATTTGCTCGGGATCAAGCCCATGCTTTGTTTCGACGAAGAGGGAAAGATTATTAATTTTGCGAAAGTAAAAGGATTTAAGAACGCGCTTTCCAAGCTGCGCGCGATCATGGCGGAAAAGGGCAGCGAATTAAATAAGTAGAAAGTATTTATTTTGCAGGCTGATAACGAAAAGGCGGCGGACGACTTCGCGGCGTCGCTCAAAGAGCAGTTCGGCGATCTCGACGTGGTTGTGCAGCCCGTAGGACCCGTTATCGGATCGCATTGCGGACCGGGAACGATCGGATTGATTTTCCACTGCGCGCAAAAATAAATGTTGGCATTGCAACGGATCGACATCGACATGTAGGTTGATTATCAAATGGGCAAAGAGATAGGAGTTGCAAGCGCTGCACTGAATTATATGAAAACCAATATTTTCACCTGCTTGTTTTTTCTTGACGGGATGATACAATTATCTTACATTTGTAAAAAACATAAGGATTGTATATATGAAAGTAAGATTAACAGCGATAATTTTATCGGTTTTTATCATTGCCGCGTTTTTTGCTGCATGCGGTAAAACCGACGCAGGCGAAAAGCACGTTCAGGATTTGAATTACGAGGAAAGCACGGAGGAAATATCTAATCCGGACCAGGGATTTTACCGTCCTGTATATGTTAAAAATCAACGAAAACGGAGCGATGTATAATAAGGGCGCAATAAATTCACAAACGCAGCTATATCATTTGCGTTGCGATATAAGCGCGTTTTCGGCGGCGGTAAATAACGTGGCGGACAAGCCGCTCACCGATGATGCGCTGGAAGGGTTGGACGCGTTGCTTTTTTATCTTAAAGAAAACGACAAAAATGCGATCGTGAGGTTTGCTTACGATCCCGGTTATAACGGCAGTGCCGATAAGGAACCGGCTCTCGAAGTAATGTTGGGGCATGTCGAGAGTGTTTGTTCTGTGCTCAACCGTTATGTAAATACGGTCACCGCTATTGAAACGGGACTTATAGGTCCCTGGGGCGAAATGCATACGAGTGCGGCGGCAAATTCGGAGCATATAACACCGCTTATAAACACTTTTTTAACCGTCGCTTCCGAAATTTCGGTGTTGGTGCGGACGCCTGAAATGATATACAATTATCTTAACATATCCGATGACAAGGTTGAAGAAATATCTATTTCGCCCGACGAAAAGGCTTACAGATTAGGCTTGTATAACGACGGATATTTGGGCTCCGAAAGTGATTTGGGTACATACCGTAACAGAGAGCGCGATATAAATTTTTTAAGCGTCCAAAACGCTCATTTGCCGTTCGGCGGCGAAGTTACCGTCCCCGACAGTCCGTTTCACAATATTGAAACGTGTTTACCTGAAATGAATAAAATTCATTTAAGTTATCTGAATACAGAGTGGGATAACAGAGTAATCGAAAAGTGGAAAAACACCTTTTATACCGAAGCTTGCGGATCAGAAAAACAATATTACGGCAAAACCGCCTTTACATACATACAGAACCGTTTGGGATACAGATTTGTATTGAAAAACTCGGTATTAACTTATTCGGCCTCGTCTGAAAAGCTGAACGTCCGCCTTACGTTGCAAAACGCGGGATTTGGAAATTTAACCAGAAACAAGCGGGTAAAGCTGATATTTACCGACAGTACCGGCGCGGCGGTGTATATTGCGGATTATGGAGAAATTGCCGTAAAGGATGAGCTTGAATTCAATGTGGAGAATGGTCTTGAAAGCGGAAAATACGATGTTTATCTGCGTATTTACGGGGAAGAGTTGCAAAGCGCGCCTCTGTACTGTGTGAAATTCGCAAACGACGGGTTGTGGAACGACGATCTCAAAGCCAATAAAATAGGCAGCATTGAACGCATGTCCGCTTAACGGCAGAATTAAACACATATTGAAAGGCTCTCGGACAATTGCCCGAGAGCCTTTTGACATCGCTTGAAAGTGCGACAATTAAAAATTTCGTTTTTTAATTTCCTATGGGAAGTGCACTTGTTTTTTTATACGTTACTTGTTTTTGGGACACGGTTGAGCGATGGGGCGGCTTCTGCTGCGGGCGCTTCTGCGCGGCGGTCTTTGCCGAAAAAGAAAATAGCAATGGTGCCGGGACCGACGTGCGTGCCCGTGCACATGTCGTAATATTCCACGATTACGTCGTGCGCGCCGTGTTCTTTCAGCGTTGCGGCGAGCTCGAGCGCCTCGGCTTCGCAATCGGCGTGGGCGATGGCAATCGTCTGTCCTTCGGGACGGAGGACCTGCGCGTCGAAATAATCCACAAGGGCGGAGAGCGCCTTTTTTCTGCCGCGCGTCTTGGAGAAAAACGTCAGCTTCGCAGGTTTCCCGCCGTCCGCTTTGATCAGCGGTTTAATATTGAGCAGGCTTCCCGCCAAAGCAAGCGTTTTGGAAATTCTGCCGCCCTTTCTCAAATATTTGAGATCTTCGACGGTGAGATAGCTGTTTACTTTATACGCGTTGTTTACGCCCCATTCGTAGCACGTTTCCGCGCTTTCGCCCATGTCGCGCAAATCGGCGATCCGAAGGACGAGCAATCCTTCGCCGAGCGAAGCGTTCGCGCTGTCGATCACGTATATTTTACGTTTGGGATATTTCTTCGCAAGCTCTTTCTGGGCGTTCAGCGCTTGCTGATGCGTGCCGCTTACGCCCGAGGCAATCGTGATAAAAACAATATCTTTGCCTTCTTCGAGGAAGGGGACGAACGCGTCGCAGATGCGTTCCTGTCCGATCAGCGACGTTTTCGCTTCCGCGCCTTCGCGCATTTTGGCATAGAATTTTTTTGCCGTTTCCGTAAACGGCACGCCTTCTTCCAAACAGGCGACGTCCTCGCCGTCAACGTTGCAAATGTAGGGGATCACGCGAATGTTTCGCGTCATTCTGATTTCGTCGGGAAGATTTGCGGCGGAATCGGTGAATATTTCAAATTTCGACATAGGCTTACCTCCGAAAGGACTTTTCCTTTACGCTATTATTTTACCACGGCAAGGGGAGTTTTACACCCTATTCTTCGCCGTTTACGCTCTCGTGTTGCGATTTTTGTTTCTATCACGCCGTACAAGAACTCTACTATCCGAAAAATCACTCTACCGTGGGTAGAATTGCCTTATTTTTGCCGTTTTTCCACACGTTGTTTAATAAAATCTAAATTAATTGAAAAAAATTTTTAATGAAACTATTGCAAGCGTTTGTTTTCCGTGCTATAATATGCGCGCAGGAAAAAAATAGGTTCGGAATTCCATATTGGGGGGGAGGAAGAATGAAGAAAAAGGCGGTTGCCTGCACGGCGGGCATACTTTCGTTGGCGATGGTGTTGAGTATGGCGGCGTGCGGGAAAGAAAGTTACGATCGGGAAGCGGCGGAATTCGATACGCCCGACGCGACCATCTTGCTCGACGGGAAAACCGACAAAAAGAGCGCGCGTTATAATCTATCCGACACGCTGTTCGGCGTATTCCTCGAAGATATCAATTACGCTTCGTATGCGCTTGACGATAATTTGCTCGTCAATTATTCGTTTGAAACGCCGCAGGGGAAGCGCAACGGCGCGAGCGTGACGGCGAACGATTACGGTTGGCGCGCCGAGGGCGGGGCGTCCTTTTCCGTGAAGGAGAACCAAAGCGACAGCCCGTTGGGTTCGCTTTATCAGGATTATAAAGACCGTTACGTGAACGGCGGCTACGCTGCGGTTACGCTGCCCGCGGGCGGTTCGCTGCGCAATTCGGGATACGACGATCCCGCCATGGCGGTAAACGAGGGGGAACAATATCTGTTTTCCGCGTTTATCCGCAAGAACGGCGCGCCCGTTGAATTGACGCTTGCCGTAAAGGATGCCGAAAAGACCTATGCAAGCGCGAAAATCACCGTGCAGGGCGAAGGTTGGGTCAAATATCAAAAAACGCTGACGGCGGAGCATTCGGGCGCGAAGGGGCTGTATTTTGAAATTTCTTCCGCATCCGCCTGTTCGTTCGATTTGGACGGAGTGAAACTCGAAACGAAGAACGCCACCGTCGGCATAAAAAATTACGTTTACGAGGCGATCGAACAGCTTTCGCCCAAATTCATTCGTTTCCCCGGCGGCTGCGTTATCGAGGGCGTTGACGAGGGAACGGCGTACGATTGGAAAAACTCGATCGGCGCGGTGGCGAAAGAGAGCGGCTCCAAAGGCGATTACGTGCCCGCGTTCGAGTATACGCTCAACGACGAGGGAAACACGAAAACGGTTACGACGTACGGCGAACAGATCACGCGCCGCGCGAACACCGATATTTGGCAGGGCGGAAACAAATATTACGAAATGGAGTACGGCATCGGATTTTACGATTATTTCCTGCTGTGCGAAAAATTGGGGGCAAGCCCCGTTCCCGTTATCAGCTGCGGACTGAGCGATCAAGGCGGTTTGCAGAACGCTTGGGGCAGAACGGCGCACGCGCTTGCGGGCAGACACGGCAATAAAATCGCCGATTATATTCAAGACGCGCTCGATTTGGTTTGCTTTGCGAACGGCAGCGTGGACTCCGACGACGAAAACGAAGCGCGTTGGGCGCAGATCCGCACCGATATGGGGCACCCCGCGCCGTTCGGGCTGAAATATCTCGGCATCGGCAACGAGCAATACGGCAATTATTACGAAGCGTATTACGAGAAATTCCTCGAAGCGTTTGCGCAAGCGAAGGGCGAAAACGCGCTGTACGGCGAAGTCGAGCTTATCGTCGGCAACGCCATGACGCTCGGCGACTGCCAAAACACGGCGGTTTCGTCCTCTTCGACGGGAATGGCGCAGCGCGCCGCGCTGAGTTATCTGAATTCGCAGTCGCCCGTCATCGATACGGTTTCCGAGTACGGCGTTCACGACCAACATTATTATATGAATTTCCTCGATTTCTTCACGAATACGCAAATGTACGACGGGTACGCCCGTCCCGAGGAAGACGGCTATAACTATTATAATGTGTTCGTGGGCGAATATTCGGCAAATTCGTACGCTTCGGGCGGTTTGAGTTACGATGCGAATGAGGAGTGGACGAACAGCTGGATCACGGCGCTTTCCGAGGCGGCGATGATGACGGCGTACGAGCGCAACGGCGATATTATTAAATTGGCGGCGTACGCGCCGATGTTTGCGAGCTGGAACGGGTCGCGGCAGTGGAACGTCGATATGATGTATTTTACGAATACGCAGATCGTACGCACGACGAATTATTACGTGCAACAGCTCTTTATGCGAAATCAAGGCAAATATCTGCTGAAAGACCAGACCATCGAATATGCCGAAGGGTTTGCCGATACCTACGAATTAGCGGGGCATAAAGGCAGAAAAGAGATCGTTTCCAAACTGTATTACACGGCGGCGTTGAACGCGGACGGCGATATCGTGCTCAAAATCGTAAACGCGAGCGGCGAGGATATCAACGTGAACGTAGCCGTATCCAACGCGCGGTTAAAGGGCACGGCAAGCGTGACGGTGCTGCAGAACGACGATATGAAAGCCGTAAACAGAGAATCGGACGAAGTGGTGTCGCCCGAAACGTACACGGCGGGCGCATTCGGCAAAAAGCTTGGTTATACGGCAAAAAAATATTCCGTTTCGGCAATCGTTTTTAAGGTAAAATAGGGATTGTTTTCCGCGCGGCGGGCAATACCTTTTCTATGCTTATAACTCTCGGGGGAGGGAGATAAAAAACGGGGGCGGTTCTTTCGGGAATCGCCCCCGTTTTAGTTGACGGAAAAGCGCTTTCGCGGTATAATTTTCAAGAGAAACGCAGGAAGGTAAAAAAAATGAATTACAGAGAAGAATCCTTAAAAAAACACGCCGAATGGAAAGGCAAGATCGAAGTCGTATCCCGCGTGGAAGTCGATTCGCGCGAAAAGCTTTCGCTTGCCTATACGCCCGGCGTAGCCGAACCGTGTTTGGCGATCGAAAAAGATCCCGAAAAGAGCTTTACGCTCACGCGCAGGTGGAACACCGTTCCCGTGATTACCGACGGCACCGCCGTTTTGGGGTTGGGCGATATCGGTCCCAAGGCGGGCATGCCCGTTATGGAAGGGAAGTGCGCGTTGTTTAAGGCGTTCGGCGGCGTCGACGCCATTCCTCTTTGCATTCGTTCCAAAGATACGGAAGAGATCATCCGCACAATCAAACTGCTGCAAGGCAGCTTCGGCGGCATCAACCTCGAAGATATTTCCGCGCCGCGCTGCTTCGAGATCGAGCGCAGGCTCAAAGAGGAGCTTGAAATTCCCGTATTTCACGACGATCAGCACGGCACGGCGATCGTGACGGCGGCGGCGCTTTGGAACGCGCTTGCGCTGACGGGCAAAAAAGCCGAGGAGCTTTCGGTCGTCGTAAACGGCGCGGGGGCGGCGGGAATTGCGATCGCGCGGTTTCTTCTGAACACGGGCGTAAAGGAAATCGTCCTTTGCGACAGTAAGGGGATTATCTGCGAGGGCGATCCCCGTTTGAACAGCGAAAAGCAGGACTTGGCGAAGATCACCAACCGCCGCCGCATTACGGGCGGACTTGCCGACGCGATGAAGGGCGCCGACGTGTTTATCGGCGTATCGGTTGCGAACTGCGTCACGAAAGAAATGGTGGCGAGCATGAAAAAAGACCCCATCGTGTTCACGTGCGCCAATCCGACGCCCGAAATTTCCCGCGAGGATGCGCTTGCGGCGGGGGCGGCGATCGTGGGCACGGGTTCTTCCGAAAAGCCCAATCAGATCAACAACGTGCTCGTGTTCCCCGGACTCTTCCGCGGCGCGCTCGACGTGCGCGCGCGCGACATTACATTTGAAATGATGTACGCCGCGTCCCGCGCCATTGCTTCTTGCGTGAGTAAGGAAGAGCTGAACCCCGATTACATTCTGCCGTATGCCTATGAGCTGCGCGCGCACGAGGCGGTTGCCGCCGCCGTTGCGCAGACCGCGCGCGAAACGGGCGTTGCGAGAATCTAAATTAAAAAAACGTTTGAAAAGACCGCCGCGTTTTGCGGCGGTCTTTTTGTGTGCGTATGGAAAAATTTACGTAAAAAATTATGAAAAATTTGTGTGAAAGCCCTTGACAGACGAGGGGGGGGGTGCGGTATAATAGATTTTAGTAAGAAATAAAAAAGAGGGGAAAAATGAATAAAATTATTTCGGCATTTCTTCAAGAACATTCTCTTACATACGATTCAAAAGAGAAAATTTTCCGCGGCAGTATCCGCGGATTTCAGGTAAGCGGTACGGTGCAGTCGATGTCTACGACCAATATGCTTTCGTTCCACGTTATGATCCCCGAAGAAAGAAAGGGCGAAGTCAACCAATTCCTTGCAGGGATTGCCAAGACGTATTCCGTCAATCAATTCAGGATCGACGGCGACGGTATCGTGTGTATCCTTGTCGCGACGCCCAAAAAATATGTGGCGTGCGCGGCGGCGATTGCGGATTTTCTTACGGGAATCGAGGCGAAGGGCGGTTGCCCCTTCTGCGGCGAGGAGTTGGGCGAAGGAGCGCGGCTCGTCGGTTCGGCGAACGGCGTTTACCTCGCGCATGAAACGTGCTTCGACGCGTACGTCGAAAGGGTGAAAAACGACGAAATTGCCGCTAAGGCGGCTCCTTCCAACCTGCCCAAAGCGCTCGGCGGCATGGCGCTCGGCGTGGTTGCGGGCTGTGCGGTATGGGTGATCTTCTTTGCGTTGGGCTTTATTTCCTGGTGGGCGCCTGTTATCAGCGGATTTTTGGGCGCGTTCCTTTGGGATAAGTTCGGCGGCAAAAACGATAAAGTAAAAATTATCTGCATGTGGGTGCTTTCGCTCGTTCTGCTTACGCTGACCCTGTTCCTGTCTTACTATGTGGATATTTTGAATGCGGCGAACGAAGTCGGCGTCAGTATGGGAGAAGCGATTGAAATCTTGTTTAGATCGGAAGAGCGTCGTGTAGGG